>DATBDF010000255.1:0-14247 GCA_036270075.1 Nocardioides sp.
GCTCCACGTCGGGACGTTCACACCCGAGGGCACGCTCGACGCCGCGATCGACAAGCTGGACCACCTGCTCTCGATCGGCGTCGACCTGGTCGAGCTGATGCCGGTCAACGCGTTCAACGGCACCCGCAACTGGGGGTACGACGGGGTCGACTGGTTCGCGGTCTCCGAGGGCTACGGCGGGCCCCCGGCGTACCAACGGGTCGTCGACGCCTGCCACGCCGCCGGCCTCGGAGTCGTCCAGGACGTGGTCTACAACCACCTCGGTCCGTCGGGGAACTACCTGCCGTTGTTCGGTCCGTACCTCAAGCAGGGGCGCAACACCTGGGGCGACCTGGTGAACCTCGACGGAGAGAACTCGGCGGAGGTCCGCCGGTTCATCCTCGACAACGTGCACATGTGGTTCGCGGACTACCACGTCGACGCCCTGCGGCTGGACGCCGTGCACGCGCTGGCGGACACCTCGCCCGTGCACATCCTCGAGGAGATGGCGGTCGAGACCGCTGCCCTGTCGGCGCACCTGGGGCGGCCGCTCACGCTGATCGCGGAGTCCGACCTCAACGACACGTTGCTGGTCACCCCGCGCGAAGCGGGCGGCTACGGGCTCGACGCCCAGTGGAGCGACGACTTCCACCATGCCCTCCACGTGGCGCTGACCGGCGAGACCACGGGGTACTACGCCGACTTCGCTCCACTGTCGGCGCTCGCGAAGGTGTGCGAGAAGGGCTTCTTCCACGACGGCACGTGGTCGTCGTTCCGTGGGCGCGACCACGGGGTTCCGGTCGACACCGAGCACATGCCCACGTGGCGGCTGGTGGTGTCCAACCAGAACCACGACCAGGTGGGCAACCGCGCTCGGGGCGACCGGCTGGCCGAGCACCTCGACGACGACCAGCTGGCCTGTGCCGCCCTGCTCACGCTGTGCGGCCCGTTCACGCCGATGCTCTTCATGGGCGAGGAGTGGGCGGCGTCGACGCCGTTCCAGTTCTTCACCGCCCACCCCGAGCCCGACCTCGGCAGGGTGACGGCCGAAGGACGCCTCGAGGAGTTCGAGCGGATGGGCTGGGATCCCGCCGAGGTGCCCGACCCGCAGGACGCGGCCACCTTCGAACGCTCGAAGCTCCGATGGGGCGAGCTGTCGGAGGGCAGGCACGCCGTGCTGCTCGATGCCTACCGACGCCTCGCCTCGCTCCGGCGAACGCTGCCCGAGCTGACGGACCCGGCGTTCTCCGCCTTGACGGCCGCGGCCGACGAGGCGTCCCGGGTCTTCACGCTGAGCCGGGGCGGACTCGTGCTCGCGGTGAACTTCTCCGACGCGACCGCGACGTTGCCGGTGACCGGCGACCTGCTCTTCACCTCACCGACCGCGGCCAGCGTGGCACCGGACGGGCTCGTCCTCCCCGGCCACGCCGGGGTCCTGCTACGCCTCGACGCGACGACAGAGGGGGTTCACAATCGGGTAGGCGAAGGTCTCACCACCCCCCAGGAGCCTCGATGACCGAGCACACCGCCAGCCGCCGCACCCTCCTTGCCGGCACGCTCGGGGGTTCGGCCCTCGGCGGCCTGGTTCTCGGCTCCGCCGAGTCCGCCGAAGCCGTCAGCGTCCCGACCGACCCGACGAACGACTTCTTCCTCGACATCGACGGCATCCCGGGTGACTCGGTGGACGCGACGTTCCCGAAGACCATCGAGGTCCTCGACTGGTCCTGGGGAGTCACGACCGCGATCAGCCCGACCAACACCGGCAGCGGGGCCGGCAAGTCGAAGCCCCAGCCGTTCCGGTTCGTCGCCCACACGAGCTCGGCGTCACCCACGCTGTTCCTCGCCTGTGCCAAGGGCACCCACATCAAGACCGCGACCCTGAGTGCCCGTCGCGCCGGCGTCGGTGCGCCGGTGTACCTGACCATCAAGCTGCAGAACCTCTTCGTCACGTCGTACCAGGTGGCGCCCGCACCCACCGACGCCGCGCCGATCGACGTGGCCCAGCTCGAGTACGGCGGGGTCACGATCACCTACACCAAGCAGAACGACGCCGGTGGGATCGGCACCAAGGTGACGGCGAGCTTCGACTTCATCAAGAACGTCGCGACCTGACGGGTCGGCGTACGCCGTCAGGGGCGGGGGGCGTCGCCCTAGGGTGTGCGCGTGGAGCGTCTCGAGACCACCGACCTGATCATCCGTCCACCGGTGGTCGAGGATGCCGCCGAGGCCTACGTGCTGCTCAACGACCCCGACGTGAAGCGCTGGAACCCGGCCCGCGACTGCCCGGATCTCGAGACGGCCGCCGCCTGGTGTCGCAGCGGAGCCGACTGGTCGAACGGGTCGCACGCGACGTGGCACGCCGTCGACCGAGCCTCGCTCCGGATGGTGGGGAACGTGAGCCTGTTCGCCATCGAGACCGACGACCTGGTCGCCAAGATCGGGTACCGGGTCCTCCCTGCCGCTCGGGGGCGCGGAGTCGCTCGCCAGATGGTGGACGCGGTCACCCGCTGGGCCTTCGCCTCGCGCGGCCTGATGCGGGTCCAGCTCGAGCACTCGGTGCACAACGCAGCCTCCTGCCGGGTCGCCGAGGCCGCGGGGTTCGTCCTCGAGGGCACCGCGCGTTCGGCGTACGCCGTGCCCGGCACCGGGGACCGCGAGGACTGCCACATCCACGGACGACTCCCGAGCGATCCCGGGGCATGAGCGTGCCCGAACAGGACGGGCGCTCGGTCGTGGCGGTGCGAGGGTCCGCTGCGACGACCGTGCTCACCTACGACGACGGGCCGACCCCGGGCGTGACGGACGACCTGCTCCCGGTCCTGGCCGAGGCCGGCGCCACCGCCACCTTCTTCGTCCTGCTGACCCGGGTGCGCGCCGAGCTCGGCCTGCTGCACGAGGTCCTGTCGGCGGGCCACGAGGTCGGCCTCCACGGTCCCGACCACCTGCGGCTCACCTCCCTCCCCTCGGCCGCCCATGCGGCGCGGTTCCGGGATGCGAAGGCCGAGCTCGAGGACGTCGCCGGGGTCCCGGTGCGCTGGTCGCGGCCGCCGTACGGCCGGCAGGACCGGGCGTCCTGGCGCGCTGCCCACGAGACAGGCCTCCAACCGGTGCTGTGGTCCCTCACCTGCCGGGACTGGGAGACGCATCCACCGGAGGAGTACCTCGCCGAGCTCCGCGCCGCCGACCCGGCCGGCGGTGTCCTCCTGCTGCACGACGGCTACGCGGACGCTCGCGACGGGGTCGATGACGGTCCCGAGCCTGCGCTCGACCGGATCGCCCTCACCCGTGCCGTGCTGGACCAGCTCGCCGCCCACGACCTGACCGGCTGCTCGCTCGGCCGGGCGCTCGCGGCCGACGCGCCCGAGCTGCGTCCCTGGCTGGAGGAGCTCGGCGACCCGTCCTGAGACCGGCAGCTCAGGAGACCGCGTCCGGCTCGGCCGCTGCGGGGGTGGGCTCGGCAGGCGCCTCGGCGTCCGGCTCGACGACCCGTGACGGCATCAGGAACGCCACGGCGAGCAGGGCGGCCGCGATGAACGCGCTCACGATGTAGACGTCGTGGATGGCCGGCTCGAGGACGGCCGCCGACACGTGCTCGATGTCGGGACTGCTCGACCCGACCGCGCCGCTGACGTGGCTGTTCACGATCGCGCCGAAGATCGCGACACCGACGGCGCTGCCCACCGAGCGGCCGAACATGTTCGCGCCCGTCGCGACGCCGCGACGTGCCCACGAGACGGCGGTCTGCGCGGCGACGACCCCCGGGCTCGCGACGTACCCGAAGCCGATGCCCATCACGAAGCACGCGGCCGTCAGGCGCCACAGCGAGCTGTCGCCGTCCACCGTGGCCAGGATCAGCGCACCGAGGACCGTGATGACGCCGCCGAGGACGAGCGTGAACCGGAAGCCGAACCGGAGGTACAGACGGCCCGCGGTCGAGGCCGCGATCGGCCACCCGATCGTCATCGCCGCCAGCACCAGTCCGGCGGTCACGGCGCCCGTGCCCAGCACCTTCTGCGAGAACAGCGGCACGTACGAGGACAGGCCCATCATCATCACGCCGACGATCAGCGAGCCGGCGTTCACGACGTTCAGGACGCGCATCCGGAACACCCACAAGGGCAGCACCGGCTCGGAGGCGCGCTGCTCGACCAGGACGAAGGCGCCGAGCAGCACCGCCGCGGCCACGAAGAGCGAGAGGCTGGTCGTGGAGCTCCAGCCCCACTCGACGCCGCCCTCGAGGAGGGCCAGCAGGAGCAGGGTGCCGCCGACGCCGAGCAGGGTGGCACCGAGGTAGTCGATCCGGTGACGCCGTCGCTCGACGTTCTCGTGGAACCGTCGCCACAGGGTCCACATCGCCGCGGCCCCCAGGGGAAGGTTGACGAAGAAGATCCACCGCCATCCGATCGTCTCGGAGAAGACGCCGCCGAGCGTCGGACCGATCAGCGCCGCCATCGCCCACACGCTGGCCAGGTAGCCCTGCACCGTCGCGCGCTCCTGCAGCGTGTAGATGTCGCCGAGGATCGTCATGCCGATCGGCCCGATCGCACCGGCACCCAACCCCTGCACCATCCGGAACACGATCAGCGCCGTCATGCTCCACGCGAAGCCGCACAGCAGGGACCCGACCACGAAGAGGCCGACACCGAGCAGCATCAGCGGCTTGCGGCCGTACAGATCGGCCAGCTTGCCGTAGATCGGGACCGAGATCGCCTGGGCCAGCAGGTAGATCGAGAACAGCCACGGGAACGACGTGAACCCACCCAGGTCGGACACGATCGACGGGACCGCGGTCGCCAGGATCGTGGAGTCGATCGCGAACAGCCCCGTGCTCAGCATCACCGCCAGCAGGATCGGGCCACGCTCGCTGCGCAGCCCCACCTGGGCGCGCGCCACCCGGGGCGTGGAGGAGGTCGTCACGAATCGGAAACCTATGCCTACGGCCGGACATTCCCCGAACCGTCCTCCGGTGGTGGAGGAAGGCGCCCCGACCCGTCCCTCCGGTGGTTGCGGAGGGGCCCCGACGCCGTCATTCCGGTGGTTGCGGAAGGCGCCCTGGCGCCTGTCTCGAAACCACGCCCACAGCCGGACCCAGGGTTTCGAGACCGTCGCAGAGCGACCTCCTCAACCACCGGAACCAAACCCCACACCACCCGGTGGTTGAGGAAGGGCGCTCCGACCCGTCCCTCCGGTGGTTGAGGAAGGCGCCCTGGCGCCTGTCTCGAAACCACCCCCCCAGCCGGACCCACGGTCTCGAGACGGTCGCAGAGCGACCTCCTCAACCACCAGAAGGTTCGACGCGGTCGCAGAGCGACCTCCTGGACCGCCGAGGGACGAACGGCCGAGACCGCCTCTGAACCCCACGACGCGCCGGCCCGTAGTCCCCGACGACACGTCCGGCCGCCATCCACAGAGAGGTCTCACCCATGTACAGGAAGCTCTCCGCGACGCTGCTCGGTGCCGTTCCCGCCCTGGCGCTGGCGCTGGCACCCTCAGCCGCGTTCGCCGACCAGGGCAACCACGGCGACCACGGCAAGCACGCCGGGCACGACCTGATCCGGGCCGACCTGACCCCGAGCCTGCCCACCGACGACCCGATCCTGGGCGTCAACCCGGGCGGGCTGCCGTGGGTCATCGACCGCGGCGAGGTCCGGATCCGGACGAACGGCCGGGCGGACGTGCGCATCGAGGGGCTCCAGGTCCCCCGCGCCGACGGCACCCGGGACAACCCGGTCGCGATGATCGACGTCCTGCTCTTCTGCGGAGGAGAGCAAGTGGCCGACAGCGGTCCCCAGCCGTTGAGCATTCCCGCAGGTGACGCCCGGTTCCGGGTCTCCCTCGGCGCCAGGTCGACGTGTGAGGACGCGACCGTCCTGATCAGTCCCACGGCCTCCATGGGTACGGCGTTCATCGCGAGCGCGATGAGCTAGCCACAGGAGGCCCTCCGCACCTCGCGGCAGAGGTGGCGGCGAAGGCGGCGAAGCAGACGCTGTTCGTGCCTCGGGACGTCCGTCGAAGCACCGACCCTTGCTCCTCATCGGCAGTAGCGTCGGAGCAACGGGGAGGGCGCCATGCGCTTCAGGTCTCGCACAGCAGCAGCGGGCAGGGTGTACGCCGTGACCGGTACGAACACGGTGTCGTTCGCGGTGGTGGCGAGCGACGTCACGAAGGCCGGCCTGCTCGGGTTCGCCGTCCGCCGCTACGACCTCGCCGCGGGGACGGACGAGTGGATGCCCGGCTTCAAGGTCTTCCACACACTGGTGCCGAACCCGTTGCCGGGACAACGGGTCAGCACCTACGACCAACCCGTCCAGAGCTTCACCTGGGACGACTTCACCTGCCAGCCCGGCAGCCGCTACCGCTACGTCTTCCACCCGCTCAAGGGAACGCCGGAGAAGCTGGTCCGGTCGGCGACGCCGCTCACGCTGACCATCCGCACCGAGCCCCTGTACGGCGAGCAGCACGACGTCTTCTTCAACCGCGGTGTCGCCAGCAGCCAGTCCTACACCGCCCAGTACGGCAACACCCCGATCGCGGACCTCGATCCCGACCGGCAGAAGCAGGCTCTCGGCTGGTTGAGTCGCGACCTCGACGACGCGCTCCTGCGGTTCATCGACCAGACGCAGCCCGGAGACCGGCTCCTCGGCTGCTTCTACGAGTTCGCCTACGACCCGGCCGCCACCGCGTTGAAGAACGCGATCGACCGCGGGGTCGACGTCCAGCTCGTCGTGGACGGGAAGGAGAACGGGTCCGCGACCGAGGCCTCGTTCCCGCGCCAGGAGAACCTCGACACCCTGGGCCGGGCTGGCATCACGACCGCCCACTACCGGCTCCGCGAGGCGCGACGGTCGGCTATCGCGCACAACAAGTTCATGGTGCACATCCCCGCGGGTGCGGTACCGACGCAGGCGTGGACCGGGTCGACGAACCTCACGCTCGGCGGGATCGCGGGGCAGACCAACGTCGGGCACTGGGTGCGCGACCCCTCCGTGGCGCTGGCCTTCCAGGGCTACTGGAACCTGCTGGCGGGTGACCCAGGTGGCCGGACCGACGACACGAGGTCGGTCGTGATCGCGAAGAACAAGGCGTTCCGAGATGCCGTCGAGCAGCTCTCGCCGGTGCCGTCAGATCTCCGGACCGTGCCGGTCGGGGTCACCTCGGTGTTCAGCCCTCGCAGCACCACCGCCGTGCTGGACTCCTACGAGGTCCTGCTGGACACCGCCACTCGCGAGGGCTGCATCACCTTCGCGTTCGGCGTCGGCGCGGGGTTCAAGGAGCTGCTGGAGGACAACACGTCACAGAACGCGATCGTGTTCATGCTGCTGGAGTCGCGCGACAAGCCAGACCCGGAGGACCCGACGGCGTTCGTGCGGATCAACGCGAGCAACAACGTCTACCAGGCCTGGGGGTCGTACCTGGAGAACCCGGTCTACCAGTGGGCGAAGGAGACGAACGCCGGTCTGCTCGGACTCAACCAGCACGTCAGCTACGTGCACTCGAAGTTCCTGCTGATCGACCCGCTCGGCGACGACCCGATCGTGGTGACCGGCTCGGCCAACTTCAGCGGGGCCTCCACGACCGACAACGACGAGAACATGATCGTCATCCGAGGGAGCCGGCGCACCGCCGACATCTACGCCACGGAGTTCAACCGGATCTTCAACCACTACTACTTCAGGAGCGTGACCGAGGCGACGGCCGGCGAGCCGCAGTCGGTGCTCGACGCCAGCCTCTTCCTCACCGAGGACGACAGCTGGCAGCAGAAGTACAAGCCCGGCTCCCTGCGGGCCAAGCGGCTCGCACTCTGCGAGTCCATGGCCGGCTTCACGCGTGCCTGAGATCTCGGGGGCCACGGCGGCCCCGATCGATGAAGGCCGCTAGTTGCCGAGCATGACGTGACCACCGCTGGTCGTCGCCACGTGGTGCCACAACGGCGGGTCCGGTCGGACCGAGACCTGCGTGTGCCCGCCCGGTGCCGAGGGCCCGCCGGTGTCGTGCGACGCGGCCAGGGCCACGGAGCCGGCCGCGATCGCTGCGACAGCGGCAGCCGCGGCGATGAAGGGAGCGGGGCGGTGGTGGATCGACAGGGTAGTCATGATGACCTCCGTGATTTCGTTTGGTCATTCGACGATCGCGTGCGCGCCGACCCGAAGGAATTCGACGTTCGGCGCTGGGCGAACGCCGTACGCGGTAACGCGTATGTCGCCCGGCGCCGCCTCGCTCTAGCCTGGGGTCATCGTCAGAGACGGAGGATGTGCCGTGACAGGGAACTGGGTCATGACCGACAACGACGTCCGCGCGCTGCTCTCCGTCTTCGAGCGGTGCGAGCCGGCCGCCGATGACGACATCTTCTACGTCGACGTGCTCATCGGTGTGCGCGAGCTCATCCCGTGCGACGACATCACCTTCCAGCTGATGGACGTCGCGGAGCAGCGGCTCAGGACCCTGTTCGTCACCGACGAGGGGGTGCAGCGTGAGGACACCGTCGGGGTGACCGACGAGTTCTCGCAGATGTTCTGGCAGGAGTTCTGGGAGGACGACGGCTGCTCCGGCCCGCTGACGACCGGCGACTACTCGACGGTGCTGCATCAGGCGGAGACGTGGAGCACCCGGGCCTATGCGAGCACGCCCCTCGGGGCGCAGTTCGCCTCGATGGGTCTGAAGGACGAGCTGTTGGTGCCGATGACTCCGCTCGGCGGCACCGACCGACGCCTGCTCCTGTTCCGCGAGGGGAACGCTCCGGTGTTCTCCGAGCGGGAGAAGGCCATGCTCGCGCTGGCGCGCCCGCACGTCGCCGAGCTGCACAGCCGTCGCGACCGCGAGCTGCGCGGCGAACCGAACCTGACACCGCGACAGTGGGAGGTCCTCCGCCGGGTCGCCACGGGAGCCAGCAACACCCAGATCGCCCGCGACCTCAACCTCTCCGAGGCGACGGTGCGCAAGCACCTCGAGAACGTCTTCCTCCGCCTCGGCGTCCAGAGCAGGACCGAGGCCGTCGCCCACGTGCTGGCGTTCCTCGACGCGGCCTGAGCGCGCGGCTCCGGGACGTGCGGGTCAGTAGTACCAGGGGAACGGCGACCAGTCGGGGTCGCGCTTCTCCAGGAACTGGTCCCTGCCCTCGGCCGCTTCGTCGGTCATGTACGCCAAGCGCGTGGTCTCGCCGGCGAACAGCTGCTGGCCGACCAGCCCGTCGTCGATCAGGTTGAAGGAGTACTTGAGCATCCGCTGCGCGGTGGGGCTCTTGCCGTTGACCAGCCGGCCCCACTCCAGCCCGGTGGGCTCGAGCTCCGCGTGCGGAACGGCGCGGTTGACCGCGCCCATCCGCACGCCGTCCTCCGCGGAGTACTCCTGACCGAGGAAGAAGATCTCGCGCGCGACCTTCTGCCCCACCTGGCGGGCGAGGTACGCCGACCCGAAGCCGCCGTCGAACGACCCGACGTCCGCGTCGGTCTGCTTGAAGCGGGCGTGCTCCTGGCTGGCGATCGTCAGGTCGCACACGACGTGCAGCGAGTGTCCACCTCCGGCCGTCCAGCCGGGCACCAGGCAGATCACGACCTTGGGCATGAAGCGGATCAGCCGCTGGCACTCCAGGATGTGGAGGCGGCCGAGCCTGGCCTTGTCCACTGTGTCGGCGCCCTCACCCTCGGCGTACTGGTAGCCGGTGCGTCCGCGGATCCGCTGGTCGCCGCCGGTGCAGAACGCCCACTTGCCGTTCTTCTCGCTCGGGCCGTTGCCGGTCAGCAGGACGCACCCGACGTCGCTCGAGGTGCGCGCGTGCTCGAGGACGCGGAGCAGCTCGTCGACGGTGTGGGGGCGGAACGCGTTGAGCACGTCGGGGCGGTCGAAGGCGACGCGGACGGTGCCGTGCGCCTTGGCGCGGTGGTACGTCAGGTCGGTGAGGTCGCCGAACCCGGGAACGTCGTCCCACTCGTCGGCGTCGAAGGTCTCACTGACGCCCGCGATCGCACTCATGGCGCGAACCTACCGGCCGTCGCTGATCACCGATGCTGCAGCAAGGCCACCCCGTCGCCGGCCAGGTCGTCGAGGGCCGCCTTGCGCCCGGTCATCGCCATCAGGACGGAGAGCATCTGACCCTCGGCAGCGGGCCCGAACCCGAAGGACCAGTCCGTGTCCGTCGCTCTCAAGGTCACGCCCTCGATGCGGTCGCGCGAGCCGATCAGGATGTTCGAGCCCTTGTAGAAGTCGGCCACCGCGATGACCGCCTCCATCGGGTAGGAGTGCTCGATGCCGAGCGGACGGCGCACGTCCTCCGCGTGGACGATCGTCTCGCCGAGCCACGACGTCTTCGGGCCGGGCGGCGCGGTACGACGGTCGCGCACGGCGCGCAGATGCTTGAGCTCGGCGGCGGGACTGGCGCCGCGCTTGTCCGCGATCTCCTTGGCGGTCATCTTCTGGAAGTTGAACCCGCTGCCGATCATCTTCCCGAGGAACTTCGGCGGGGTCATCTCGGCGGTCGCGATGATGTGCGCCACCGCGTCGCGCACGGTCCACTTCTCGCACAGCGACGGTGTGTCCCAGGCGGCGGAGTCGAGAGCCTCCAGGTCGTCGGCCAGCGCACTGCGCTCGCCCGCGACCACGCTCCACATGTCGTCCATGAACGGAGTCAAGCACCGCGGACCTGCCAGTGGAATGATCGAGCCACCTGGCACGTTCTTGACGCCATGACACTCTCGGGTGAGTACGTGCCCAGCCAGCAGCAGTGGGTCCGCGACCAGGTGGCGGCGTACGAGGAGTCCGGCGGTCGGCGCGCCAACACGCTGCGCAACACCGGTGACCCGATCGTGGTCATCACCTCGGTCGGCGCGAAGAGCGGTCACCTGCGGAAGAACCCGGTCATGCGCGTCGAGCGCGACGGCACCTACGTCGCGATCGCGTCCATGGGCGGGGCCCCGACGAACCCGGAGTGGTACCACAACCTCCTCGCCCACCCCGAGGTCGAGCTCCAGGACGGGGCGGAGCGGCACACCTACACCGCCCGGCTCGTCCACGGCGACGAGCGCCAGGACTGGTGGGACTACGCCGTCCACACCTGGCCGACGTACGGCGAGTACCAGAAGCGGACCGACCGGGAGATCCCGGTGTTCCTCCTCGAGCGCGTCACCTGAGGCCTTTCCTGCCCGGCGTACGCCGGGAAGCGCCTCCTCAGCGGGTGGCGATGGACGCGGCGAGGCCGACCAGGTGACCCAGCCGGGCCAGCTCGGAGTCGAGGAACTCCGGCCCACCCCGGCGTCCCATCACGACCACACGGGCGTGGCCGACCGGCGCGATCGCGACCAGGTCGTCGCCGATCGTCTGCCGGTCGAGACCCGACCCGGGCTTCAGCTCGATCGACGTCGGGGCACCCTCGCTCGCGCGCTCGATCTCGAACCCGTCACCCGCGACAGCGATCCGCGCCGCCCACTCGCATCGGAACGCCACCGGCAGCGCCGCGACCAGGGCGTCCAGGGCAGTTGAGGGGTCGGACGTCATCGTCTCGACCACCTCGAGGTCGGGGAACAGGTTGCCGCCGGCAAGGTACCGGCTGATCCACAGCACCTTCACCCCGTCCACCGCGTTGCACGCCGAGACCACCGAGTCGGGCATCGCGCCCTCGACCATGTCGAGGAGGACGTCGTCGACGTCGATGCCGTCGATGCGCTTCTCGACGATCTCGATCGATTCGATGTCGCCCCCGGCCGCGCCGATCGCCGTGGCCAGCCTGCCCAGCGACCCGGGCACGTTGGGCAGCTCCACCCTCAGCAGCAGCATGTCTCGACCATAACCAGGCCTCACGAACCGGAGGCCGGGGTTTCCGCCTCGTGAGCCAGCCGCCCGGCTAGGCCGCTGGCGCGCTGGGCCGGCCGCTCGACGGCACGGCGTACGGCGTCCGGGGTGGCGACCAGGGTCACCCTCTCCTCGGCACGGGTCAGCGCCGTGTAGAGCAGCTCGCGCGTCAGGAGTCGCGAGTCGTCGGGTGGCAGCAGCACGGTGACCTCCCTGGCCTGGCTGCCCTGGCTCTTGTGCACGGTCATCGCGTGCATGGTCTCGACGTCGGTCAGCCGCGAGGTCGCCAGGTCGCGATGGCCGCCGGGTACGGCGATCGCGGCTCGCACGCCCTCTCCGGCCGCCACCACGACCCCGGTGTCGCCGTTGAACAGGTCCAGGCCGTAGTCGTTGCTGGTCAGCAGCAACGGCCGGCCGGCGTACCACTCCTGGCCCCAGCCCCCGCCGATCGGCAGCCCGGTGTGCTCGGCGAGCGCACGCTCGATCAGGCGGTTCCAGTGTCCGACGCCCCAGGGTCCGTCCCGATGGGCGCAGAGCAGGCGATGCCGGTCGACGATGCTGATCGCGCGGTCCGCGTCACCCGCGGCGGCGGCCTCACGAAGCCGGAGGGCATGGCCCACGAGCCGGTCGCGCAGCGACGCGATCACCGCCGGGTCGGAGGAGTCGAGGAGCTCGACGTGGCCACCGCCGGCCGCGAGCCGGTCGAGGGCGCGGTCGGAGTCGCCGGCCCGGACCGCGTCGGCCAGCCCGCCGATCTCGGGACCGAACCGGTGCGACGTCCGGAGTGCGGAAACGGCACGAGGGTCGCGACGGGCCAGGCCGTCGACGAGGTCCGCCAGCACCGCGCCCGCCTCGACCGAGGCGAGCTGGTCGGGGTCGCCGACGAGCACCAGACGGCAGTCGGACCGCACGGCTTCGACCAGCCGGGCCATCATCGTCAGCGACACCATGGACGTCTCGTCGACGACGATCACGTCGTGCGGGAGCCGGTTGCGCCGGTCGTGGCGGAACCGGTTGCGGCTCCCACGCTTCCACCCGAGCAGACGGTGCAGGGTCTGGGCGACCGGCTGGCCGACGCCCTCGCGCCGGCCGTCGAACGCCGGCCCGGCGAGCGTGTTCCGGACGGCCTCCTGGAGCCGGGCCGACGCCTTGCCGGTCGGGGCGGTGAGGGCGATCCGCAGCGGTCGGTCCGACTGGTCGGCCAGCAGCGCGAGCAGTCCGGCCACCGCCGTCGTCTTGCCCGTGCCGGGGCCACCGGTGAGCACGGTGGTCCACTGTCGGGCGGCGGCCAGGGCGGCGGCGCGCTGCTCGGCGTACGGCTCGCCGAACAGGACGCCTGCCAGGCTCTCCAGCCGCGCCAGGTCGACACGGGGCGGAGGCAGCGAGAGCCGGGCGACGAGGTCGTCGCGGACCTGGCACTCCTCGCGCCAGTAGCGGTCGAGGTAGACGACGTCGCCCTCGACGCGCACCACGCCGGCCTCCGCGAGCCGGCTGGCGGCGACCCGCTCCGCCCACCCACCGCTCGGCCAGCCCAGTCCGTCTGGGAGAGGTTCCTCGGCCAGGTCCCCGAGCTCCAGGCACACCGAGCCGTGCCGCAAGGACCGCACCGCCAGCGCGAGAGCCAGCGCGACGTCGTCGTCGGGCTCGGAGGCCAGAGCCCGGATCCGATGGGCCGCGTGGACGTCGGAGGCCTCCAGGACGCCGGCCGCGTTGAAGCGGCCGAGAACGCCGGACAGGCCGAGCGCGTAGCGGCGGTCGCGCGGGTCGTCGGTCTCGAAGGGCTCGATCACGTCGACGCCCCCTCGAGCAGGTTGCTCAAGCCGGTGACCAGGGCCGCCGGCGGCGTCCAGTCGAAGACGCCGGCGACGTGGCCATCGACGACCGGGGTGTCGGGGCCGCACATGCCACGGAGGAAGAGGTACAGCACTCCGCCGAGGTGCTGCTCCGGGTCGTACGCCGGCAGCCGCCAGCGCAGGTACCGATGCAGGACCACGGAGTAGAGCAGGGCCTGCAGCGGGTAGTGGCTGTGCAGCATGGCTGCTGCCATCTCGGCGCGGCCGTAGTCGGCCGACGTCACCGGCGTCCCGGGCTCGCCGAGCAGGTTGGTCTTGTAGTCGACGACGACGTAGCGGTGGGTGTCGGACTCGGCCGGCACCCGGAGCACGACGTCGATCGAGCCGGACAGGTACCCACGCAGCGCCTGCTCCCCGAACGGCCCCACGAGCTGGTCGGCGTACGACGCCAGCGGGTCGGCCGCGGGCAGGTGCGCCCGGAGCAACCCCGCCAGCTCGCCCAGCCGTACGCCGGCCCGGGCTGCCGCGGGCCGGTCGCCACCGGTCAGCGGGAACTCGAAGTCGAGCTCGCACAGCCGGTCGCGCACCGGGATGTCGACGAGCCGGAGCCCGGCTGCGAGGGGCCCCAGGGGTGTCTGCTGGGACGGCACCAGCGCGTCCGCGATCGCCTCGGCGTCGACGCCGACGGGCCACC
>DATBDF010000256.1:0-11762 GCA_036270075.1 Nocardioides sp.
AGTGGATCCAGGACCGCGTCGAGCTCGGGCACACCAGCCCGGAGCGCGAAGAACAGCTGCGAATCCTGGGAAAGCTCAACCAGGCTGAGGCCTTCGAGACCTTCCTGCAGACGAAGTTCGTCGGGCAGAAGCGGTTCTCCCTCGAGGGCGGCGAGTCTGTGATCCCGCTGCTCGATGCAGTGGTCTCCCAGGCGGCGCACGACGACATGGACGAAGTCGTCGTCGGCATGGCGCACCGCGGCCGGCTCAACGTCCTGGCGAACATCGTGGGCAAGAAGTACTCCCAGATCTTCCGCGAGTTCGAGGGCAACATCGACCCGCGCACGGTTCAGGGCTCCGGCGACGTGAAGTACCACCTGGGCGCCGAGGGTGAGTTCCTCTCCGGGCTCGGCGACCGGATCAAGGTCTCCGTGGCCGCGAACCCGTCGCACCTCGAGGCGGTCGACCCGGTGCTGGAGGGCATCGCCCGCGCCAAGCAAGACGTGCTGAACCGCGGCGCCGAGTACCCCGTGCTGCCGCTGCTCGTGCACGGTGACGCTGCGTTCGCCGGCCAGGGCGTGGTCGCCGAGACGCTCAACCTGTCTCAGCTGCGCGGCTACCGCACGGGCGGCACCATCCACCTGGTCGTCAACAACCAGGTCGGCTTCACGACGTCTCCCGGGTCGTCACGGTCGTCGCTGTACTGCACCGACGTCGCACGGATGGTCCAGGCCCCGATCTTCCACGTGAACGGCGACGACCCCGAGGCGTGCATCCGCGTCGCGCGGCTGGCCTTCGAGTACCGCCAGGCGTTCAACAAGGACGTCGTCATCGACCTGGTCTGCTACCGCCGCCGCGGTCACAACGAGGGCGACGACCCGTCGTACACCCAGCCCCTGATGTACGACCTGATCGAGCAGAAGCGCTCGGTGCGCAAGCTCTACACCGAGTCCCTCATCGGTCGTGGCGACATCACGATCGAGGAGGCCGAGCAGGTCCTCCAGGACTACCAGCAGCAGCTGGAGCGGGTGTTCACCGAGGTGCGCGAGGCCGACTCGCAACCGACCGAGTGGACGACCGTGCCGGACTACCCCGAGAAGTCCGTGGGCGCCGCGAAGACCGCGGTGACGCCCGAGGTGATGAAGCGGATCGCCGACGCCTACGTGACACCGCCCGACGGCTTCACGGTTCACCCCAAGGTGATGCCCCAGCTACAGCGGCGGGCCAACGCGATCGCGGACGGCCCGATCGACTGGGGAACCGGGGAGATCCTGGCGTTCGGCTCGCTGCTCATGGACGGCCGGCCGGTGCGCCTCGCCGGGCAGGACTCTCGTCGCGGCACGTTCGTGCAGCGCTTCGCCACGATCATCGACCGCACCAACGCCAACGAGTGGACGCCGCTGACGGCCCTGACGGAGGACCAGGCGAAGTTCCACATCTACGACTCGCTGCTCTCGGAGTACGCCGCCCTGGGTTTCGAGTACGGCTACTCGGTGGCACGGCCCGACGCGCTGGTTCTCTGGGAGGCCCAGTTCGGCGACTTCGTCAACGGGGCCCAGACGGTGATCGACGAGTTCATCACCTCCGGCGAGAACAAGTGGCGCCAGCAGTCCGGCGTCGTCCTGCTGCTCCCCCACGGCTACGAGGGTCAGGGCCCCGACCACTCCTCGGCGCGCATCGAGCGCTGGCTGACCATGGCGGCGGACGACGCGTTCGTGGTCGCGCAGCCGTCGACTCCCGCGTCGTACTTCCACCTGCTGCGGCGGCACTCGCTCGGCGAGGAGCACCACCCGATGGTCGTGTTCACGCCGAAGTCGATGCTCAAGCGCAAGGAGGCCGCGTCGCAGCCGGCGGACTTCACCTCCGGCACGTTCCGTCCGTTCATCGCCGACGACGACGCCGACCCGGCCCAGGTCGACACCCTCCTGATGTGCTCCGGCCGGGTGACCTGGGACCTCATGGTCGAGCGGACCAAGCACGAGGACCGCGGGCGGTTCGCGATCGCCAGGATCGAGCAGCTGTACCCGACTCCGCTCGAGGAGATCAAGGCCGAGATCGCGCGCTACCCCGGGCTGAGGACCGTGCGCTGGGTGCAGGACGAGCCGGGCAACATGGGCCCGCGTCCCTTCTACGCGCTCAACGTCTGGCCCGAGCTCGGCGTGACCGTCGAGTCGATCAGCCGGCCGAGATCGTCGTCGCCGTCGGTCGGCACGGCGAAGCGGCATGCCGAGGAGCAGAAGGCGCTGATGGCCGGGGCGTTCGCCGGGCCGGACGACCTGGCTGTCGAGAGCTACTGACGGTCGGACGCGCTCGATGTACTTCACCGACCGCGGGATCGAGGAGCTCCAGCAGCGCCGGGGTGACGAGGAGGTCACCCTGGCCTGGCTGGGCGAGCGGCTGCAGGAGTTCACCGACACCCACCCGGAGTTCGAGACCGCGGTGGAGCGGCTCGCCACGTGGCTCGCGCGGCTCGACGACCCGGAGGACTGACTCGCCTAGGGTTCCGGCATGGGACTGGCCGCGGACCTCGGGTACCGGATCCCCCACCCGAACGCCCTGCACCGGAGCGTCCAGGCCTACGCCTCGACGAGGTTCGGCGCCTGGACGTTCTCCAAGACGCTCCGTCACCTCGACGACGCGGTCGGTCGCGTGTCGAAGGGCCGGACGAGTGCACCGGAACTGCTGGCCGGGCTGCCGGTGCTGGACATCGTCACGACCGGACGACGGTCCGGCGCGCCGCGGCGTACTCACCTGATCGCCGTGCCGTACGCCGACACCCTGGCGCTGCTCGGGACCAACTTCGGACAGCGGTCGACCCCGGCCTGGGTGCTGAACCTGGAGGCCGACCCGCGGCTGTCGGTCACCCACCACGAGACCACCGTGCAGGCCGTCGCGCGGGCGGCGGACGAGGACGAGCGCGCCGCCGTGCTCGCCAGCTCCGCCGCGGTATACAGCGGCTACCTGAGGTACCAGACCCGGATCACCGGCCGGCGGCTGCGTATCTTCGTGCTCGCCCGGCGGACTGACACATCTACCTGGGAGGACCGTTGATCTTCATCACCGCCAAGTTCCGCGTGAAGCCCGAGGACGCCGACCGCTGGCCGGAGATCAGCCGGGCGTTCACCGAGGCAACCCGGGCCGAGCCGGGCAACCTCTGGTTCGACTGGTCGAGGAGCCTGGACGACCCCACCGAGTACGTCCTCGTCGAGGCCTTCGCCGACGACGACGCGGGGGCGGCCCACGTGCAGTCCGAACACTTCAGGTCCGCCCAGCGCGAGCTCCCCGCCCATCTCGCCGAGACCCCTCGGATCGTGAACTTCAGCGTCCCCGGCACCGACTGGTCCGAGCTCGGCGAGCTGGCCGTCGACTGAACCTCGACCTGGCGCTCAGGACACGCCACACGACGCCGACCTGGCGATCAGGACACGCCATACGACGCCGACCCGGCGATCAGGACACGCACGGGCAGCCAGCCGACGATCGTGCGCACACACAGGGCAGGTTGGTGTCCGGCGTACCCGATCGCCAGGTCAGCGCCCTTCCGCGTGACGCGATCGCCAGGTCAGCGCCCTGCCGCGTTACGCGATCGCCAGGTCAGCGCCTTTCCGCGTGACGCGATCGCCAGGTCAGTGCATTCCTGCGTGACCCGATCGCCAGGTCAGCGCCTTTCCGCGTGACCCCATCGCCAGGTCAGCGGGGGGTCCAGGGCACGAGGGGCCGTACGACCACCTCCGGGATGGTGGCGTCGTCCGGGAGGTCCAGCACGTGCAGGATCGTGGCCGCCACCGTCTCGGGGCTGATCCACCGCGACGAGTCGTAGGTGCGGCCCTCCTGCTCGTGCACCTTCTCCTGCATCGGGGTCGCCGTGCGCGACGGGAAGACCGTGGTCACCCGGACGCCGTGCTCCATCTCCTCGGCGCGCAGGGAGTCGGCGAACGCCCTCAGCCCGAACTTCGAGGCGGCGTACGCCGACCACGTGGCGCCGGCGGAGAGCCCGGCCGCCGAGTTCACGAAGGCCGCGGTCCCGCGCGCGGCCCGCAGGGCGGGGAGGCAGGCACGTGTGATCAGGGCCGGAGCGACCAGGTTCACGTCGAGCTGCTCACGCAGGTGATCGGTCCGGAGCTCGGCCACCGGCGCGAGCTCCACGACCCCCGCCACGTGCAGCATCGAGTCCAGCCGGTCGGGCACGGGACCGAACCGGTCCGACGCCTCCGGGTCCGCGAGGTCGAGCACCCGCACGTCCGCGCCCGGGAAGGCTCCGACCAGCTCGGCGGATCGCTCGTCGGTGCGCGCCAGCAGCACGAGGTCGTCGCCTCGCGCGTGCAGCGCCCGGGCGACCGCTCGGCCGATCCCGGAGCCCGCGCCGGTGACCAGGTGCGTCGGCATCAGCGGGTGAAGACGATCTTGCCGAAGACGTCGCCGTCGTTCATCGCCGCGAAGCCCTCACGCGCATCGGTCATGGTCAGCGTCCGGTCGATCAGCGGCTTCGTGCCGGTCGCGTCGAGGAAGGAGACCAGCCTGCCGAGCTCGGTGCTCGTCCCCATCGTCGACCCGATCACCCGCAGCTGGAGGAAGAAGATCCGGTTCAGCTCGGTGCTGTCCGGGTCGGGGCCGCTGGTCGCACCGCTGATGACCAGGGTGCCGCCGGGCCGCAGCGACCGCAGCGAGTGGTTCCACGTCGCGGCGCCGACCGTCTCCATCACGGCGTCCACCCGGTCCGGCAGCCGCTCGCCGGTCGCGTACGTCGCGTGGGCACCGATGTCCAGCGCTCGTGCGCGCTTCGCCTCGTCGCGACTGGTGGCGAACACCTGAAGCCCGCCGGCGCGGGCCAACGTGATCAGTGCTGTGGCGACACCACCGCCCGCCCCCTGCACCAGCACCGACTGGCCGGGCTTCAGACCGCCCTGCACGAACAGCATCCGGTACGCCGTGAGCCACGCGGTCGGCAGGCACGCGGCCTCGGCGTACGACAGCGACGGCGGCAACGGCACCAGGTTCGACCGCGGCACCGCGACCTTGTCCGCGAACGTGCCCTGGTGGCGCTCCGAGAGCAGCGACCGGCGCGGGTCCTCGGTCTCGTCACCGCGCCAGGCGGGGTCGCTGATCACGGCATGGATGAGCACGTCGTTGCCGTCCTCGTCCACCCCGGCGGCGTCGCACCCGAGGATCATCGGCAGCTGCTCCTCGCGGAGGCCGACCCCGCGCAGCGACCAGAGGTCGTGGTGGTTCAGCGCCGCGGCCCTCACCGTCACCGAGGTCCACCCGTCCGGCACGTCGGGATCCGGTCGCTCACCCACCACGAGGCCGGACAGCGGGTCGTCGGTGCTGAACTTCTCGGCGTACACGGCGAACATGTCACGACCCTAGGGTGTCGGCCTCACTGCCCGGAGACCCCGTCCGCCACCGCCGCGTCCGCCACCGCGGTGGCCACGGCGGGCCCGACCCGGGGGTCGAACGGCGACGGGACGATGTGGTCCTCGGCCAGGTCGTCGCCCACGAGGCCTGCCAGCGCGTGGGCGGCCGCGAGCTTCATGCCCTCGGTGATGGCCGTGGCGTTGACGTCGAAGGCGCCGCGGAAGATGCCCGGGAAGGCGAGCACGTTGTTGATCTGGTTCGGGTAGTCCGACCGGCCGGTGGCAACGATGCGCGCGTGCCGGTGGGCGACCTCGACCGGGACCTCGGGGTTGGGGTTCGCCAGCCCGAAGACGATCGCGTCGTCGGCCATGCCGGCGACGACCTCCTCCGGCACGGTCCCGCCGGAGACCCCGAGGTAGACGTCGGCCCCGGCCATCACGTCGGCGAGCGATCCGTGCCGGTCGTGGCGGTCGGCGGTGTCCACCGCGAGCGCCTTCTTCACCGGTGTCAGGTCCGGGCGTCGCGAGTTGAGGACGCCGCGACGGTCGACGACCGCGATGTCGCCGACCCCGGCGTTGAGCAGGATCCGGGCCACCGCGACACCGGCGGCTCCGGCCCCCGAGATCACGACACGCGTGCTCGCCGGCTCGCGCCCGGTCAGGGACAGCGCGTTGCTGAGGGCCGCGAGCGCAACGACGGCCGTCCCGTGCTGGTCGTCGTGGAAGACGGGGATGTCGAGCATGCCCTTCAGCCGCTCCTCGATCTCGAAGCACCGCGGTGCGGAGATGTCCTCGAGGTTGATGCCCCCGAAGCTGGGGGCCAGGCGGGCGACCGTCGCGATGATCTCCTCGACCTCGGTGGTCGCCAGGCAGATCGGTACGGCGTCGACGCCGCCGAACTCCTTGAACAGGACCGCCTTGCCCTCCATCACCGGCATCGCCGCCGCGGGCCCGATGTCACCCAGCCCGAGGACGGCGGTCCCGTCGGTGACGACGGCGACCGTGTGCGGCACCCAGGTGTAGGCGCGGGTCAGCGCGGGATCGGCCGCGATCGCCTCGCAGACGCGAGCGACGCCGGGTGTGTAGGCCAGCGACAGGTCGGCCCGGTCGGCCAGCGCCACCCGCGACCGGATCTCCATCTTCCCGCCCGCGTGCAGGTCGAAGACGGGGTCGCCGGCGAACGGGTGTGGGTCGGAGGCAGCCACCTGGTCACTCTGGCACAGGGCGTACGCCGCGGCCGTCGCGTCGTTCGTCCGTGGACACCGCCGGACGACCGGTGACCACATGCATCACATCCCCCGCGCCGAGCGGGGCCGGGGCCAGAGCCTGGCGACCACGACGGCGACCACGTCGCTCTCGGCGATCACACCACGGTGCCGGGAGTCGACCCCTTCGTCCGGGTTGTCGCTGAGCAACCACCAGCCCGGTTCACCCGAGCGCGTCTCGCGCCGCTCGAGCGCACGCTTCACGGCCAGGGTCCCGTCGGGGAAACGGGCCAGGACGAGTCGGCCGACCGCCACCGGGGCGGCATACCGCACCAGCAGTCGGTCGCCGGGTTCGAGGGTCGGCCGCATCGAGGCGTGGTGCACGCGCGCGACGCCGAATACGGGGGGGCGGACCGGGTACGAACCCGCTCCAGAGGGTCGCGACACGCGGAGTAGTGTCCCAAGCCAGGAACCAATCCCGACCCCCAGACCTTGTCAGCTGTACAGAGAGGACCACGATGTTCGCGAAGCTGCTCGCTCCCACGGTCGACGTCTCGGCCCATTGCGACCTTCCCTGCGGCGTCTACGACCCGGCCCAGGCTCGCATCGAGGCGGAGTCGATCAAGGCGATCATCGCCAAGGTCGCCGACAACGACGACCCCGACTTCCGGACCCGCGCGATCCTGATCAAGGAGCAGCGCTCCGAGCTGGTCAAGCACCACCTGTGGGTGCTCTGGACCGACTACTTCAAGCCCCCGCACTTCGAGAAGTACCCCCAGCTCCACACCCTGGTGAACGAGGCCACCAAGCTGGCCGGCGCCGCCGGGACCAAGGGCGAGCTGGACGCCGCCAAGGCCGACCAGCTGCTCGCCAAGATCGACGAGATCGCGGAGATCTTCTGGGAGACCAAGAAGGCTTGAGCGGAGCTCGAGTCCTCCAGGTCACCAGCACGAGTGAGCTCCGACCGCGAGTTCGCCATCGTCTGACGACCGCCACGGGTGTCCGGCCTCGGCCGGGCACCCGTCCTTTTCGTACCCCTGTGGGTGTGGCGCCACGTTTGCAGTTCGGAGTACGGGGCACGGCTAGGGTGAGGACCGACACCCAGGGCGGAAGGCACGCAATGGACCACGCTCCAGACAAGGCCGATGTCTCGCTCCGCGTTCCCGCTGAGGGGGCCTACGTATCGGTGCTCCGCACCATGACCGCGGGCCTTGCTGCGCGCCTGGACTTCACCGTCGACGACATCGAGGACCTCCGCATCGCGATCGGCGAGGCGTGTGCGCTGGTCCTGCCGGTCGCCGTCGACGGGGGCGACCTCGAGGCGGAGTTCCGGCAGACGCCGGGCACGCTGACGGTCTCGGTGCGGGTCGAGACCTCGGGGCGGGCCGAGCCCGACTACGAGAGCTTCGCCTGGCAGGTGCTCAGCACACTGGCCGCCCAGGCCACGGCCGACGCCGGCGACCACCACCTCGAGGTCACCTTCTCCACCGACTCCAGCCTCGCCCTGAGCAACGGGCGACCGGGAGCCGGCGGCTGAGATGACCGTGGACCGGGACTCGGGGTCCCTGCGGAGAGCACGCCGGCTCGACGGAGCACGCGAGCAGAACTCGGTGCTCTTCGCCGACTTCCACGACCCCAGCGCAACGGACACGTCGCGGCTCGATGCTCGCGACCGGCTCGTGTCGCTGCACCTACCCCTGGTGGAGCACTGCGCCCGGCGCTTCCGCAACCGGGGCGAGCCGTTCGAGGACCTGGTCCAGGTCGGCACGATCGGGCTGATCAAGTCCATCGACCGGTTCGAGCTCGAGCGCGGCGTCGAGTTCTCGACGTACGCGACCCCCACGATCATCGGCGAGATCAAGCGCCACTTCCGCGACAAGGGCTGGGCGATCCGCGTCCCGCGCCGGCTCCAGGAGCTGCGGATCCAGATCGCCAACGTCGCCGCGGAGCTCACGCAGACCCTGGGCCGCTCACCGACCCCGCGTGAGCTCTCGGACGCCCTCGGATGCTCCGTGGAGGACATCATCGAGGGCATCGAGTCGAGCAACGCCTACGCCACCCTCAGCCTCGACGCGACCGACGACAGTTCCGAGGACGGCGGCGTGTCGATGCTCGAGGTGATCGGCCTCGACGACGAGGAGCTCGAGCAGATCGAGATCCGCGAGTCCATCAAGCCGCTGCTGGAAGCGCTGCCCAGTCGAGAGAAGCGGATCCTCCTGCTGCGCTTCTTCAAGAACAAGACGCAGTCGGAGATCGCCACCGAGATCGGCGTGAGCCAGATGCACATCTCACGTCTGCTGACCCGCACCCTCGACCAGCTACGCGCGTCGCTGCGGGAGCCCGTCTAGCGCGTCGCCACGGGCGGCTACGCCGGGTGGTCGCGCTCACCCGAGAGCGCCTCGATGCTGGCGGGATGCAGCAGCCCGACCAGCACCACGACGGCGACGAGGGCCAGGACGACCGAGATCCACGTCGTGCTGCCGCCGAGGAAGTTCCAGGCCAGGCCCAGGGCCAGGACCTGCGTGACCACGATCGGGCTCCGGGCCCAGGTGCGGCCCTGGACGACGTACCAGCTGCAGGCGATGAGCATCCCGGCGAGCAGGCCGAAGAACAGCGCGGACGTCACGCCCACGGCCACCCGGTCGCTGTGGACGTCGGCGGCCAGAACGACGGCATAGGCCAGGACGAGTAGCCCCTCCAGTCCCGCGAGCCCCGCAGCCACCACGAGTGGTGCCGGCAGCTCCCGGCCGGTGTCGTCGCGCACGCTGGCCAGAGTACGTGTCGCGCTACGGGGTACCGAGGGGTGGACGGGAGATCGACGGCTGTCCGGGCCTGTGACAAAACTGACCAGCCAAAAGGGTTGTCTCCCGATGCAATTCTTGCCACTGTGGAGGACGCGCTCGTGAATCGATTCACATCCGCGCGCCTGAACGTGTACCCGTTGAAAGTGAGTTCTGCGAAAGCCATGGATTGGCGCGACCGTTCTGCCTGCCTGGACGAGGACCCGGAGCTGTTCTTCCCCATCGGCAACACCGGACCTGCCATCCTCCAGATCGAGGAGGCCAAGCAGGTGTGCCGACGCTGTGAGGTGCGCGAGCAGTGCCTGCAGTGGGCCCTGGAGGCCGGTCAGGACCACGGAGTCTGGGGTGGCCTGAGCGAGGACGAGCGCCGGGCCCTGAAGCGTCGCAGCACCCGCGCGCGCGTGCGCACCGCCTGAGCGCGACGCCTCTCACCTTCCGTCGAGCGGTACGTCGACCACCGCGCGCGCCCCACAGGCCGGACCGGAACGGAGCTCGAGCAGGCCGCCGAGCTCGGACTCCACGAGCGTGCGCACGATCGACAGACCCAGCGTCAACGAGCTGTCCGGGTCGAACCCCGCCGGCAGCCCCACCCCGTCGTCGTCGACGGTCACGCGCAGCCGGCCCGCGAGCCGCTCCGGCACGATCGTGATGGTGCCCGACGCGCCGTCGGGGTAGCCGTGCTCGACGGCGTTCTGAAGGAGCTCGGTGAGCACCATCGCCAGGGCGGTCGCCGTCTCGTTGGCCAGCATCCCGAAGGATCCATCCCGGCGTACGACGGTGCCGTCACGGGGTCCGTCGGGGCCCGAGCCCACGTCGGTGACCATGAGGCCGAGCCGGTCGGCGATCTCGTCGAACGCGACCTCGTCGAGCACCTCCTGGCTCAGGGTCTCGTGCACGATCGCGATCGACCCCACCCGTCGGACCGCCTCCTCCAGGGCCGACCTGGCCTCGTCGGAGTCGATCCGGCGCGCCTGGAGCCGCAGCAGGGCCGCCACCGTCTGCAGGTTGTTCTTCACCCGATGGTGGATCTCCCGGATCGTGGCGTCCTTGGTGACCAGCTCGCGGTCGCGGCGACGCAGGTCGGTCACGTCACGCACCAGCACCAGCGCCCCCCGGTGCTCACCGTCGCCACGCAGCGGGATGGCCCGCACGATCAGCGAGACCTGGTCGTCGCCCACCTCCGTGTCGCGGAAGGCCCGCCCGCCGAGCACCGCGCTCAACGTCTCCTCGTCGGGTCGGCGTCGAGGCGGGACCAGGCCTCGGGTCACCTCGGCGAGCACGTGGCCGTCCAGGTCGCCGGACCAGCCGAGGCGGCGGTACACCGACAGGGCGTTCGGGCTCGCGTAGGTGACCCGCCCGCGATCGTCGACACGCACGAACCCGTCACCGACGCGCGGTGAGTCCGCGTGGTCGCTGCGCTGCCCGTCGGGCGGGAACTCGCCGGCCGCGATCATCGCCGTGAGGTCGGCGGCGCTCTGCAGGTAGGACAGCTCGAGCCGGCTCGGCGTGCGCACCCCGAGCAGGTTGGTGTTGCGGGCGATCACGCCGATCACCCGTCCGTCGTGCGGCACGGGGATGGTCTCCACCCGGACGGGGACGTCGTCGCGCCACTCGGGGTCGCCCTCGCGGACCAGCCGCGCGTCGCCGTACGCCTGGTCCAGCATCGGCCGCCGGCCCACCGGGACGAAGCTGCCGACGATGTCGTCGACGTACGCCGTCGGGCCGGTGGTCGGCCGCATCTTGGCGGCCGCCCAGAACCCCTCGCCACCTCGGTCGGGCAGCCACAGCACGAGATCGGCGAAGGAGAGGTCGGCGATGATCTGCCAGTCGGCCATCAGCAGCTGCAGCACGCTCACGTCGCCCTCGTCGAGGTCGGTGTGGCTGCGGACCAGCTCCAGCAGGGACGGCACCGGCCCAGCGTAGGACCGTCGCCGTCGTGCCACGGCCGGTCGACGGTCGCCTGCGATGGCGTCATCGACGGCTGGCAGGATGGACATCATGTCGTCGGCGTACTGGCAGCAGGTCCGGTCCGCCGAGATGCACGTGCCGACGGACCGGCCTCTGGCCGACCTGACCGCCGAGCTGACCACGATGCTCGGGTCCACCGACGCCGTCGAGCGCGACGAGATCGCCTACCCGATCCTCGCCACCTGGATCTCCGAGGGTGTGTACGACGACCTGCTGGCCGGACTGGGCGACGGCATGACCGCCGGCCTCACCCAGGGCCTGGGCGAGTCGGGCACGGACTCGGTCTTCCGGCGCAGCTTCTCCGCGCTCGTGCTCGCCGAGTGCGTCGAACGCGACAACGCCGAGTCGCTGCTACCCCCGATCAAGCTGCTCGAGTGGGGCGACCGGGTCACCGGCTGGCTGGTGCGCGAGCAGGACGTCCGCGGGTTCGTCGTGGGCAAGGGCTGGGCCCATGC
>DATBDF010000257.1:0-7030 GCA_036270075.1 Nocardioides sp.
ACATCGGCTACCAGCACCCCAAGCTGGTCAAGGCGATCGCCGACTACGCGCAGCAGATGACCACGATCCAGCCGGCGTTCGCCAACGACGCCCGCTCGGAGGCCGCGCGCCTGATCACGGAGGTCGCCGGTCACGACCTCAACCAGGTCTTCTTCACCAACGCCGGTGCGGAGGCGAACGAGAACGCGATCCGGCTCGCTCGACTGCACACGGGTCGGCCCAAGGTCCTGGCGATGTACCGCAGCTACCACGGCGCCACCCACGGCGTGATCGGGCTGACGGGTGACCCGCGCCGGTGGGGCACCGAGCCCCATACGATCCCCGGGATCGTGCACTTCTGGGGCCCCTACCCGTACCGCTCGGCCTTCCACGCGTCCTCGCCGGAGGAGGAGACGACCCGCGCCCTCCAGCACCTGCGCGACACGATCATGGTCGAGGGACCGGCCACGATCGCCGCGATCATCCTGGAGCCGGTCGTCGGCACGAACGGGATCCTGGTGCCGCCTCCGGGCTACCTGGCCGGCGTGCGCGAGATCTGCGACGAGCACGGCATCCTGCTGATCGCCGACGAGGTGATGGCCGGGTTCGGTCGTTGCGGTGAGTGGTTCGCGATCCAGCACTGGGACGTCCGCCCCGACCTGATCTCCTTCGCCAAGGGCGTGAACTCCGGCTACGTCCCGCTCGGCGGCGTCGTGATCAGCGAGCCGATCGCGGAGACCTTCCAGCAGCGCGCCTACCCCGGCGGACTCACCTACTCCGGCCACCCGCTCGCGTGTGCCAGCGCGGTCGCGTCGATCGAGATCTTCAAGGAGGAGGGGATCCTCGAGCACGCCCGCGCCCTCGGCACGGACGTCATCGGCCCCGCGCTGGCCAAGATCGCCGACCGGCACCCGTCGGTCGGCGAGGTCCGCGGGCTCGGTGTGTTCTGGGCGGTCGAGCTCGTCCGCGACCGTGAGACCCGCGAGCCGCTGGTGCCCTACAACGCGGCGGGCGACGCCGCTGCCCCGATGAACGCCTTCGCCGGAGCCTGCAAGCAGCGCGGCCTCTGGCCGATGACGCACTTCAACCGCACCCACGTCGTACCTCCGTGCACCATCAGCGAGCGGGACCTGCGCGAGGGCCTGGCGATGCTCGACGAGGCTCTGGAGACCGCGGACTCGTACTACACGGGCAGCTGAGGTCGACCGCTGTCGATACCCTCCTTCTGAGGGGGAGCACCGGCATGAGTGACTGTTGCGATCACGAGAGCTCGGGGACGACGCGGGACTACTTCGACCTGGGCGCGCACCATCGCCCGGTCACGACCTC
This sequence comes from Nocardioides sp., assembly GCA_036270075.1. Lineage (GTDB taxonomy): Bacteria > Actinomycetota > Actinomycetes > Propionibacteriales > Nocardioidaceae > Nocardioides. Next base: position 1,309 of record DATBDF010000257.1, read on the forward strand.
GTCGGCCGACGCGCAGACCTGGTTCGACCGCGGTCTCGCCTGGACCTACGGCTTCCACCACGAGGAGGCCAAGCGCTGCTTCGAGCGCGCGATCGAGGCGGACCCTGACTGCGCCATGGCGCACTGGGGCGTCGCGTACGTCGTCGGCCCGAACTACAACTACGCATGGGACGACTTCGACCCGGCCGGTCTCAGCTCGTCGCTGACCACCGCCCGGGAGGCGCGGGAGAACGCCGAGCGTCTCGCCCCCCAGGCGAGCGAGGTGGAGCAGGCACTGATCGCCACCCTGGCCGCCCGCTACCCGGTGACGGACGCGACGGAGGCTGACCAGGGCTGGTGCGAAGGACACGCCGCGGCCATGCGCACGGCGTACCAGCGCTTTCCGGACGACCTCGACGTCGCGGCCCTCTTCGCCGAGTCGTTGATGAACGTGACGCCGTGGCAGATGTGGGACCTGCCCACCGGTGAGCCGGCCGAGGGAGCCCACACCGTCGAGTGCCGTGAGGTGCTCGAGCGCGCGCTGGCGACGCCCGAGGCGCACCGGCACCCGGGTGTCCTGCACATGTACCTCCACCTCATGGAGATGTCGCCGACGCCGGAGGCGGCGTCCGAGGCGGCCGACCTGCTCCGGGACCTCGTCCCGGACGCCGGTCACCTGCGGCACATGCCCTCGCACATCGACGTCCTGACCGGGAGCTACCGGAAGGTGATCGACGCCAACCGGGCGGCGTACGAGGCCGACCAGCGGTACGTCGACGTCGGTGGCGTGATGAACGCCTACACCCTCTACCGCTGCCACGACCTCCACTTCCTCGTGTACGGCGCGATGTTCGTGGGCGACCGCGCCACCGCCCTCGACGCCTGCGACCGGCTGGTCGCGGGGATCCCCGAGGCCCTGCTGCGGGTCGAGTCGCCGCCGATGGCCGACCTCCTCGAGGGCTTCGTCCCGATCCGTGTGCACGCGCTGATCCGCTTCGGGATGTGGGAGGAGCTGATCGCCGAGCCGCTGCCGCAGGACCACGAGCTGTACGCCGCCACGACGGCGTTCGTCCACTACGGGCGAGGCGTGGCCTCCAGCGCGACCGGTCGGGTGGCCGAGGCCGAGCGCGAGCGGGAGCTGTTCCGCGCTGCCGCCGCGCGTGTCCCCGAGACCCGCACGCTGTTCAACAACACCGTGGCCGATCTGCTCGCGATCGCCTCGGAGATGCTCGACGGCGAGCTCCTCTACCGGCGGGGCGAGCACGACGAGGCGTTCGCCGCGCTCCGACGCAGCATCGACCTCGACGACAACCTCCCGTACGACGAGCCGTGGGGCTGGATGCAGCCGACGCGCCACGCGTACGGCGCCCTGCTGCTCGAGCAGGGCCAGGTCGAGGAGGCCGCGGCGGTGTACCGCGCGGACCTGGGCCTCGACGACTCGCTGCCACGCGCCCTGCGGCACCCCGGCAACGTCTGGAGCCTGCACGGCTACCACGAGTGCTTGACCCGTCTCGGTCGCGACGAGGAGGCAGCCACGATCAAGGTCGACCTCGATGCCGCGCAGTCGCTCACCGATGTGCCGATCGTCGCCAGCTGCGCGTGCCGGACGGTGGCCTGAGGCATGGGCACGAAGGGCACGAAGGGGAAGCTCACCGGGTTCCTCCGGAAGTGGCGGCTCGCGCGCGACGACGTCAAGCGGGCCACCAACGCCCGTCGCGACGAGCGCGCCGCCGAGGAGCTCGAGATGGCCAAGGAAGGCTTGTCGCGTCGCCCGGGCGGCGACAGCTTCTGACGACTAGCCTCACCGCGTGATCGTGGTGAACCGGTTCCGCGTCCCGGAGGGTGAGCAGGCCGTCTTCCGCGACGACCTCCAGCGGGCGCGCGAGGCGCTCGCCGCCCAGCCCGGCTACCTCGCCGGCCGGATCGGCCGCAACGTCGACGACCCGGAGCTGTGGGTGCTCACCACGGAGTGGGAAGGCCCGGGTGCCTACCGCCGTGCCCTCTCGGCGTACGACGTGAAGCTGACGGCCGTGCCGACCCTGAGCCGCGCGCTCGACGAGCCCAGCGCCTACGAGCCGGTCGAGCCGGGAGCCGAGTTGAACCGGCCCGAGGCCAGGTCGTTAGGCTGAAGTCTCCGATCAGACCGACATCCAGCCGGCCCGACCCCAGGAGCCTCTCCGTGGCCAAGCCACCCCCCAGCACTCTCGACACCGTCGTCTCACTCTGCAAGCGTCGCGGTTTCGTCTTCCCCTCCGGCGAGATCTACGGCGGCACCCGGTCCGCGTGGGACTACGGCCCGCTCGGCATGGAGCTGAAGGAGAACATCAAGCGGCAGTGGTGGCGCTTCATGGTCACCACCCGTGACGACGTCGTGGGCGTCGACTCGTCGATCATCCTGCCCACCCGCACGTGGGAGGCCAGCGGTCACCTCGCAACGTTCACCGACCCTCTCGTCGAGTGCCAGTCGTGCCACAAGCGCTTCCGCGAGGACCACCTCCAGGAGGAGTACGCCGGCAAGCACGACATCGCGGACGCCGACAGCGTCGACATCAACGAGTCGGTGCCCTGTCCCCACTGCGGCAACCGGCGCACCTGGACCGAGCCCCGGCAGTTCAACATGATGCTGAAGACCTATCTCGGCGTCATCGAGGACGACTCCGCCCTCCACTACCTGCGGCCCGAGACCGCCCAGGGCATCTTCTTGAACTTCGCGAACGTCGTGACGAGCTCGCGGATGAAGCCGCCGTTCGGCATCGCCCAGATGGGCAAGAGCTTCCGCAACGAGATCACGCCGGGGAACTTCATCTTCCGCACGCGTGAGTTCGAGCAGCTGGAGATGGAGTTCTTCGTCAAGCCGGGCGAGGACGAGGACTGGCACCAGTACTGGATCGACGAGCGGACCCGCTGGTACACCGATCTGGGCATCGAGCGCGACCACCTGCGGCACTTCGAGCACCCGCAGGAGAAGCTCTCCCACTACTCCAAGCGAACCGTGGACATCGAGTACGACTTCGGGTTCTCCGAGCGTGGCTTCGAGGAGCTGGAAGGTGTCGCCAACCGCACGGACTTCGACCTCAGGCAGCACTCGGAGTTCTCCGGCCAGGACCTGTCGTACTTCGACCAGGCCAGTGGCGAGCGCTACATCCCGTACGTGATCGAGCCCGCGGGTGGCCTGACCCGCAGCCTGATGGCGTTCCTGCTCGACTCCTACTACGAGGACGAGGCCCCCAACACCAAGGGCGGCGTCGACAAGCGCGTCGTGCTCCGCCTCGACCAGCGGCTCGCGCCGGTCAAGGTCGCGGTGCTGCCGCTCAGTCGGAACGCCGACCTCTCGCCGAAGGCACGCGACCTCGCCACCGAGCTCCGCAGCCACGGGTGGAACGTCGAGTTCGACGACTCCGGCGCCATCGGCCGTCGGTACCGCCGCCAGGACGAGATCGGGACGCCGTACTGCGTGACCGTCGACTTCGACACGCTCGAGGACCACGCCGTCACGATCCGTGAGCGCGACTCGATGAAGCAGGACCGCATCCCGCTCGACCAGACCAGCGCGTACTTCGCGGAGCGCCTGCTCGGGTGCTGAGGTGATGCGTCGTCCCGCTCTGTCCGCGCTCGCGGCTGTCGCGGTCCTGACGCTGGCCGGCTGCGGCGGGGGTGGGAGCTCCTCCGAGCCCACGACGCAGGGCTCGGGGTCGCCGCCGCCGACGCACACCCCGTCGGGTGCGAGCACGCACGCCACGAGGAGCAGCAGCGCCTCCGCGGTGGTGGACGGCGTTCGGCTCACCCGCCAGGGTGCGCGTCTGAAGGTCGGTGACACCGCACGCGTGAGCTGGCATCCCGACCAGAAGACCACCGGCGTCGTCGCGATCACGGTCACCGGGCTCCTGCGGATGCCGATCAGCGCCTTCAGTGCGTGGCGGCTCGACGCCGACACCCGGCGATCCACGCCGTACTTCGTGCACGCGACCGTGCGCAACCTGGGCAGGAGCGACCTCTCTCACGCACCGGTCCCGTTGTACCTCCTCGACCAGCGCCAGACCCTGCTCCAGGCCTCGAGGTTCCGCGCCGACTTCGCGCTGTGCCCGAGCACCCCGCTCCCGGCGAGGTTCCGGCGCGGCGACAAGGCCTCGGTCTGCCTGGTCTACTTCGCGCCCGAGCACGGCAAGCTCGTCGCGATCAGCTTCCGGCCGACGCAGGAGTTCGACGCGATCACCTGGCAGGGCACGGTGGTCAACGAGGACCAGCAGGGGAGCAAGAAGCAGCACGGGAAGAAGCACACCTAGGTCGACCCGCGGGAGTCCTGGGCCGCCGCGGGTTTTGGTGGGGTCCCGGCCCACGGCGGACAATCGGGGCATGCCTCTGACCCTCGGCCCGCTGACCGTGCCCGTGCCGGTCGTGCTCGCGCCGATGGCGGGCATCACCAACGCCGCCTACCGCCGCCTGTGCGCGGAGCAGGGCGCAGGACTGTACGTGTGCGAGATGATCACCAGCCGCGGCCTGGTGGAACGCGACACCACCACGCTGAAGATGCTCGTCTTCGACGACCTCGAGAAGACCCGGTCGGTGCAGCTCTACGGCACGGACCCGTCGTACGTCGGCAAGGCCACCGAGATCCTCTGCGCGGAGTACGGCGTGCACCACGTCGACCTCAACTTCGGGTGTCCCGTGCCGAAGGTGACCCGCAAGGGCGGCGGAGGTGCGCTGCCGTGGAAGCGCGGCCTGCTCGCCGAGATCCTCTCCGCCGCTGTCGCGGCGGCCGAGCCGTACGGCGTACCGGTCACGATGAAGACGCGCAAGGGACTGGACGAGGACCACCTGACCTACCTCGATGCCGGCCGGATCGCCGAGGACGCCGGCGTCGTGGCCATCGCGCTGCACGGCCGGACGGTCGCCCAGGCGTACAGCGGTCGCGCGGACTGGGAGGCGATCGCCCGGCTCGTCGACCACGTCTCCATCCCCGTGCTGGGGAACGGCGACATCTGGGAGGCAGGCGACGCCCTGGCGATGGTCGAGCAGACCGGCGCCGCCGGCGTCGTGGTCGGTCGCGGCTGCCTCGGCCGCCCGTGGCTGTTCCGCGACCTCGCCGATGCCTTCTCGGCACCGCCGGGCGTCGGGGAGGGCGCTCCACGCCAGGCTCGCGACGAGCGGGGCCTCCCGACGCTCGGCGAGGTCCGCACGATGATGCGGCGTCACGCGGAGCTGCTGAGCGAGCACATGGGGGAGGAGCGTGGCTGCACGGAGTTCCGCAAGCACGTGTCCTGGTACCTCAAGGGCTTCCGGGCCGGCGGCGAGCTGCGCCACTCGCTGGCCCTGGTCGACTCACTGGCGGCGCTCGACGTACTCCTGGCCGACCTGGATCCGGACGAGCCGTTCCCGCTCTCCGAGCTCGGGACACCCCGCGGCCGGCAGGGCTCGCCGCGCGAACGCGTCGTGCTCCCGGAGGGCTGGCTGGACGACACCGACGGCACCTCGTTGCGACTCACGGAGGACGCGAGCGAGACCACCGGCGGGTGACGGGCGACACGCCGAGAGGCAGACCCGGGATTTCGGGGGACCATCCGGCTGTGCTTGACTGCTGAGTCAGATCCAGATCGTGATCCCTCTCGGGCAGGGGGTCGTCACGGATCGGTGTCCCCCCGACCGCAACCGCAAAGGAATCAGCGCTGTGGCAGACCCACGCCACAAGCGGGAAACCAATGCCCGCCGGCTCGCATCCCTCACCGGGAGGCGCACCGCCAAGATC
>DATBDF010000258.1:0-2375 GCA_036270075.1 Nocardioides sp.
CGAGGCGTGCAACTACACCAAGGAAGCACCCGGCTGGCAGACCCGGCCCGCACCCGGCAGCCGACCCGGCGCCCACCAGGTCGAGATCACCACCCCCACCGGGCACCGCTACCGATCCCGACCACCACCCCAACCCGGCGCACCCAGCCAGTCACCACCCAGCCGGATCGAGCTCTTCTTCACCGACTACGTCCACGCCGCCTGAGACGGGCGACCCTCGTGGTGCTGGGTGTCGCGCATCACACGGTCAGAGCCGGAACGTGTCGCCTCGGTGACAGCCGCGACGGCTGCTGACGCGCAGCCTCGGACCGGTGCCAAATCCCGCACCGGCCACGAGCAAGAAGAAGTCCGATGACCAGCACGCGACCAGCTATCAGACCTCCCTCACCGCCGCCCTCGCCCGCGAGCACGTCAACGACCTGGTGCGCACCGCCGCCGCGTACCGGGTCGCCGCCTGCCTGCCCGACCCGAGTGGCCACCGGGCCTTCCGTCGTCGGCCGGCATGGTGGCTTTGGATCACGATGCGCTCGGCGACACCCCGTCCCGCCTAGTCCCGCGAGACCACCGGACCAGCGAGCGCGAGAGATGACCGGCCATGAAGCAGCAGCAGATCGTCAAGCAGACCACCCGTTGCACGGAGGAAGCACTCGATCTGCGCTCCCCGTCCGGGCGCCGTCTGCCCTTCTGAGCTCGCCTCACCCGTCCTGCACCGGCGGCATGTCGCGCCCGTCTCGCTCGTCGCGGTCGGCCCACGCCAGCAGCTTCCCGAGGTCGAAGACGGCGTCGTCGATGCCGGCGTGCAGGTCGCCCATCTCGGCGTACCGCGCCGGGACAGTCGCGATGGTGAAGTCGTCCGGGAGCACGTCATCGATCTCGCTCCATGCCACCGGCGTGGACACCGTTCCGATCGCGTTGCCGCGAACGCTGTAGGCGGACGCGATGGTGTGGTCACGTGCGTTCTGGTTGTAGTCGATGAAGAGGGCGCGCGGGTCGCGGTCTCGCCGCCACCACGCCGTCGTCACCACGTCTGGCGCCCGACGCTCCACCTCACGCGCGAACGCCAGAGCCGCCCTGCGCACGTCCTGGAATCCCCACGACGGCTCGATCCGGACATAGATGTGCAGCCCCTTGCCGCCGCTGGTCTTCGGCCAGCCGGTCGCGCCCAGCTCGTCGAGCACTTCACGGGCGGCCTGGGCCACCTGGCGCACTCGCCCGAAGTCGCACAACGGCATCGGGTCCAGGTCGATCCGCCACTCGTCCGGCTTCTCGGTGTCGGCCCGACGGCTGTTCCATGGGTGGAACTCGACAGTCGACATCTGGACCGCCCAGATGACGCTCGCCAGCTCGGTCACACACAGCTCGTCAGCCGTCCGGCTGAACCGCGGGAAGAAGACGCGCACTGTCTCCACCCACGGCGGAGCTCCGGCGGGGAGGCGCTTCTGGTGGACCTTCTCACCGTCGACGCCCGTCGGGAACCGGTGCAGCATGCAGGGTCGTTCCCGCAGGGCGTTGACGATGCCGTCGCCGACGGCCAGGTAGTAGCGGACTAGGTCGAGCTTGGTCGCACCCGTGGCCGGGAAGTAGACCCGGTCCGGGTTCGTGATCCGCACGTCGCGGTCGCCGACCTCGAGGTCGAGGGCCGGTGACTTGCCCGAGCCTGCTGGCACGGGTCCAAACGTAGAGGCCACAATCAGGCCCCGGGCACTGCTCAGTCCAGGTAGTCGCGCACTAGGGACGACTCAGCGCTGTGCAGGCGAGCGCCACAAACGTGCAGGTCAGGAGCGCTATGCGCTGAAATACCTTGGACTGAGAGGAGGGTACTTGACTCAATGGCGGCGAGCACTCCGCTGTGGTCGCTGAGCCCGACGCCGTCGAGGGTCTTCCTCCCATCCCTCGATTCGGGCCTTCAGGTTCGCCCGCGACCAGCCCCAGCGCAAACGTGGTCGAAGGGCGGAGACTGGAGGGGGCCTTGGGGGAAGTTCTCGGTCTCGGTCAGACAGACGATCTCGGCCCGGGCGAGGCTGGCTCGCAGCAGGGCCCGACCGCCGGTGGTCCTGTAATAGTGCACACGGCAGAGGTTGTGGTTTAGGTCTCCGGCCACGACGAGGTGGCAGTGGAGGTGACCGTCGGGAGCCACGGCAAGCCGGATCAAGCCAGCGGCCCCACTCTCAGATGAGATGCGGGGCCGCAAGGCGTCGACCTACTCGATCAACGGAGACCGATGTTGACGTAGTAGGTCTGCCCGTCGTCTAGCTTGACGCCGATCCGGTAGTAGAACCCGGACGCCAGGCCCTTGGTGCTCCAGGTGTAGATCCACTGCGATCCGTCGGCTCGGTAGGTGCCGCCGTCCGTGGCGGGGTCCGAGTAGACCGACT
>DATBDF010000259.1:0-1975 GCA_036270075.1 Nocardioides sp.
ATCGCTCCCACGGTCGCAGTCCGTCCCGAGGCCTCGACGCGCGCGACCGTCCTGGAGGTGCGCGCCGACGACCGGCCGGGAGTGGTCCACCGGGTCTGTGGCGCCCTGGCCGCCCTCGGCCTCACCGTCCGCTCGGCCCACGTCGACACCCTCGGTCCCCAGGCGGTCGACGTCTTCTACGTCCAGGAGGCCTCCGCCGGCGCCCTCAGCGACAGCCGCGCCGCCGAGGCCGCCCACGCGGTGAGGGACGCCTTGACCGGATAGTCCCTGACGAAATGGTCGCGGATGCGGTCCCGAACCGACCATTTCGTCAGGGACTATCCCCGCGCGGGCTGTAGACGACGGCGGGTCAGGGCGTACGTCGGATGCGGACGGCTCGCGGTGTGCCGTCGGGGTTGGTGACGAGTCGGACGGGGTCGTCGTCGTGATCCCGCGGTGTGGGCGTCACCGGGCCCGAGTGGTCGAGCTCCTTGAGGCCGTCTCGGGCACGGGCCTCGCCGGGGTTGAACACCTCGATCAGCCCGCCGAACATGTCGCCCACCTGACCGAGCCCCTCACGGCCGCCGGGCTTGTCGAGACTGCGTTGGTACAGGTAGATGACGACGCCGGTCACGGCGAGGATCACGACCCCGCCGATCAAGGTGACCGCGACGTCGCTCATGACCCCATCGTCCACCCCGGCGTACGCCGTCTCGAGGCGCACGTGGCCGATAGTCCCTGACGAAGTGGTCGTGCTCAGCTCAGAAACCCGACCATTTCGTCAGGGACCATCCATCTGGCCCGTGGAAGTCGGACGGCGGGGGAGCCCCGGTTAGGCTGGTGGCTCCGCATCAGACACCACCGAGGACTGACTTGTTCGCCACGCTCTCCGACCGGCTCGCCGAGACCTTCAAGAACCTCCGCGGGAAGGGGCGCCTCTCCGAGGCCGACATCGACGCGACCGCGCGTGAGATCCGGATCGCGCTGCTCGAGGCCGACGTCGCCCTGCCGGTCGTCCGCGAGTTCGTGGACGCGGTCAAGGAGCGTGCGCGGGGCGAAGAGGTCAGCCAGGCGCTGAACCCGGCGCAGCAGGTCGTCAAGATCGTCAACGAGGAGCTCGTCGAGATCCTCGGCGGCGAGACCCGCCGGCTGCGCTTCGCGAAGAACCCGCCGACCGTGATCATGCTCGCCGGCCTCCAGGGCGCGGGCAAGACGACCCTCGCCGCGAAGCTCGCCCACTGGCTCAAGGAGGAGGGCCGGCAGCCGATGCTGGTCGCGGCCGACCTCCAGCGCCCGAACGCCGTCAACCAGCTCCAGGTCGTGGGTGAGCGGGCCGGTGTCTCCGTCTTCGCGCCGGAGCCGGGCAACGGAGTCGGCGACCCGGTCCAGGTCGCCCGCGACTCCATCGACGAGGCCCGGCGCAAGCTGTACGACGTCGTGATCGTCGACACCGCCGGCCGTCTCGGTGTCGACGCCGAGATGATGCAGCAGGCCATCGACATCCGTGACGCGGTCAGCCCCGACGAGATCCTCTTCGTCGTCGACGCGATGATCGGCCAGGACGCCGTCACCACGGCCCAGGCGTTCCTCGACGGTGTCGGGTACGACGGCGTCGTCCTCACCAAGCTCGACGGTGACGCGCGTGGCGGTGCCGCGCTGAGCGTCCGCAGCGTCACCGGCAGGCCGGTGATGTTCGCCTCGGCCGGCGAGCAGCTCACCGACTTCGACGTGTTCCACCCCGACCGGATGGCCTCGCGCATCCTCGACATGGGCGACGTGATGACCCTGATCGAGCAGGCCGAGAAGGCCTTCGACCAGGAGCAGGCCCTCAAGGCTGCTGAGAAGCTCACCACCGGCGGCGACTTCACCCTCGACGACTTCCTCGAGCAGATGCAGCAGGTGCGCAAGCTCGGCTCGATGTCGAAGATCATGGGGATGCTGCCCGGGATGGGGCAGTTCCGCGACCAGCTCGAGAACTTCGACGAGCGCGAGATCG
>DATBDF010000260.1:0-3793 GCA_036270075.1 Nocardioides sp.
GCACGATGACGCTGGGCGGCCTGGTCAAGCACCTCGCCCTCGTGGAGGACGAGTACTTCACCCGGCAGCTCACCGGTGCGCCGGCACTGACGCCGCCCTTCGACGGCGTCGACTTCGACGCCGACCCCGACTGGGAGTGGCGGACCGCCGCCGACGACAGTCCGGAGGAGCTGATGGCGCTGTGGGAGTCGTGCGTGGCGCGCTCCCGGGCCAACATCGCCGCGGCGTACGCCGACGGTCCGGAGGTGCACGCGCGCACTTCGTGGGGTAGCGGCGAGACCCCCCTGCTGCGCCGGCTGATGGTCGACATGATCGAGGAGTACGCGCGACACACCGGCCACGCGGACCTGATCCGCGAGTCCGTCGACGGACTGGTCGGCGAGGGCGCACCGGTGGGCGCCTGACACCCATCCCTCTCGGAAAGGAGCACCATGTCCGACCACGTCTACCCACCCTGGGAGCCGCCGTTCGCCGGCACCGAGACCGAGCACGTGCTCGGCTCGCTGGATCGGCTGCGGGCGACGTTCCGCTGGAAGGCCGACGACCTGGACACCGACCAGATCCACACGCCGTTGCCCCCGACGAGGCTGACCGTGGCCGGGCTGCTCAAGCACCTGGCCGTGCAGGAGGACTACGCCACTGCGGTGAAGATCGCCGGTCGGCCGATGCCATCCGTCTGGGACGACAACGGCTGGGACAGCGACGACGACTGGGAGTTCACGTCGGCGGCCGGGCAGTCGCCCGACGAGCTCTACGCGCTGTACGACGGGGCGGTCGAGCGGGCGCGCGCGTCCGTCCGGGCGACGCTGGAGGAGCGCGGCCTCGACGGCGACTCGGCCGTCACCCTGGAGGACGGCAGCAAGGCCAGCGTGCGGCGGTTCCTGTTCGACCTGCTCGAGGAGTACGGCCGGCACACCGGCCACATCGACCTGGTCCGCGAGGGTGTCGACGGACGCGTCGGTGAGGACCCGCCCACGCAGTGGCGGCCATGAGCCGGGCGATCACGGGCACCGAGTTCCGCGCCGCGCCGGGGACCGGGGCCTGGCGCGGGCTCTACGACGGGGCCACCACCTTCGTGGCAACTCCGTCCAGCGAGCACACCCGGGAGCTGGTCGGCGAGCTCCTCCGGGCCACCGAGGCCGTGGGCCACGTCCCCGACATCGACGTACGTCGCGGCGGGGTGCTGGTGCGCTCGCACGCCCACGGGCCGGGGTTGTCCGACGACGACCTCGCCGTCGCGCAGGCGGCCTCCGACGTCGTGCACCGGCTCGGGCTGACCGCCGACGCGACCGTCGGGCAAGCGGTCATGATCACGATCGACGCCCACGACATCGCTGCCGTCCGCCCGTTCTGGCAGGCCGTGCTGGGCTACGAGGCGGCCGGCGAGGAAGACCTCGTGGACCCGCACGGGCGCGGGCCCCAGGTCTGGTTCCAGCAGATGGATCCCCTCCGCACCGGACGCAGTCGGATCCACGTCGACGTGATGGTGGCGCCGGAGGTCGCCCGGTCGCGCCTCGACGCCGCTGTGGCGGCGGGTGGACGGGTGACCTACGAGGCCTACGCGCCCTCCTGGTGGACCCTGACCGACCCCGAGGGCAACGAGGCGGACATCGCCACGTGGGAGGGGCGCGGCTGAGCCTCGCCCGCACGCCCTGCCCCGCTCGCGATCGCTCCGCCACGATCGAAGTTCCGCGATCCAGTACGGTGTCTCACGCGGCGGTGGGGCTCGCCGACGACCCGGAGACCGGGTGTGAACCGCGGAAGTCGTCCGCCAACAGTCCCTACCTGACGGTAGGAGCCTGCATGCCCACGCCCGACGCGCCCGACCCGGCCCACGAGCACCGGGACCCGTTCCCGGGATTCCCGGTCGACTCCGACGTCACGCGCGAGGCCGACGTCCCGCCGCCCTCGATCCACACCGCCGTGGTCCTCGCCGTCGCCGCGGGTGGATGTCTGGGCGCGGAGGCGCGCTGGGCGCTGGCCGAGGCGCTGCCGCACGACGCCGGGCAGCTCCCGTGGTCCACCCTGCTGGCCAACGTCGTGGGCTGCTTCCTGATCGGCGTGCTCATGGTCCTGGTCACGGAGCGGTGGCCCCACCGCCGGCTGGCCCGGCCGTTCCTGGGGACCGGGATCCTCGGTGGCTTCACGACGTTCTCGACGTACGTCGTGGACACGAGGGCGCTGGCGGCCGCCCACCGGCCCGGCCTCGCCGCGGTGTACCTCGTCGGGACCCTGGTGGCCGGGCTGGTCGCGGTCGTGGCCGGTCTACGGCTCACCGAGCGGGTGGTCCGATGAGCTTCCTCCTGGTCCTGATCGGCGGTGCTGTCGGCGCGGCCGCCCGCTACCTCACCGACGTGACCGTCCAGCGCTCGCACGGGTCCGAGTTCCCCTGGGGGACGTGGACGGTGAACGTCGCCGGCTCGTTCGTCCTCGGGCTGGTGGCGGCCGACGGCCCGGTGTGGGTGGTGACCCTGGTCGGCACCGGCTTCTGCGGGGCCCTCACCACCTTCTCGACGTTCGGCTACGAGACGGTGCGCCTGAAGGAGGAGGGACTGCCGTGGCTGGCGGCGGCCAACGTGGGCGCCAGCATCGCCGCCGGCCTCGCCGCCGCCGTGCTCGGATGGTGGGCGGGCACGGCTCTCTGACCGGAACCGACGGCGCCACTTCGGACGGGCTCCACCCAAATGGGCGTGTTGACGGTGGCCCCCCGTCGCGACACGATCCGAACGGCGGATCTGACTCGGGAGGGCACCATGGCCGCACGTCCCCTGCGCCGTACAGGCGCGATCACCGGAGCGGCGGGCGTGGTGCTCGCGATGCTTGCCATCACCTCGCCGCCGGGCGACGCAGCGACCCAGGCGCCGGGCGGCCCGGGCTCCCTCAGCCGGTTCGACCTGGCCCGCAAGGACTGCGTCGGCACTGCGCAGAACACCGGGTCCAAGGTGTGGTTCACCGTCGCCGACGGCGTCCTCTCGGACGTCTACGAACCGACGATCGACAACACGAACGTGCACACCCTTCAGTACGTCGTGACCGACGGCCGCACGTTCACCGACCTCCAGACCCGCGACCTGACCTACACCGTCGCGGCCGACCCCTCCGGGATGGAGTGCACGGTCACCGCGACGAGCGCCGCGCACGGCTACACGCTGACCACCGACTACCTCACCGACCCCGCCCGCGACAGCGTGGTCATGCACACCACGCTGTCCGGTCCGCACGCCCAGGGTCTCCAGGTGTACGCGCGCCTCGACGCGATCGTGAACGGCAACGGCGGGGGTGGCGCGAGCAACGGCGGGGCGGACGACGGCATCGTGACCGCCGCCGGCGTCCCGGTGGCCTCCGACCCGAACACCGTGAGCCAGGCAGCCAACCGCGACTACGCCGTTCCGACGTCGATGGCCATGACCGCCGACGACCAGGGCCCTGCCTCGGTCGGGTACGCCGACTCCCCCTCCGACGGACTGACCAGCCTGGACCAGACCCACGCACTCAGCCGCTGGACCGACGCCCCCGACGGGCACGTCGTGGCCACCGAGCGGGTGAACCCCCATCCCGGCACGAACGCCTTCACGGTCGCGCTCGGCTTCGGCCGGACGCCGGCCGAGGCCGTCGACACCGCCCAGAGCTCGACGCACGGGTCGTTCCGCAGCCTCGAGAACGCCTATGCCAAGACCTGGCGGCGGTACGACGCCGGCCTGCGCCAGCCCACCGGCATGAGCGCCTCCGAGCAGCGGGCCTACTGGCTCAGCGCGAACGTCCTCAAGGCCAGCGAGGACAAGACGTTCCCGGG
>DATBDF010000261.1:0-7436 GCA_036270075.1 Nocardioides sp.
GGTCCGCGCCGGGTTGAACATCCTGGTCGCCGGCGCCACCCAAGCAGGCAAGACCACCCTCCTCAACTGCCTCGCCGCCGCCATCCCCGGCGGCGACCGCGTGATCAGCGCGGAGGAGGTCTTCGAGTTGCGGTTCCCCCACCCGGACTGGGTCGCTCTCCAGACCCGGCAGAGCGGGCTCGAGGGCACCGGGGAGATCAAGCTGCGCGACCTGGTGAAGGAGAGCCTGCGGATGCGGCCGAGCCGGATCCTGGTGGGCGAGGTGCGGGCGGAGGAGTGCCTCGATCTCCTCCTCGCACTCAATGCCGGCGTTCCCGGCATGTGCACCCTGCACGCGAACTCCGCGCGCGAGGCGCTGGTGAAGATGTGCACCCTTCCGCTGCTCGCCGGCGAGAACGTCTCGGCACGGTTCGTCGTCCCGACGGTCGCGGCGAGCGTCGACCTGGTCGTCCACCTCGGCATCGACCACCACGGCGTACGCCGGGCGAACGAGATCGTCGGCGTCCCCGGAAGGGTCGAGCACGACGTGATCGAGATCGAGCCGATCTTCGAGCGCCGGTCGGGCGATCTGCGACGCGCGGGCGGCATGCCGCCTCACGCCGAGCGGTACGAGCGCGTGGGCATCGACGTCCACGGGCTGCTCGCGGGGAGCCTGTGATGGGCGTCCTGGTCGGGCTCGGAGTCGGCGTCGGGCTGTTGCTCGTCTGGTCGGCGTTCGCCCTTCCGCGGCCGACACCCCGGGTACGTCGTGCGCACTCCCGCGTGCGAGAGCTCCTGGCGCGCGCCGGGCTCGGACACGTGTCGGTCTCGGCGTTCTTCGTGCTGTGCGGGGTGCTCGGCTGTGCGGCGGCGCTGCTCATGGGGGTGGTCACCCGCACGCCTCCCGTCGCCCTCGTCTTCGGCGTCATGGCGGCCTACGCCCCGGTCGTCGTGGTGTCCGCTCGGGCGCGACGGCGGCAACGTGACTTCGCCGAGGTCTGGCCCGAAGCGGTCGACAACCTCGCCAGCGCCGTCCGTGCCGGACTGTCCCTGCCGGAGGCACTCGGCCAGCTCTCCGTCCGCGGACCCGAACCGTTGCGGCCGTCCTTCGAGGCGTTCGCCCTGGACTACCAGGTGACCGGCCGTTTCGGCGAGTGCTTGGACCGGCTGAAGGCCAGGCTCGCGGACCCGGTCGGTGACCGGGTCGTCGAAGGGCTGCGCGTCGCGCGGGAGGTCGGCGGGGGAGAGCTCGGGCGGCTGTTGCGCAACCTGTCGGGCTACCTCCGCGACGAGTCACGCACGCGGTCGGAGCTCGAGGCTCGCCAGGCCTGGACGGTCAACGGCGCTCGCCTCGCAGTCGCGGCGCCGTGGCTGGTCCTCCTCATGATGAGCTTCCAGCCCACGGTCATCCATCGCTACGCCTCGCCGGCCGGCACCGTCGTCCTGGTCGTGGCAGCCGCGACCTGCCTCGTCGCGTACCGCCTGATGATGCGCATCGGCCGCCTTCCCCGCGAACGCCGGATCCTGTCGTGAGCTCTCAGCTCGTGGGAGCACTGCTGGGTGCCACAGCGGGCCTGGGGCTGCTCCTGGTCGCTGCGCGACTTCACGCCGTCCATCGTCCGACGCTCGCCCTCCGCGTCCTGCCCTATGTCCGCGACGTACCTCGGCTCGACCGGCCCGCGCCCATGGACGAACCGACCTCCTCGCCCGTCACCGCGGCGACCGGCGTCTTCGGGCCCGCGATGCGCGCCGCCGCCGACGCGGTCGAGCGGGTCCTCGGCGGAGCCTCCTCCGTACGACGGCGGCTGGCGCGAGCGGCCCTCGACAAGAGCGTCCACGACTTCCGGGTCGAGCAGGTGCTCTGGGGCGTGGCCGGGTTCGCCGTGGTGGCGGCGTACTGCCTGCTCATCGCGCTCGGAGGCGGCGGTGACACGGTGTCGTCACTGCTGCTGTGCTCGGTCGGGTTCGCCACCGGTGTGCTCGCCCGCGACACCTACCTGACCTCGCAGGTGAACCAGCGCGAGCGGAAGGTGACGGCGGAGTTCCCGGTGCTGGCCGAGCTCCTGGCCCTGGCAGTAGGTGCGGGTGAGAGCCCGGTCGCCGCCCTGGATCGCGTCGTACGCCGCAGTGCCGGCGAGCTGTCGCGTGACCTGTCCGGCGTCCTCGCCTCGGTCCGCACCGGCGAGCCGGTGGCACACGCCTTCGACCGCATGGCCGCGAGCACCGGTGTCCCGTCCGTGGCCCGGTTCGCGCAAGGAGTCGCCGTCGCGGTCGAGCGTGGCACGCCACTTGCCGACGTGCTCCACGCGCAGGCAGCCGACGTCCGCGAGGCCAGCCGCCGCGAGCTCATCGAGATCGCGGCGCGCAAGGAGATCTTCATGATGGTCCCGGTCGTGTTCCTCATCCTGCCGGTGACCGTCCTGATCGCGTTCTGGCCCGGCGTCATCGGGCTGCACCTGACGACACCCTGACCGGCCCGACGAGAAGAGGAACCGATGCACCGACTCACCCACCTGCTGACCCGTCGACTCCTGCTCCGGGCAACCTCGCGGCCGCGCGACGAGCGCGGTGACGTGCCCGGCTGGGTGCTGGTCACCGTGATGACGGCGGGACTCGTCGGGGCGCTGTACTCCCTGGCCAAGCCCCAGCTCAGCCAGATGCTGACCTCCGCCCTGAACAGCGTCCACTGACCCATGCGCCACCGGCAGCGTGGCGCGGCGGTGGTCGACTTCGTGCTGGTGCTCGTGCTGCTCGTCCCACTCTTCCTCGGGGTCCTGCAGGTCGCGCTCGTGCTGTTCGTGCGCAACACGGCGACCGCCGCGGCTTCCGAGGGAGCGCGGTACGCCGCGACCCTCGATCGCGATCCCGGGGACGGAGTCGCTCGCACGCGGAGCCAGATCGGCGGGGTGCTGGCGGGCCGTTATGCCCGAGGTGTCACGGCCCGTGAGGTCACCATCGGCGGTGCACCGGCAGTGGAGGTGACGGTGCACGTCGTCGTGCCGGCACTCGGACTCGGTGGACCGTCGGTCTCGTTCGACGTCTCGGGCCACGCCGTGGAGGAGCAACCGTGATCCGACGCCGCGACGAGCGGGGCAGCGCGCTGGTCGAGGTGTGCTGGCTCGGCATCCTGCTCGTGCTTCCGGTGCTCTGGATCGTGATGTCGGTGTTCCAGGTGCAACGCGGCGCCTTCGGCGTCTCGGCCGCAGCGCGGGCGGCAGCTCGGGCGTACGCGCTCGCGCCGGACGATGCTTCCGGGTTGGCGCGCGCTCGTACGGCGGCCAGGCTCGCGCTCGACGACCAGGGCGTCCACGGCAGGGCACCGGAGGTCCGGGTGACCTGTACGCCGTACCCCAGCGACTGCCACCAGGGCACCTCGGTGATCACGGTCTGGGTGCACTCACGGGTCGTGCTCCCGCTGATGCCGAGCGCGCTGGGCGGCAACCGTCCGAGCTTCGCCCTCGACGCGACCCAGACGGTCCCCATCGGCCAGTTCCAGGAGATCAGCAGTGGCTGAGTTCCCACGACGACGCGACGAACGCGGCACCGTGACCATGTTGATCGTCGGCCTTGCTGTCGTGCTGCTGATGATGACCGCGGTGGTCACCGACGCGTCAGCGGCGTACCTGCAGCGACAGGGCCTCGACACGATCGCGGACGGTGCCGCTCTGACCGCCGCCGATGCGGGTGCGTCCGGCGACGAGGCCTACGGCGTCGGTCTCGACACCGATCTGCGTCTCGACGCCGGCATCGCGCGGGCGGCGGTCGGCGACTACCTGCGGCGCGTCGGCGCCTACGCCCGTTACCCCGGGCTCACCGCACGGGTGTCCGTGGACGCGGCGACGCAGCGCGTGATCGTCGAGGTGCGCGCGCCCATCCACCTTCCGTTGCACGTGCCCGGCTCACCCGAGCACGCCGATGTCGGCGCGACCAGTGCGGCCACGGTCGGTCTGGACGAATGAGGAGGTCAGACCTCGACGACGGTCTGGTCCACGGTGACGCCGTGGTCGTCGACGATGGTCGTGGTGGCGAGCATCTGGCGGTCGTCGGACAGCACGAACTCGACGCTCACAACAGCCCCGAGACGAACCAGTTCCCAGATGCGTTCATAGGTGTCATCACCGTGCACCTGGACGACCCTGCGGTGCTTGCCCGCCATAGCGCCCCTCCTTGGGATGGACTTCTCCAACTCAACCAGGGGGAAGGTCTCAAGGTTACGTCCTCGGAGGCCGTGTCGAAGGTAAAGATTTCCGCGTCTCTAGGCTGACCCCGTTCGCGAGGGAGTAAGGGAGGCGGCATGAGCGGTGGCGGAGCGGCCAGGTTCGTCGGCAGGTCGGTGATCGTGACCGGGGCTGCGGCGGGCATCGGGCGGGCGACGGCGGTCAGGTTCGCGGCCGAGGGAGCGAAGCTGGTCCTCAACGACGTCAACACCGAGTCGCTGGACAAGGTCGCCCGGCAGGTGAACGGCGAGTTCGGGGCCACGGTCGCCACCGTGGTGGGCGACGTGTCGCAGGACGCCGACGCCCAGCGGATCGTCGACACTGCGGTCACGGCGTACGGCGGGGTGGACGTGCTGGTGGCCAACGCCGGCATCATCCCGCTCGGCACCATCGCCGACTCCACGCCCGACGACTGGGACCACGTCATGAGCATCGACGGGCGTGGCATGTTCCTGACCTGCAAGTACGCCGTGGCCGCGATGAGGGCGGGGAGTAACGGAGGCTCCGTCGTCTGCCTCAGCTCGATCTCCGGCATGGCCGGCCAGAAGGGGCAGGCGGCGTACGGCCCGGCCAAGTTCGTCGCCACCGGCCTCACCAAGCATCTCGCCGTGGAGCTCGCCGAGCACGGCATCCGGGTGAACGCTGTCGCGCCCGGCACCATCAACACCGAGCGCGTGCAACAGCTGCCCGACGAGCCCGGCGGGCCGGAGTACCTCGAGCAGATCCTGGCCCAGCACCCCATGGGCCGCCTCGGGCGTCCCGACGAGGTCGCGGCCGCGATCCTCTTCCTCGCCAGCGACGACGCGTCGTTCGTCACCGGCGCGGTGCTGCCCGTCGACGGCGGCTTCCTCGCCCAGTAGGCCGCGCGGGGAAGGACAGGTCAGGGGGTGGGGTTGCCCCTCGAGTCGCACGCGTCCGCGGGCTGGCCCCACAGCAGCTGGTAGTCGCGGCTGCCTGCGGTAGCGACCTGCCGCATGAAGTCCGGGCCCACCTTCTTCGCCCCGTCGTACGGATGCGAGAGGTCGACGATCACCGCCAGCGTCGCGAGCAGGAGGAACGTCACCACCCCGATCACCGGGATCCGCAGCCGCCCGGGGATCCCGTGCACCGTGAACGCGGTGATGAAGAAGATCGCCGAGGCGCAGATCAGGATCAGCAGGACGAAGAAGTACGCCGGTGGCTCACGCGTCGAGGAGACCAGGCGTACGTAGTGGGTCTGGCTGCGCTGCGCGTCGGCGATCGGCACCGAGGAGATGAACGGCGTGCTGTGGGTCTGGGCCCGGCGGATGTCCTTCTCCAGCTGCACGCGCCAGTGGTCGACCAGGGGTGACGCCGGCTCCTTGCCGGCACCGAGCAGGGGCCACTCGTCCTCGGCGATCGCGTGTGCGTAGCAGATCGTGTCCGCGCCGATCCGCTGAGCGTCACCACGGTTGGGAAGATCGCTGCCCGACTGGAACTCGCCCGACACGGCGCCCGCCTCGTTGCCGGCGTCGCGCGCGGCGGTGTCCCACGTTCCCCAGCTCGACGCGAGCATGAACGAGCACATGACCACGGCCAGCGTGAGGGCTGCTCCGGCGAGCAGGTCGAGCTTGAAGCCCCCGTGGTCCTTGTCCGCGCGCGGTCCCCGGTGTCGGTGGACCACTTCGCCGACACCGAGCGCGATGGCCAGCGTCACGACGAGGATGACGATGAGAGTGACGACCACGCGCTGATCGTTGGTCGTGGAGGTGGACGGCGTCAACAACCTCGGGTCGGCTCCCGTCGAATCCCGGTCGCGAGCCTTCCTGACGTAACCTTGCTCCTCGTGGCCGGTACCGATTTCGACGTCGAGATCAAGCAGCTCCGGGCAACGATGAAGACCATCGGCCAGGTGCTCGACCTCGACGGCATGCGTCGCGAGATCGCCGACCTCGGCGAGCAGGTCGCGGCGCCCGACCTCTGGGACGACCAGGAGAACGCCACGCGCGTCACCGGCCGCCTCTCGGCCATCCAGGGCCAGCTCGACCGGTTCATCGAGCTCGAGGGCCGCCTCGACGACGTCGAGATCATGGTGCAGCTCTCGCAGGAGGAGAACGACGAGTCGGCGCTCGCCGATGCCGAGTCCGAGCTGGGCAAGATCCACAAAGCGGTCGAGAACCTCGAGGTGCGCACCCTGCTCTCCGGGGAGTACGACGAGCGCGAGGCGCTGATCACGATCCGCTCGGGCGCCGGCGGCGTCGACGCCGCGGACTTCGCCGAGATGCTGATGCGGATGTACACCCGCTGGGCCGAGCGCAACAAGTACGGCGTGGACGTGTACGACACCTCCTACGCCGAGGAGGCCGGCATCAAGTCGGCCACCTTCGCCATCCATGCGCCGTACGCCTACGGGACGCTGAGCGTCGAGGCCGGCACCCACCGCCTGGTGCGGATCAGCCCGTTCGACAACCAGGGTCGTCGGCAGACGTCCTTCGCCGCGGTCGAGGTCGTACCCGTGCTCGAGCAGACCGACGAGATCGAGATCCCCGACGAGGAGATCCGGGTCGATGTCTACCGGTCCAGCGGGCCGGGCGGTCAGAGCGTCAACACGACCGACTCGGCTGTCCGGCTCACCCACATCCCCACCGGCATCGTGGTCTCCTGCCAGAACGAGAAGTCGCAGCTGCAGAACAAGGCCAGCGCGATGGTGATCCTCAAGGCCAAGCTGCTCGCGGTGAAGAAGGCCGAGGAACGGGCGGAGCTCGACGCCCTGCGCGGAGACGTCGCCGCCAGCTGGGGCGACCAGATGCGCAGCTACGTGCTGAACCCGTACCAGATGGTCAAGGACCTCCGCACCGAGTACGAGGTCGGCAACCCGCAGGCGGTCTTCGACGGCGACATCGACGGCTTCCTCGAGGCCGGCATCCGCTGGCGCCGCTCCGCCGAGGCCGCGACCGCCTCCTGAGCGACTACCGCCCGGCCGCGGTGAACGTCGAGATCCCCGCGAACCTCAGCCCGCCGACGTCGACGGTGACCTACTGGCGCGGGTCGCGCTGACCTGGCGACTCGGTCACGCGGATAGGCGCTGACCTGGCGACTCGGTCACGCGGGATCGCGCTGACCTGGCGATTCGATCACGGGGGATGGCGATCACCTGGCGATCTCTGTACGTCGTGTGAGCCTGAATCGATGGTCGATCCATGTCGCGATCGCCGGGTGGGTGTCTCCACGCGTGTCGCGATTGCCGGGTGGGTGTCTCCACGCGTGTCGCGATCGCCGGGT
>DATBDF010000262.1:0-2296 GCA_036270075.1 Nocardioides sp.
CGCTGGGATCACGCCCTCGAAGTGGAGGTACTCGATCGGGTGGTCCTCCACGTGCATCGCCAAGCGGCGCGCGTGGGGGTCGAGGGTCGGGCCCTTGGGCACGGCCCAACTCACCAGGACGCCGTCGATCTCGAAGCGGAGGTCGTAGTGCAGCCTGGTGGCCCGGTGTCTCTGGACCACGAACCGGGTGCCGGCGGGTCCACCGTCAGGCGCGCCCGCGGGCTCGGGGGTGCGCGTGAAGTCGCGCTTCCGCCGGTAGACGTCCAGCAGGTCGGCCATGGTCAGGACGCCCTGCGACCAGACCCGCTGGCGGCCGGCTTCTTGCTGGCCGACTTCTTGGTCGCGGGCTTCTGCGCCGTTGACTTCTTCGCCGACTTATTGCTCGCCGTGCCATCACCGTCCTCCCGCTTGCGGGTGTCGAGCTTGGTCACGTTGTCGGTGTTGCCGGGCTTGTGGCCCTGGGCGGCCTCGATCGAGGCCTGGAGGGCGTCGAGGAGGGTCGACACCTTCTCGTCGCTTTCCTCCGCGCGCTCGGGTACGACGATCTCGCGGTCCTTCTTCTTGGCGTCGATCAGTTGCTCGACGCGCTCGGTGTAGGTGTCGCGGTAGTTCTTCGGGTTCCACGACGTGGTCAGCGACTCGACCAGGCTGACGGCCATGTCGAGGTCCTTCCCGCCGACGCGGGACTTCGCCGGCAGGTTGTCGATCTCGTCGGCCGGCTCACGCACTTCGTCGGCGAAGTACATCGTCTCCAAGACCAGCACGCCGTCCGCGGGTCGGATCGCTGCGAGGTACTGCTTGCCACGCATCACGAACGTGGCCACCCCGATGCGCTCGGCCTTCGTCATGGCCTTCACCAGCAGCGAGTAGGCCTTCATGGCGGGGTCGTCGGAGGGCGCCAGGTAGTAGGACTTCTGGTAGTAGATCGGGTCGATCTCCGCGGCATCGACGAAGTCCGAGATGTCGATGGCGCGGCTCCGGCCGGGCTCGACCGACTCCAGCTCCTCCTGGGTCAGCATCACGTACTCCCCGTCGCTGACCTCGGCTCCTTTCACGATGTCCTGGTACTCGACCTCGTCTCCGGTGTCCTCGTTGACCCGCTCGTAACGGATCCGCGACGACGTGCCCTTCTCGAACTGATGGAAGTGCACCTCGTGATCCTGGGTCGCCGAGTACAACCCGACCGGGACGTTCACCAAACCGAAAGACAACGACCCGGTCCAGATCGCGCGCGCCATCTCTGACCTCCTTGGTCTCCACCTGCCGAGTACCCGCCCAGCGGGCGTGCACACCACGATCCGATCCGCAGATCAACGAGGTGAGTCATGCTCGCGGGAGTCCTCACCTGCGTTGAAGCGCTCGTGGTAGAGCCGCACGGCCTCACGTACCGCCTCGTCGCCCACCCGGGCGACCGGTCGGACGTGGTCGACGAGCGGCTCGTGGTCGGGTCCGTTGCCGACCGGCCGCCCGGTCAGCAGCCAGGGGAACCGGCCGGCCGCGGCGCCCAGCTCGGCGTACTTGCACAGGCGCCGGGCCACCCAGTCCTCGACGGGTCGCGGCCACCAGGGTTCGGGGGTGGCCACGGTGACCGACAACCCGGGTAGGTCGACGTCGGCCTCATAGTCACGGCTCGAGGGGCCGCTGAGGTCCTCCTCGGGGCCTTCGGAGTACCGCAGATACATGGCGTCGTGGGCGCGCACCACATCCACGACCTCCGCCAGGCTTCGCAACACGGGGAGGTGGGGCATCAGTGTGGGGGCCGCATGACTGCCATGTCCCGCCGGGGGGTCAGTTGTTCTTGGGGCTTCGCGACAGCGCCGCCACCAGTTCGCCGGCCTGCTCCGGGGAGGTCTCGCGTGCCACGTCGGCCTGGCTCACCATCCCCACCAGGCGGTCGCCGTCGATGACCGGCAGCCGGCGTACGCCGTGCTCGATCATCGTCCGCAGCGCCTCGTCGATCGGGTCGTCGGCCCCGATCGTCACCGGCTTGCCCTCTGCGAGCTCGGAGACCGGCGTCGAGGTCGGGTCTGCCCCCTCGGCCACGCACTTCACCACCAGGTCGCGGTCGGTGACCACACCGTGCAGCCGGTCGTCCTCACCACAGATCGGGAGAGCGCCGACATCCAGGTCGCGCATCTTGCGCGCCGCGTCGGCCAGGGTCTCGTTCGCGCGTGCGCACTCGGCGGTGTCGGTCATGATGTCGCGTGCCGTTGTCATCGTGGTACCTCCTCGAGCGGTCATTGATGCGGTGCTTCGTACCCAGGCGACCCAGCCCGATGCGCGCCAGCATCACGGG
>DATBDF010000263.1:0-5767 GCA_036270075.1 Nocardioides sp.
CTCCCGTGACGACCCCGAGCCCGAGCCACCCCAGCGCCAGCTGCGGGTGCTGACCTGGGGGCTGGTCCCGTCCTGGGCCAAGGACCCGGCGATCGGCAACCGGATGATCAACGCCCGCATGGAGACGGTGGCGGAGAAGCCGGCGTACAAGCGGGCGTTCGCATCCCGGCGCTGCCTGCTCCCGGCCGACGGTTACTTCGAGTGGTACCCGACGCAGGTCACGGGCAAGTCCGGCCGCCCGCTCAAGCAGCCGTTCTACATCCACCCGCAGGACGGCGGCGTGATGGCGATGGCCGGCCTCTACGAGATCTGGCGCGACCCCGACAAGGCCGAGGACGATCCCGACCGGTTCCGGTGGACCTGCACCGTGCTGACCACCGAGGCCGAGGACGCCGTCGGCCACATCCACGACCGGATGCCGTTGATGGTCGAGCGCGACCGGTGGGCCGCCTGGCTCGACCCGACGGTCTCCGAGCGTGACGACCTGCTCTCGCTGCTGGTGCCCGCCGCTCCTGGACGACTCGAGGCGTTCCCGGTGTCCACGGACGTGAACAACGTCCGCAACAACGGTCCCGAGCTGGTCGAGCCGATCCCGGCCGAGGACGCCCTGTCGTGAGCAGGGCGTGACACGCTCGCGCGCGGTGCCCACGCCGTACGGCGAGGGGCGCCTCGACGTGTACGCCGCGCGCGGGGCGACCGTGACCCTGCTCCTCAGCCACGGTGCGGGCAACGGCGTGGAGGCCCGCGACCTGGCCGTGATCGCCCACGACCTCCCGCGCCAGGGCGTGACGGTCGCCCTGTTCGAGCAGCCCTGGCGCGTCGCCGGGAGGAAGATCGCCTCGCCACCTCCGACCTTGGACATCGGGCTCACAGCGGCCCACCGCGCGCTGCGCCCGCGCGGACCGGTCGTCGTGGGCGGACGGTCGGCCGGGGCGCGGTCCGCCGCGCGCTGTGCCACCGACCTCGGAGCGGTCGGGTGCCTGGCCCTGTCCTTCCCGCTCCACCCTCCCGGCCGGCCGGACAAGTCCCGCGTGCAGGAGCTGACCGGTGCCGGCGTTCCCACCCTCGTGGTCCAGGGGGAGCGCGACCCGATGGGCCGCCCGGAGGAGTTCCCCGACGACACCGACCTCGCCGTCGTGCCGGCGGCCGACCACGGGCTCAAGGTGCCGGCGAGCGGAGAGCTCTCCCAGGCCGAGGCGCTCCAGCTCGTGGTGGAAGCGGTGCTGGAGTGGTTGGTCCGTGAGGTGACGGGGAATCCCTGAACACAGCGCCGTGTTGACAGGTACGTGCTTGCCCTCATGGATCGTGCCCAACCGCCGGTAACGTGGGAGTCGATGACCGACCATCCCGACCTGTCCAGCCCGAGCGCCGACGAGGCGCCGGAGCTGGACGTCACCCAGGAGACCGACGCCGAGCGTGCCGCGCGCTTCGAGCGCGACGCGCTCCCGTTCCTCGACCAGCTGTACGGCGCGGCCATGCGGATGACCCGCAACCCGTCCGACGCCGAGGACCTGGTGCAGGAGACGTTCGCGAAGGCCTACGCGTCGTTCCACCAGTTCAAGCCGGGGACCAACCTCAAGGCCTGGCTCTACCGGATCCTGACCAACACCTTCATCAACAGCTACCGCAAGAAGCAGCGGCAGCCGCAGCAGGCGATGTCGGAGGACGTGGAGGACTGGCAGCTCGCACGCGCCGAGTCGCACACGTCCTCGGGCCTCAAGTCGGCCGAGAGCGAGGCGCTCGAGCACCTTCCCGACTCGCAGGTCAAGGAGGCGCTGCAACGCCTGCCGGAGGAGTTCCGGCTCGCCGTCTACCTGGCCGACGTCGAGGGGTTCGCCTACAAGGAGATCGCTGAGATCATGGGGACGCCGATCGGTACCGTGATGTCTCGGCTCCACCGCGGCCGTCGTCAGCTGCGAGACATGCTCTCGGACTACGCGCGTGCCGACCTGCTCCCGGTCGGGCACGACGGAACCGGAGGGGGATCGGAGTCATGACCAGCGACGAGACCTGCGCGGACTTCCTCGAGCGCATCGTCTGCCTGCTCGACAACGAGCTGGACCGTGGCGAGGTGGCCGAGGTCAAGGCCCACCTCGAGGAGTGCGCGCCGTGCCTGCAGAGCTACGACCTGCAGAAGACGGTGAAGGCGCTGGTGGCACGGTCGTGCATGGAGCACGCCCCCGACAGCCTGCGCGAGCGGGTGCGGATCCAGATCCAGCAGATACGGGTGACGTACACCGAGAGCTGAGCTCCCATCAGCAACGAGCCCCCGACCGGTTCTCCGGTGCGGGGGCCTCGTCTACCGACTGGTGATCACGCGTTGGGGCGCTTGCCGTGGTTAGCGGCCTTCTTCTTGCGGCCCCGGCGCTTGCGTCCGGTCTTGCCCATGGTGCTCCTCCTGTGGTCGGCCCGCACGCTCCGGCACAGGCGATCACTCATTGTCGCAAGCGCGGCCCAGCCGCGCGAAATCTCCGCGTCCGCCGGAGCCGGGCAAGCCTGCGGGCGTGACGGACGGCGGGCCCGACGCGCCTGGTCCGAGATCGGCGTCCCGCTGACAGGGAGGGCATGGCGGCCGATACTCGGCGCGTGGACGTGCGGCGCGGCTGGCAGCGGCTGTAGCGGCTCGCCGTACTGCCCGTGGTCTCGGCCTGTGGCGCACGTGCCGCCACGTCCGAGCTCGGTCTGGGGCGGTGGACGCGCGAGGTCCCGGGGCCGGGGCCAGCGTCTTCGAGATCCAGGGCCACGACGCTGCCTGGGCGTGGAACGGCGGGGGTGACTGCCGCCTCGCACCCGTGCTCACGACAGACAACGAGTGGGTCCAGGTGAGCACGCCCGACGGGTGGTCTCGATCGGACGTCGCGGAACCCGGTCGTCGGCGTCACGGAAGAGGCGTGCTCCGGGGCTCGGGATCCGCGCCCCTACCTGCACACCCCGGTCGTGCGAGAGACGTCGACGCGAGGACGGTGTACTGGGCCGCCACTCCACCTGAGGGATCGCAGGCGTGCGTCGGACGACACCCGGTCGATGTGCCCCTCCACCTGACATCACCCCTGGGCAAGCGGGCGCTGCTGGACGGGTCGACCTATCCACCCGCTCCGGTGACCGGTCCTTCCGACTCGGGTCGATGACCAGGGGCCGGCTGGAGCCGCGTGAGGAACCGCTCCGCGTCGACGACGACCCGCGTGACCTCGCCCGTCCCGACGACCCGGCCACCGTCGGCCTCGCGGGCGGCGACGCTGAAACGGTGGAGGCGACCGTCGCGATGCACCGGCGTCGCGGTGACCTCGACGCGTACGCCGACCCGACTGGCGCGGGTGTGCTCGAGCTCGACCCGGGTGCCGACCGACGTCTCGCCGGTCGACAGCCACTCCTCGACCGCTGCGCAGGTCGCCGCCTCGCACCACGCGAGGAGGCGCGGCGTACCCAGCACCGGCAGGCTTCCCGAGCCGAGTGCCTCGGCGGTGTCGGCTTCGGTCACGGTGAACGTGAGCGTCATACGTCGAGCTCCCACCGGTGGCCGAGCAGGTCCTCGGGTCGTGCCCGCCGGAGTCGCATCAGACGCCGAACGTGGTGCGGGGGTACGCCGCGTCCACGTCGGTGATCACGTTGACCAGGTACGGCGCGTCGGCGGCGAAGGCGCGGTCGAGCGCCGGCCCGATCTCGCGGGGGTCGGTCACGGTCTCGCCCGCTCCGCCGAGTGCCTTGGCGACCTCGTCGTAGCGCGTCCGGTGCGCGAGGTCGGCCGCGACGTCGTACCCGTAGATCATCTGCATCGGGCCCTTCTCCAGCCCCCAGGCCGAGTTGTTGCCCATCACCATCACGACCGGGAGGTCGTGCCGCACGAGCGTGTCGACGTCCATCAGGGAGAACCCGGCGGCACCGTCGCCGAGCAGGAGCACCACCTGTGCGGACGGGCGGGCGAGACGCGCCGCGATCGAGGCGCCGAGGCCGGCTCCGAGGCAGCCGTAGGGCCCCGGGTCGAGCCAGCCGCCGGGATGCCGCGGCTCGACGTACTTGCCGGCGAAGCTGACGAAGTCGCCGCCGTCGCCGATCACGACGGAGTCGTCGGCGAGGCGGGGGAGGAGCTCACCGTAGATGCGCGCCGGGTGGATCGGATCGGCCTCCGCCGCCAGGAGCTCGGCGTCGCGCGCTGCCGCCTCACGGGCAGCCGCCTGAAGGTCCTCGACCCAGGACTTCCACGCCGACACGTCGGTGCCGTCCAGGGAGGCAGCCAAGCCGCGGAGGACCGACGACAGGTCGCCCCACACGGAGTCGGCGAGCGCCGCGTGCTGCGAGACCTGACCGGGGGAGTCGGCGACGTGGACGACGCGCGCCGGTTGGGTGCCGTCCTTGCCGCCGAACACGCCGTACCCGAGCCGGAAGTCGAGCGGCGTGCCGACGACGACGACCACGTCGGCGCCGTTCAGGGCCGGGCCCCGGGCCTTGGTCACCAGGAGCGGATGACCACCGGGGACGATGCCGCGGCCCATCCCGTTGGTGATCGTGGGGATGCCGACGGACTCGACCAGCTCGAGCGCGGCCAACTCGGCGCCGTCCGCCCAGACGTCGGTGCCGAGGACCAGGACGGGACGCTGGGCATCCGCCAGCAGGTGACCGATCCGCTCCAGTGCGTCCCCGTCGGGCTCGGCGCCGCGATCTCGCCCACCGGTGGGGACCACGGCCGAGGCCTGGTTGAAGAACTCGTCCATCGGGACGTCGACGAAGACCGGGCCGCGGTGGGACGAGCCGGCCAGCCGGAACGCCTCGTCGAACCCGACCGTCACCTCGGCGGCGGTCGCGATGGTGCGTGCGCTCTTGGTGATCGAGGCGACGATGGGTGGCTGGTCGAGCTCCTGCAGGCTGCCGCTGCCCCATCGGTTCTGCGGGGCGCGGCCACCGACGACCACCATCGGTGACCCCGCGAACTGCGCCTGCGCGATGGCGCTGATGCCGTTCGTGACGCCCGGTCCGGCCGTCAGCACCGCGAGCCCCGGCACGCGCGTCAGCTTGCCCGTCGCCTCCGCCGCGAACGCCGCCGTCTGCTCGTGCCGGACGTCCAGGATCCGCATCGGTGGCTCTGCCGTGACGGCCCCGTCGTACATCGGGAAGACGTGGGCGCCCGACAGGGTGAAGAGGGTCTCCACGCCGTGGGCCCGGGCGACGGCGACCGCCAGCTCGCCGGCGTGCCCCTGCCGTTGGGTGCCGGCCTCGGATTGGCTCATGGGGGGCAGGTTACCGACCGGTCACCGCGCTTGACCGCGACGATCAGGTGCGCTCGAGATACGCCTTGTTGGTGGTGCGCAGCGCCGCGACCAGCTCGAGCAACAGGTCCGCCCGGACGTCGACCGGCTCGGGGGCGAAGGCGACCTGGATGTGGAGCGCCCGCAGGAAGGCCTCGGGATTCGCGGTGACCCGGTAGGGGTCGTGGTCGGCAGCGCCGGCGTCGGTCGCGGCGGCGGTGATCCGGGCCAGCCACGGCTCGATGATGCGCAGTGGCACGAGCCGCCGGCGCAGGACCGACATCGTGGCCAGCGCCAGCCGGTCCGGTTCGCCGCTGCTGAGAGGCGTCGGGGTCTCGATCAGGACGCGGTCGGCGATGACGTCGAGCAGCACGGTGAGCTCGGTCAGCCCGAAGTGCGGCGAGTTCGCGAGCACCGCCACGGCGTCGGCGCCATGGGCGACGGCGTGCGCCCAGCCGCGATCGGGGACGAAGCCCCGCACGTCACGCTCGCGCACGAGCCAGCCCGAGACCCGGTCGCCCCACTCC
>DATBDF010000264.1:0-8716 GCA_036270075.1 Nocardioides sp.
AGCGGGCAGACCTGTCCTTGGCGCGCGGCCATGCCGACGACGCCGTACGGATGATGCCGCGGGCGGCGTGGGACCTCGCGCCGGTCAATCCGCCACCGCCCGAGGAGACGCACGACATGAGGATGCTCCGGATCTTCCGCACGGGAGAGCTGAGCAACGACGTGTCGACCTGTCTGGAGGTGTCGGAGGCGTACCTGGCCTTGGCCGACGAGAGCGACTCACCGCTGCACAAGGCGTGCGCCGCGCGGATCGGCCTCCAGGCCCTCACCATGGTGCGACCCGCTGATGTGCGTGTCATGCGGGTGCGCGAGAGTGCGGAGCGTCAGCTGCAGCAAGCACGAAGTGGCCTCACCCACGACTGGCGGGCGACGTACCACGGCGTACAGCTGTCCCTCGCGGAGGGCTACGCAGCCAAGGCCGCGGGTCGGTCCGGGATCGAGGAGTTCCAGGCGGCGACGGAGCTGGCCCGGCCGTTCGGTGCCTTCTTCGCGCTCGAGCCGTGCGTGGAACTGGCCGACGAGCTGTTGTCGCACGGTCGCCGGGACGAGGGCCGTGAGCTGCTCGTGGACTGCTGGTCGGTGGCTCACGAGATGGGCGCGGGGGGCCTCGAGCAACGGGCCGCCCGGATCGCCATTCGCGCGCGGGTGCCTCTTCCGGCGTCGGGCGCACCTGAGGGGCCCTTCAGCCGGCTGACCCCCCGCGAGCGGGAGGTGGTGTCGCAGCTGGCGAAGGGCGCGACCAACAAGGCGATCGCCGAGGAGCTCGTGATCAGCGAGAAGACCGTCAGCGTGCACGTCTCGAACGTGCTGGCCAAGCTCGGCGTCGAGAACCGGGGCGCGGCCGCCGCCCTCGCGCGCAGCCTGCTGGGTTGACCCGTTCCACCCCTCTCACGAGGATCGGGAATCTTCCCGATGTGCCCAGGCCCTCTTAGATCGACCGTGGTGTTCATCAGGGCCGGAGGAGCCGGCCCGCCGAACCGGAGGCACCGCATGACCACCGCATCGATCACCCACCGTCCGATCCCCATGGCGACCGCCGCGGCCGCCGCCGTCGCCGCCCTGGCGATCGTCGGCCTGGTCGTGGTCCAGAACGACACCGGCTCGGCGGCCGGGACCACGCAGCAGACGCAGCTGCAGACGCCCTACTACCACCGCCCCATGCACGGCGGTGTGCAGCCGGGCATGCCCTGAGGGCTCGCCGACCAGGCGGCCCCTGAGGTTCCCGTCCACCACCGGACGCCCACGGAGCGGGAACGTCAGGGGCCGTCGCCCCGAGGTGGGTGACCGCTCGGTGACTCTCTGGGTGGCTCCCCAGGAGACCGCGCGGGGCGCCCCGCGAAAGTGGGCAGCCACGCCGCGAGGTTCCGAAATCCTCCCGATGCCGGGCAGGTCCTCCCGGCCGGATCGTTGGTGCTCATCAGGCTGGAGACGCCGGCCTCGAAACGAAGGAACGCCCATGAGCACCGTCTCGATCACCCGCCGCCCGATCCCCGTCGCCGCCGCTGCGGCAGCTGCTGTCGCCGTCCTCGCCTTCGCCGGCGTGATGGTGGCCCAGGACGACGCCGGTTCCCCGGCATCGGGCACCTCGTCGAACACCGGCACGCAGACCGGGCACCACGACACGTTCCAGCCGACCACCAGCGGCGGGCGGATCCAGCCGAGCCTGCCCTGAGTCCTACCTCTTCCAGTCCTCGCGGAGCAGGGCGTAGCTGGTGCCGTCGACCCAGCCGCGGTCCCGGTGGAGGGACTCGGAGCGGAAGCGGCCCTCGCGGACCATTCCCAGCCGTTCCATCACGCCAAGAGAGGGCTCGTTGTCGGCGAAGGCGTTCGCGACCAGGCGGCGTACGCCGAGCTCCTCGAAGCACAGCCGCACCAGCTCGGTCGTCGCCTCGGTGACGTAGCCCTTCCCCTGGTGGTCGGGGGAGAGGCACCAGCCGATCTCGGCCTGGGCGCCCTTGCCGGCCTCCTTCACCTCGACCTGCGTCCAGGCGTCCTCGACGTGCAGGTACAGGTCGCCGATCACGATGCCGTCGAGCTCGATCACGAGCATGCGGTCGACGGCACCGACCCGGCCCAGGCGCAGCAGCCAGTCGTCGTACGACGTCGGCCGGTCCGGCATCCACTCGGCCACCTCACCTCGCGAGCGGACGGCGAAGACGGCGGGGAGATCTGCAGTCTCGGCGGGACGGAGGATGAGCCGCTCGGTGCGTCGGGGCCACGAGATCCGGTCGAAGGTCACGTCGGCCACCCTCTCCGGCGTCCGATCGTCGGTCAACGCCGTTTCGCCCGCCACTCGTCGGCCAGCAGCGCGGCGTTGACGCCGTCGATCCAGCCGCGGTCCCGGTGCAGCGCCTCGCGGACGCCGCGGCCCTCGAAGCGCATCCCGAGCTTCTCCATCACCCGCACGGAGGCGGCGTTCTCGGCGAACGCAGCGGCCGTCACCCGCCGCAGGCCCAACCCCTCGAAGCACATGCCGAGCACCGCGCCGGCAGCCTCGGTGGCGAGTCCCTCTCCGGCGTACGTCGGATCGATCAGCCAGCCGATCTCGGCCTGGGTGCCCCGGGCGTCGTCGATCACCTCCCGTTGACCCCACGCGTCGACGACCCGCAGGAACACGTCGCCCACGACCACGCCGTCCCGCTCGACCGCCAGCGTGGTGTCCAGGCGCCCCGAGCCGGCCCACTCGTCGGCGAACGCGTCGTACGACGTCGCGGTCCCGCTCAGCCACAGCGCGACCTCGGGCTGGGACCGGATCGCGAACAGGGCGGGGAAGTCCGCGCTGACGATCGGCCGGATCAGCAGCCGTTCGGTCCGGACCGGCCAGTCCAGGCGCTCGAAGGGCGGGGTCGCGGGTCGGCTCTCGCTCATCTCGTCACCCTGGACGCCGTGGGCGAGCGTCGGCAAGCGAGAACTACGCTTCTCGCGTGAAGACGTTCGAGCAGCTGTGGGCCGAGCTGGCCGACAAGGCCGAACGCCGTCCCGACGGCTCCGGCACCGTGGCGCAGCTCGACGCCGGCGTGCACGCGATCGGCAAGAAGCTCGTCGAGGAGGCCGCCGAGTCCTGGATGGCCGCCGAGCACGAGACCCCCGCGCGCACGGCCGAGGAGATCAGTCAGCTGCTGTACCACGCCCAGGTGCTGATGCTGGCCACCGGGCTCACCCTCGACGACGTCTACGCGCACCTGTGAGGACCTCATGACGAGCACGAACGACCTGCTTCGGATCGCCGTCCCCAACAAGGGATCGCTGGCCCAGGCCGCCGCCGACATGCTGCGCGAGTCCGGCTACCGGCAGCGGCAGGACTCCAAGGAGCTGACCCTGGTCGACGCAGAGAACAACGCGGAGTTCTTCTACCTCCGGCCCCGCGACATCGCGCTGTACGTCGGAGAAGGCACGCTCGACGTCGGGATCACCGGCCGCGACCTCCTGCTCGACTCGGGCGCCAAGGCCGAGGAGGTGATGGCGCTCGGGTTCGGACGCAGCACCTTCCGGTTCGCCGGGCCCGAGGGGCAGTTCGCCGACGTCAGCCAGCTCCAGGGCACCCGCGTCGCCACGTCGTACGTCGGGCTGGTGCAGCAGTACCTCGCGGAGCACGGCGTCGACGCCACGGTGAACCGCCTCGACGGAGCCGTGGAGTCCAGCGTCCAGCTCGGCGTGGCCGACGTGATCGCCGACGTCGTCGAGACCGGGAGCACGCTCGGCAAGGCCGGCCTCGAGACGTTCGGGGAGCCGCTGCTCGAGTCGGAGGCCGTGCTCGTGACGCGGGGCGGTGGGACGCCCCCGGGTCTGGACGTCTTCCGGCGTCGCCTCGAGGGCGTGATGGTGGCGCGGAGCTACGTGATGATGGACTACGACGTGCCGTCGGAGCGCGTCTCGCAGGCCGTCGCCCTCACGCCGGGCATCGAGAGCCCCACGGTCTCGCCGTTGCACCGCGAGGGCTGGTTCGCCGTCCGGGCCATGGTGCCCCGGGCGACCGCGCAGCGCGTCATGGACGAGCTCTGGGAGGTCGGGGCGCGCGCCATCCTGGTCACCGACATCCATGCCTGCCGTCTCTGAGCTCCCGTTGCCGCGCACGTGGCGTCCGCTCGGCGTGCGCCTGGCCGTCGTCTTCTTCGGCGGGTTGCTCGCGGTCGTGTGCGTGGCCGGCTGGGTGGCGGTCGGCTCCGACGTGCGCGGCAGGGTGACGCCGTACCAGGAGGTGACGCTGGTCCTGATCGCGGCTCTGGGCCTCGCGATCGCCTGGGCGTTGTACCGGTGCCGGGTGACTGCCGACTCGCACGGCCTCGAGGTCGTCAACGGCTACCGGACCCACCACTACGAGTGGGCCGAGGTGCTCGCCGTCCACATGCCGCCCGGCGCGCCGTTCCCGACGCTCGACCTCGCGGACGGCACGAGCCGTCCGACGATGGGGATCCAGGCCTCCGACGGCGACCGGGCACTCCAGGCCGTCCGGGAGCTGCGCACCTTGGTGGCCCGGACGGCCGCGGACTCACTCGAGCGTCCGGATCCCCCAGCTGACTGACAGCTCGTCGCCCGGCTCGCCGGCGGGCGCGAGCGTGACCAGGTCGCGGCCGCTGCGGAACGCGTCGGGCGGTGCGGTCATCGGCTCGATCGCGACCGCCTGACGGGGTGGGTCCCAGCCGGCGTCGGCGCTGAAGACCATCAGCCACGGATGGTGCCGGTCGACCCAGAGCGCAGCACCGAGACCGGTCTCCGGGTCGCGGACGGAGGCGGTGGTGATGCCGGCGTCGCGCGCCAGGTCGCCGAACCCGTCGTCGAGCCGGAGGTCGCGCAGGGGGCGGGCGACGCGGAAGTCGTACGGCGTACCGGCGACGGCCTCCTCACCGACGGGGAGCTGCCGGTCGTCGCCGAGCAGGCGCAGCGACGCGGGCACGGTGAGCTCCCAGCCGTCCACCGGACCCGGCCCTGCAGTCAGGTAGGGATGGGCGCCCGACGCGTACGGCGCAGGCCGGTCACTCAGGTTGGTCGCGGTCTGGGTGACGGTCAGCCCGTCGGCGGACAGGTCGTAGAGCACGTGCAGGTCGACCGTCCACGGGTAGCCGCTCTGCGCCATCAGCCGGTAGCTCAACGAGACCGACGAGGCACCGTGCTCCTCGGGCGACCACGCCGCCCAGCGGACGAGCCCGTGGATGGCGTTGCCCTGGCTCGGCTCGGACAGCCCGAGGCGGTGCTCACGGCCGTCGTACTCGTAGATGCCGTCGCGGATGCGGTTCGGCCACGGCATCAGCAGCTGGCCGCGGCCGGCCGTCGACATGTCCTCCTCGCCGAAGCCGTGCAGCAACGGCCGTCCGTCGTGCTCGAGCAGGCGCAGCGTCGCGCCGCACTCGGTGACGACCGCGCGGTAATCCCCGGCCGCGAACTCGAACTGGTCTCCCGACGGCGCCCTCATGACCCGGACCCTAGTGCGGAGGCGGCCCGGGGAGCACGCTCCGACCGATGGGGTCGGGGTTCCAGGCGACCTCCCACCGGACGCCGTCCGGGTCGGCGAAGTAGCCGGTGTAGCCGCCCCAGTCACGTGCGGCCCCGTCGGCGGCGTCCGCGCCGGCCGCACGAGCGTCGGCCAGCACGGCGTCGACCTCGGCGCGGGTGCCGACGTTGTGAGCGAGCGTGAAGGGCGGTACGCCGTCGCCACGCCCGATCGACCCGACCTCCGCCTCGAAGTGGGCCTCGTCCCACAGCGACAGGATGAGGTGCTCGCCGACGCGGATCATCACGACCTCCCCCGGGACCTCGAGCTCGGGTGCCCACCCCAGCCCGTCGACGTAGAACCGTCGCGTGGCCGAGAGGTCGCGGGCGGCGAGGGTGACGAACGAGATGCGCGGCTCCATTCCCCGACCCTGGCACACCGCCTTGCCGGGGCCTCCCGCACGGCTCCGGTCGAGAAAACGCGGACGAGTCGGCGCGACACGCCGGTGACCAGGCGGCCGCCGGGCGATCAGCCGTGCAGGGATCCCACCCGGCCGTCGAGGACGACGTCGGCGCGCTCACGGGTGCGCTGGCCCTCGAAGAGCGCCTGCTCGTCCTCGGCCCACTGCCGCCAGTGGTCGGTGACGCCGGCTCCGTCCCGCGCGAGACCACGCGCCATCCGAAGCTCGAGCGGCACCTCGACCCACGCCAGCACGGTGATCAGGTCGGCGTGGGCGGCTGATCCGGAGCCGACTCCCTCGACGATCAGCAGGTGGGCGGGCGGCACCAGCACCGTCTCGGCCCAGGCGTTCCCGGGCCAGTCCCAGCGACGGTACTGGCCGGAGAAGCCCTCGGCCAACGGCCTGAGCAGGGTCTCGAGCTGCTCGTCGACGCGGCTGAGCCCTCGCCAGCCCTCGAACAGGTCGTCCATGTGCACGACCGCGACACCACCACCCAGCGACGCGATCTCGGCCCCGAGGGTGCTCTTGCCCGATCCCGCCGGTCCGTCGATGCAGATCAGGCGACCGTCACCGAGGGTCGGCTCTCGCGACCGAGCCAGCTCGAGCACCCGCTCGGCGTTGCTGGTGGCGGAGGCGATCATCGCCGGGTCACCAGGCGTTCCCGCACCCTCGGTACGTCGGCACCTCGTCGACGAACCGGTCCCCGGCGAGCAGCCGGACCGTGCTCGTGTGCTCGAACAGCTCGCCGGACTTGGCGTGACGGAACCACACGAGGTCGCCGACGCGCAGGAGCGCCGCCGGGTGTCCGGTGAGCGGCGTCTGGACCTCGCCGGCGCCCTCGAGCGAGGTCAGGTGGAGCCCGGGTGGCGCCCAGGGGATCGGCGCACGGTCCCCGCCGACGGGACCGGACGCGACGAGCCCGCCGCCGTGCACCGTCGCCATCGCCGCCGACGGCTTGCGCGTGACCGGCAGCCCGTAGAACGCCGCCGGTCGCGGCGAGAAGGACCGGTAGTGGTCGAACAGCCCGGGCACGAGCAGCCCGGAGCCGGCGGCGATCTCGGTGACCGCGGCGTCCGCCGCGGTGGCCTGCACCGAGCCGGACCCACCGGCGTTCCAGAACTCCAGTGCCACGACGTCGGACAGGCGCTCGGCGATCACGCGCCGGCGTTCGGCCAGCTGCGTCATCGACGCGGCCTTGAGCCGGCGTACGACCAGCGACTTCGCCCGCTGCGACGGCACGTCGTCGGGTACGCCGGCGACCTGGCCCTCGTAGGTCATGACGCCGACCAACGCGAACCCCGGACGCTCGGCGATGTGGCGAGCCAGTCGCACGACGTCCTCGACGTCGTGGACCGGTGAGCGCTTGGGGCCGACGTGCTGGCCCCCGAACCGGAGGCCGGCGTCGATGTCGAGGGCAACCCGGACGCGGACCGCGTGTGAGGAGCGGATCGAGTCCACGACGTCGAGCTGGGCGACGTCGTCGACCATCAACGTGATGTGGGACGCGCTGGTCGGTGACGCGACCAGGTCCGCCAGCGCAGCCCGGTCCACCGTCGGGTAGGCGATGACCACGTCGTCGCAGATGCCCTGACGCTCGAGCCAGAGCGACTCGCGCAGCGTGTAGGACAGGACACCCCGGAAGCCGGGTGTGTCCAGGGCGCGCTGGATCAACGCGGGGACCCGGACGGACTTGGTTGCCAACCGGATCGGCTTGCCGGCCGCGCGGCGCACGAGGTCGCGGGCGTTGGCGTCGAACGCGTCGAGGTCGACGACCATCACGGGCGTGGGCGGAAGAGGGTCGAGCTCGGCGACCGCGCCCGAGAGTCGTGCCCACAACCGGTTGCGGGCGACGTGGGAGTCGCCCGCTGACGCGTCCGCCATCAGGAGATGCCGCGCTTCTTCAGGATCGCCTGGATCTCGGCCATCTCGTCGTCGATCAGGGGGTCCGCAGTGGTCGGCGAGGAGACGGCCTTCGGCTTGTCGGCCCGCCGCGACTTCTTGGGCTTCGGGTCGACCCGGCGGGAGACCATGTTCGCTCCGCCGATCATCACGAACGCCACCACGAAGACGATCACCCCGAGCCAGACCGTGGGGCTGAAGACCAGCCGGGTGAACCAGTGGGTGAACGCATCGGCCACGTCGCCGAACACCTGCAGCAGGCCGGTCATCCACGCGGCGATCGGCAGGAGGGTGATCCCGGCGGCCCGGACCGCGGCCGTGACGCCTCGATGACGCAGCGCCCACCACGTGTAGATGCCCCCGAGCACCGACAGCGACAGGGCCAGAGCACCCCAGGAGACGTTGTCCACGACTCCAGCATGGCACGATCTTCCGCATGCCCGAGGCCCGCAAGATCCCCGATCCCGGCTTCGCCGGGGACGACGGTGCGGGTGACCCGATGCTGCGCGCTGCACTGGCGTCGTACGCCGTGGACCCGGGGCGCCAGGTCGACGTGCTCCTCGCACTCCAGGCCTCCCGGCTGCTGGTCCCGGTCGTGGCCCTGGTCGGCGAGGTGGAGGTGGACGCGGACGGCCTCGGTCAGGAGAAGACCAGCGACATGGCGACCGCGCTGCTCACCGGCCAGGACGGACGGCAGGCCCTGCTCGCGTTCTCCGGCCTCGACACCCTCGCCGCCTGGCGCGCGGACGCCCGACCCGTCCCGGTGACGGCGATGCTGGCCGCCCGCTCGGCGATCCAGGAGGGTGCCGCCGCGCTCGTCCTCGACGTCGCCGGACCCACGACGTACGCCGTGGAGGGCGACGTGCTCGAGGCCCTGGCCCGGGGCTGGACGTTGGTGCGCACCGACCAGGGTCCGGCCTGGCTCGAGGC
>DATBDF010000265.1:0-28751 GCA_036270075.1 Nocardioides sp.
CCAGCTGAACATCGTCGACATCTGATCCTCCTCGATGGCGCAGGGACCGAGTACCCCGGTTGGTGAGCCACATCACACACCCATCCAGCCGGATTTCCGCGCAGGAACGCCGATCTCGCGTGCGCGATCGTCGGTCGGAGGGCGGGCCGAACACCGCTCCTGCGGCGGACGCGGGCGGTCCCGGGAGCGCTAGCGTGACCTCGTGACGCCGCCTCGTCCCGCCGGGGAACCTCTGCCCGTCGCCGCTCCGCCACGCGTCCTCGACTGGCTGGCCGCCGTCCCGGACGGACCGGTGGGCGTCCTCCACGTGGCACGGGACATCGTCCACCTGGACGTCCACGGGCGCGCCGTGGGCGTGGCGGCCGCGTCGGCCCCCGGGCTTCCTCACGTGCTGCGCACCAATCTCGCGACTGTGCCCCAGAGGGTGTCGTCAGGGGCGGTCCCGACGCCTTATGTTGAATCCGGGAGTCTTCATTGGGGTGGACGCGCCCTGGTGACCGGTCGGGTCGTGGATGTTCGCGCGCCACGTATCGACACGGGAGTGATTCCCACGGCGAGCCCGGCTGCCGCTCTGGGAACCCCCCGGTCCCGCGGTGCCGGGCTCGTCCCGACGCCGGAGTCGGATGGCGTTCGGTCGCTCCTGGCAGACATCGACCTCGACGCCGGGATCGACGCGGAGTCGGTGGCCGACCTGGTCGGTCGCGGCGACGGACTGACCCCGCTCGGCGACGACGTGCTCTGCGGATGGCTGGTCACCCATCGCGCGGCCGGGATCGCCACACCGGACCACGACGACGCGGTCCGCCGGGCGATGCCACGGACCACCACCCTGTCCGCGACGCTGCTGGAGTGCGCCCTCGCCGGCGAGTGTGCCGACCTCGTCGCCGGGTACCTCCGCGCGCTCGGCACCCCCCGCGAGCAGACCGCCCGCGCGGCGTTGGTGGGGCTCGGCCACAGCTCCGGATCGGGACTCGCCATCGGTGTCGACCTGGCCCTGACCGCCCTCGCCCGACAGGTGGCGGCATGAGCGCGGACCACGTGGAGCTGCGCAGTGGGACGTACGCCGACTCGGTGACCCTGCTCCAGGTCAGCCGCCAGATCCAGCAGCTGCCCGGCGTCGAGACGGCCCAGGTGGCGATGGCGACCCCGCTGAACGTCGAGGTGCTCGAGCGGATGGGCTTCGCGATCCCCGGAGACGCGACGGTCAACCACCTGGTCGTGGCCGTGCGCCTCGCGCAGGACGGTGATCTCGAAGCGGCCCTGGTGGGGGTCGACGCGGCGCTCACCGGCACCAGACGCGCGGCGCCGGGATCGGCCGAGGAGGCGCCGCCTCGCACCACGACGTCCGCACTGCGACGTGAGCCGGGCTCCTGGGTGCTGGTCTCCGTGCCCGGCGCGAGCGCCGCCGTCGAGGCGATGGACGCCCTCGAGGCGGGCAGCGACGTCATGGTCTTCAGCGACAACGTCCCGGTGGACCAGGAGGTCGCCCTCAAGGGGTTCGCGGCGACGCGCGACCTGCTGGTGATGGGGCCCGACTGCGGTACGGCGGTGGTCGCCGGCGTCGGCCTCGGGTTCGCCAACGTCGTCTCGCCCGGGCCGGTCGGGATCGTCGCGGCCTCCGGCACGGGCTGCCAGCAGGTGCTGGCACTGCTCGACCATGCCGGGGTCGGCGTGACCACGGCGTACGGCGTCGGCGGCCGCGACCTGTCGGCCGAGGTGGGCGGGCTCGCGACCAGGACGGCCCTCACCCGGCTCGACGGTGACCCCGGTGTCGAGGTGGCGTTGCTGATCTCCAAGCCTCCGGCCGACGAGGTCGCCCGCGAGCTCACGGCGTACACGGAGTCGCTGGGCACGCCGGTGCACCTCGCCCTGCTCGGAGCCGGTCGACCCGATCTGACCGCCGCCGCCGAGGACCTGCTCCGCGTGCTCGGTCGGACGGTGCCGGACTGGCCCGTGCGCGGTGAGACGCGGGCGTCCACCGGGACCCGGCTGCACGGGCTGTTCGTCGGCGGCACCATGAAGCAGGAGGCCGAGGTGCTCGTGGCGGCGTCGGGCCTCGATCCCGGTCGGTCCGAGCTGGTCGACTTCGGCGACGACGAGTACACCACCGGCCGCGCCCACCCGATGATCGACCCGACGCTCCGGCTGGAGCGGCTCGCCGAGGTGGCGGCCGACGACGCGACCGGTGTCGTCCTGATGGACGTGGTCCTGGGTCACGGCGCCGAGCCCGATCCGGCGGAGTCGCTCGTCCCGGCGATCGAGGGCATCCGGGCTCCGGTGGTGATCACGGTCGTCGGGACCGCGCACGACCCGCAGGGCCTCGAGCGCCAGATGTCGGCACTCGCCGCCGCCGGGGCCGAGGTGCACGTGTCGAACGCGCGCGCGACCCGTCGCGCGCTGGAGATCCTGGGGGCGGCGCATGAGTGAGCTCGCCGACGGCGTGGTCAGTGTCGGGCTCGACCTGCTGGCCGAGGCGCTGGCCGACCAGGCCGCGCCCGTGTCCCGCGTCGACTGGCGGCCGCCGCTGCCGGGCACGGAGGACGACCTCGCCGCGGTCGCCCTCGACCCCCTACGTCCGGCGGCCAACACCGCGGCTCTGGAGCGGATGCTCGGCGTGCAGGCCGTCCTGGTCGACGTGCTCCCCGCTCGTGAAGCCATCGGGTTGGAGAGGGGCGAGTTCCTGCACGCGGGACCCCCGATCAGCTGGGACCGCGCCTCCGGGCCACTGCGTGGAGCACTGATGGGTGCAGCCGTGCTCGAGGGCCTCGTCGACACGCCCGACGAGGCTTCTGCACTGTTCGAGGGTGGGCTGCACGTGCGGCTCGAACCCTGCCATCACCGCCGATCGGTCGGCCCGATGGCCGGCGTCGTCACGCCGAGCATGTGGATGTTCGTGCTCGAGGACCCCGACACCGGAGCGCGCAGCCACTGCACCCTCAACGAAGGCCTCGGCAAGGTCCTCCGGTACGGCGCCTACTCCCCCGACGTGCTCGACCGGCTGCGCTGGATGGGCGACGTGCTCGGCCCCCTCCTGCAGAAGGCGGTGCGTGCGAGCGAGCCGGTCGACGTCACGGCGATCCTCGGCCAGATGCTGCAGATGGGCGACGAGGCGCACAACCGCAACCGCGCGGGCACGCTGATGCTCCTGCGCGACCTGGGGCCGGCGCTCGTCGACAGCGGGGCCGACGCGTCCCACGTGGCCGAGGCGATGCGGTTCGTGGGGGGCAACGACCACTTCTTCCTCAACCTGGCCATGCCCGCGTGCAAGCTCGCGCTGGACGCTGCGCGTGACCTGACGGGCTCCACGATGGTCGTCGCGATGTCGCGCAACGGCACCGACTTCGGGATCCAGGTCTCCGGCACCGGCGACGAGTGGTTCACCGGGCCGGCGCAGGTCGCCGACGGGCTCTACCTCGGCGACTACGGCCCCGACGACGCCAACCCGGACATCGGCGACTCGGCGATCACCGAGACCGCGGGGTTGGGCGGGTTCGCGATGGCCACGGCGCCCGCGATCGTCCGGTTCGTCGGCGGCTCGGTGCCCGACGCGCTCGCCACGACGCGCCGCATGCAGGAGATCGCGCTGGGCGAGAACCCGCGCTGGAGCATCCCGGTGCTCGAGTTCGCCGGCGTGCCGACCGGGATCGACGTGTCGCGCGTGTGCCGCACCGGGATCCTTCCCCAGATCAACACCGGGATGGCCGGACGGGTCGCGGGCGTCGGTCAGGTCGGTGCCGGACTGGTCAACCCTCCCGAGGAGATCTTCCCGAAGGCCCTGGCGCGGCTGGCGGCGCTCACCCGGGAGCGGGCGGCCGCCAGAACGCCTGCCTGATGTCGACGTTCCCGGTGGGCCGGAGAGGGGTGCCCTCCTCGAGGTAGTACGGCCGCGCGTCGACCTCGTGGCTCGCCGGTAGGGACCCGTCCGCGCGGACGACCCGCCACCAGGGGACGGCTCCGCCGTGCAGCGCCATCACCGACCCGACGAGCCGGGGTCCACCGCCGCCGGCGACCTGACCGACCGCCTCCGCGATCGCGCCGTACGTCGTGACCCGGCCGCGAGGGACCTGTTCGACACAGCTGAGGACGAGCTCGACGTAGTCGTCGTGGTCGAGGCGCCCCGGCGTCACCGGCTGAGCTCCTCACCACGTGGCGACGCGACGATCCCGACCACGACCGCTCCCACGAGCGCGGCTGCCAGACCGGCCAGCCAGAACAGGGTGGGCGAGCCGTGGCCCGAGTAGGCACGGGCGACCGCCCACACCGCCAGTGCGGCCGTCCAGGTCATCACTGCCCGCATCGCCCACAGGAGAGCCAGGGCCGGGTCCACGGGAAGCGAGGGAGGGCCGTAGCTCAGCAACGTCGCCGCGGCATGGGCCACGGTGAGGCCCGCCGCCGCGACCAATGCGGCCACCGGCATCTCCGCGCGCAGCTCGAACGCCCACCACGCGAGGACCAGTCCGATGGTGATCGAGAGGCCGAGGTACTCGGGCCGGAACGCCGCGACGACGGCGCCGACCACGATCACCACGACGACGAAGATCGACGGCCGGTACCCCTCGGGGACTCCCGCCAGCAGGGCGAGCACGACACCCAGGATCACGAGGCCGCGAAGCACCCACACGCCCGGCCACGCCCCCCGGATCATGCCGGGCCCCCGTGCAGCTGGTCGACCGCGGAGCGAAGCAGCCTGCTCATGCGCCACCGACCCGGGGAAGCTGGCCACGGCGGGCCAGTCGGCGGAGCACCTCTTCGAGCGTGCGTGGTCCGTTCCACGGCACGACGGGACAGCCGGCCGCGGCCAGCATCGCCAGCAGGTGGTTGCGGTCGAGGAGGCGCATCCGCCAGGCCAGCTCGGCGACCTCTTCGTCGGCGTCGGCGTACGCCGTGGGCGTCGTCCCCGACGGCAGCGGATCCACGACGATCACCGGCAGCCCTCGCCGGACCAGCCGCACCGTGGCCGTGGCGAGCGCCGAGGAGAGCATCGGACTGATCACCACCACGACGGTCCCGGCGGTGGCGCGGAAGTCGATCTGGTCGATCTCCACGTCGCGCGGCATGCCGGGACGGATGCGCGACAGCAGGGTCAGGATCCTGCGCAGGTGTCGGGTGCCGGTGCCGTAACCGGCGTACTCGCCTCCGGGGCTCAGCACGCGCAACGAGACCCGGTCTCCCCCACCCAGGTACTGGTCCGCCAGGGCGGCGGCAGCGCGGATGGTGACGTCCAGGCTGCTCTCGGAGCGCCCGACCCCTTCGGAGCGTCCGTAGTCCGCCAGCGCGTCCACGATGAGCAGCACCGCCGAGT
Source organism: Nocardioides sp. (assembly GCA_036270075.1). GTDB lineage: Bacteria > Actinomycetota > Actinomycetes > Propionibacteriales > Nocardioidaceae > Nocardioides. The sequence continues at coordinate 5,303 of DATBDF010000265.1, forward strand.
CCTCCTCGGCCCGCGTGGACTCGACGTGCAGGATCCCCTGCCGCAAGGACACGCGCCAGTTGATCCGGCGCAGCCGGTCCCCGGCGTGGAACCGCCTGATGGACGAGAACTCCGTCCCGTCACCGTCCCTCCTCGACCGGTGCGCACCGATCAGCCCGATCGGCTGCGGTGCCTCACCGCCCGAGCGGAAGTGCGACAGGGTCGGCAGCACGGACATCTCCCGCCCGGGCAGCGCGACCGGCCCCCACCGGTACCCGGCCCAGGGCGTGGTCAGGGCGACCTTCTGGGCCCCGACGATCCGCAGGCCCCAGCGCCGTGGCGACATCTCGATCGGCGCGACCTCGGAGTCCGGGCCGAGCAGGTGACCCAGGGTGCCTGCGGTGGGGTGCAGGGCGACGTACGGCTGCGGCGACATGGCCCGGGTCACGTGCTCGACGTCGTCCAGGTCCACGGCCTCCAAGCGGGACCGCGTCCCCTGCCCTTCGTGGAGCTGGTAGTGGGCGAGCATCGAGAACACCCGGGGCTCACGTGTCGGCCGGTGGAGGAGGCCCATGGCGCCGGCCACCAGCAGCGGCGCGGCCATCACCACCAGGGCCGGCCTGCCCAGCGCCAGCGCAGCGGCGACGGCGACCCCGCCGACCGTGAGGGCCCGCCCCAGGCTGGCCGTGGGGTTCCACCTCGACGAGGGGTCGCTCATCCTTCCAGGGCCCGGGGGGTCGGGACCTCTGCGAGCACCCCGTCGACGACCCGGGGCCCGCTCGCCTGGGTCATCCACAGCTCGGGCTTGACCGTGATCCGATGGGAGAGAACGGCGCGAGCGACGGCCTTCACGTCCTCGGGGATCACGTAGTCGCGACCGCGGATCACGGCGAACCCGCGCGCGGCGAGAGCCAGACCCAGTGAGCCTCGCGGCGACGAGCCCGTGAGGACGTCCTTGTGGTCGCGGGTGGACGTCGCCAGGTCGACGCAGTAGCGCGCCACGGTGTCGTCCACGGTGACGGTCTCGACGGCTGCTTGCATCGCACGCAGCCCGGCGGCGTCGGTGACCAGGTTGAGGTCGACCTCCTCGCGCTGGCGGATGAGGCGACGGGTGACGACGTCGTGCTCCTCCTCCGTGGACGGATAGCCGAAGCTGACCCGCATCAGGAACCGGTCGAGCTGTGCCTCGGGGAGGGGATAGGTGCCTTCGTACTCGATCGGGTTGGCGGTCGCCAGCACGTGGAACGGGTCCGGCAGGGGGAACGTCTCGCCCTCGACCGTCGCCTGGCGCTCCTGCATCGCCTCCAGGAGCGCGGACTGGGTCTTCGGCGGCGTGCGGTTGATCTCGTCCGCGAGCAGCAACCCCGTGAACAGCGGGCCACGACGGAACTCGAAGGACCCGTCCCTCTGGTTGTACAGGAACGAGCCGGTGATGTCAGCGGGCAGCAGGTCCGGCGTGAACTGGACACGCGCGAACTCCAGGCCGAGCACGCGCGCCAGGCTTCTGGCCGCCAGCGTCTTGCCCAGCCCCGGGAAGTCCTCGAGCAGCACGTGGCCCTTGGCGAGCACGGCGGAGAGCACGAGCGTGAGCGGCAGGCGATTGCCGACCACGGCCTTCTCCACCTCGTCGAGCACGGCGCGGGCGAGCTCGGAGGCCTCCGCCACGGGCATGCGCTCTCGGGGCGACTCGGTCACGGGCGCGGTCATGGGCTCAGCTCCTCGATCCGTCGGATGCACTCGTCGATGTCGGATGTCCGCAACGTCCGCGGAGGGCCGTCGAGAACCGCGGTGAGCGTAGGCCCCAGCCGCGCTTCGACCTCCGGGTCCCCACGCCGCAAGCCGACTCGTCCGAGTCGGTCATCGGTCATCCGGACCAGCCGCTCGCGCAGCCACGGATCGACCTCACGCGCGCTCAGGTGGTTCTCCAGCAGCCGCATGTTGGCGGCGAGCCCGCTGTCCTGACCGGTCGAGCTCGTCACGGACTCCACCGCCGGTGCCCAGTTCGCCGGGTCGGCACCCCCGGCGTCCGCGAGCATCCCGTAGATCGCCACGACGGCCGCGACGAACAGCACGGTGGGCACGATCCGGGGGTGGGTCTTCTCCACGGCGGCGAACACCGTCAGGCCGAGGACGCCTCCCGCGACGAGAACGCCGCGGACCACCCAGCGGCTCCGAGCGCGCCTGCTCACGCGGCCCTCGTCCACGCGGTCACGAGATGCTCACCGGGTCCATCGGCCTCATCGAGCACCGGCCCCGATCCCCAGCGACGCATGCACCTGCCGGAGGGCTGCGACCGCCTCCTCCCGTCGGGCCTCGTCCATCTCGTGGTCGGAGAACCGCGCCTCCCGGTACAGCGCCTCCAGGCGGGCGATCGCGACCTCGTCGGCAGACACGGCCTCGAGCAACCGGAGCGTGAACTCGGACGACGTCTCCCACGGCTTCCGGGAGGCGTTGATCCGCTCGGCCTGCTCCTCGAACCGGTCCCAGCAGGCGACGATCCCGTTCCGCGGCTGGCCGCCGAGCAGGAGCTCGAACTGCTCGTCGGCGTCACGCCGGATCTCCTGGACCAGGGGCTCGGGATCGTCCAGCACGTCGAAGTCCACGTCCTCCGGGCGCTTCGGCTTGGCGCGCCGCGGCTTGCGCTCGGAGAGGTACTCCAAGAACTTGCGGACCCCCCGGTAGAGCAGCCAGAGCACGCACACCAGCGCCAGGACCTTGATGACCAGACCCAGCGCGAGGAAGACGGGGTTGTGCACGTTCTCATGCCGCACACCGTCCGACGTCGGTCCCGGTGGCGTGTGCAGGAACGTCGGGGAGACCGGCGCGATGCTCGGGTCGTGCAGCGGCCCGGCGAAGATCCGCTCCGGCCCGCTGCGCGCAGCGAACATGATCATCAGCAGCATCAGCCCGACGGCCAGGATCGTGAGGCCGACCGCGCTCACACTCGCCCGACGCGCTGTCACGGGATGCACCGTAACCCCGCGTCATCCGCGATTCGACAACGAACCGGTCAAAGTTCGGGGCTCACGGCACCGCCCCCGCTGCCTCCTCGACGACGAGATGCCCCGCACCACCCTGCGGGGGATCTCGTCGAATGGGCGTGGACCCCGGTCAGAGGATCGGGTCGAACGGTTCCGTGCCGTTGACCAGCTGGAGACCGGCGATCCCGGAGTGTGCCTGGGCGAACGCGAGCTCGTGGGCCAGGTCGCCGATGTTGTTCGATGCCGGCAGTGGCGCCAGGCCGAGTGTCGAGAGCACGCCGACCGCCTTCCCGCCCTCGGTCATGAACCCGGAGCCGGAGTCGCCCGGGATGCCCGGCGTGAGGGTGTAGAGCGGGTGGCTCCAGCCGCCGTCGGCGGCGTCGTCCCCCAGGCTGATCCCGGTGTGGGGCGAGAGAGGCGAGACGCCGGCCCGGAGGCTGGAGTTGCCGTAGGTCCACACGCGGTCACCGGTCGCGGTGCCGTCGGTGTCGATCCCGGTCGGTCCGCCCCAGAAGGGCACGCTCGGGTTCACCTTCGACACGTCTGCGGAGTCGAGCTCGACCAGGGCCAGGTCGTTGTAGGCACAGGTGTTGGCGTCGGTCGTCCCGAGCCGGTGCTCGGTGATCCACGAGCTGTAGGCGAGGGTGCCATGGCCGACGATCGTGCCCTCGCTGGCGAGGTTCCCGTCGTTGGTGAGGTCGACCCGGGTGCCGAGGGGGACCGAGCCGGTCTGGCACCCGTTGGTGTCGGTGGACGAGCCGGTGCCCGCGCAGTGTGCGGCGTACCCGAGATAGGTGTGACCGGCGGAGTCGGTGAACACGAAGTTACCGGTGCACTGCGCGCCCTCGGTGTACATCATCGTGCCGGGGTGGATCTGTGCGGTGGCGGCCGGCGCCCAGGACGCGCGTGGGCTGAGGAGGCTCCGCGCGGAGGCCGGTGGGGCACCGAACACGGCGGCAGCCAGGGCCGCCGCGGCCAGCACGGCCAGGACTGCCCGGACGGAGACGACCGCGCTGGCGCGACGGGCCAAGGAGGAGACGGGTCGGTTCATGAGGTGGGGACCTCCTGCGAGGGGATGTCTCCTGGCTCAACGGAGCCGGTGGTGGAGGGTTACGGGCACCGGCTGCGCTCGGCCGGTCCTGCCCGCCCGGGCCGGCCCGCGACAGACGACTTCATCCGCCGGAGCGACGACAGCACCGCAGGGCCGCCGCTACCGTCATTTCCCACACGTCGTACTCGGAGTCGCCATGTCCGACCAGTCGCCGAACCCTGGACCGGACCCCCCGACGAAGCCTTGGGTCGAGCTCCGCATCCACGGGGTCAGCGGGACCCCGCCCGAAGTCATGCTCGAGAGCCGGTTCGTCCGGCAGGTGGCGGGCGACTCCTGGGGGCGCTTCTTCCGGCCGGTGGACGCCGAGGACCGCGAGGTGCAGGCCGACCCCTCACGGACGCTCGAGGGCTACCACTGGGGCAAGTACACCTCGGGCAGCTCGCTGAAGGGGCTGTGGCTGCTCCTGATCCCGTTCGGCCTGGTCAACGCGGCGGCGTTCATGGTGCCCGACCCGGGACCCGATCGGCGCAACAAGCGACTGCACGCGCTCGCACTCGGTCTGATCCGTGCCGTCGGGGTGGGTCTCACCTGCACCTTCGCCCTGGCCGCCGGCCTGATCCTGGTCGACCTGGTGGGCTACTCGTGGGCCACCGGCGTGCCCTGGCTGCGCGCCCTCGGCGTCCACGTGACCCTGGCCGTCGGGCTGGTGCTCTCGGGTGCGGTGATCTTCGTGCTGCACCGGATGGGCGACGAGAACCGCTCGGCCCACTTCGACCCGGCCCCCCAGGGCTCACTGGCCGCCGTCAGCGCACCGGCGGGGATGTGCCGGCGGACCTTCTTCACCGAAACGGTCGCGGCTCCGGTGCTCGGTCGGCTGCACCTCGCGACGGGGTACAGCGTGGTGGCCCTGACCGGCGCCCTCACCTGGCAGACCATCGCGGACACGACACCGCACACGAGCGGCCAGCGGTTCCAGACGTTGGTGTGGGCGGTCTCGCTCCTGCTGCTGGCCGTCACCTCCACCCTCGTGATCTGGCTGGGCGACCCGGAGCAGGCGATCAGCGGTACGACGGACTACGGGTGGCACGCAGCGCTGCCCGCCCTGAGCAAGTGGCTGGTGATCGTCTCGGGCGCAGCCGTCCTGGCGGCGGCCGGGCTCCTGGCGTCGACCCGTCCCCGCGAGCTGGCGCTGGACCTCGACTCCTACGCCCGCTTCCTGCCGCTCTTCGCAACGCTGGCGCTCCTGCCGCTGCTCGTGGTGTGCGCGTGGCTCGGACGACGCACGGTCGGCTCACCCACCTCCACGACGCCGCCGCCGTACCGCGGCTACGCCCGCGGTCTCGCGGCCTGGGCGGCCACGGCGAGCGGACTGTTCATCGGGGTGGGCTTCTGCGCGGCGTTCGACCTCGGGGTCGCCAAGCTCGTGGGACGTCCCGCCCAGACCGACCTGATCTACCGGATCGCCTACGCCTGGGGGCTCACGGTGTGCCTGGTCGTGCTGATCGTCGTGGTCGCCGTCCCCTGGTGGCGCCGCCAGATGATCGCGCAGCTGCCCGGCGTCGGGCGTGCCTACCAGCGGGTCGACACGCGGACCGGCCTGAGCGACCGGCTCCCCGAGCGCTGGGACCGGAAGGTGGCAGCGGCGATGGGGACGGCGCAGGGCAAGCTGCACGTCGCGTGGCCGGTGCTCCTGTTCGCCTGCGTCGGCACGGTGATCTCGGTGATCACGTGGATGGAGATGTTCCACTGGAACACCCCCGGCGTGGTCGCCTGGCTCAGCCACGGGCGGGCGACCGTCCCGTCGGCGCCGTCCGTGGTGGCACGTCCGATCCCTCAAGCGCGTCCGTTCGTGGTGCTCTACAACGTCGGCACGTACGCGCTGATCGCCTCGGCGGGGGCACTGTTCGTGCTCGGCCGCCGGGCCCTGCGCACCGAGCAGACCCGGCGCGGGATCAACGTCGTGTGGGACGTGATCTCCTTCTGGCCGCATTCGGTCCACCCGTTCGTGCCGCCGTCGTACGCCCAGTTCGCGGTCCACGACCTGCGGCGCCGCATCCGTTTCCACCTGGGGCTCTCGCCGATCCCCCCGAAGCAGGCGGACGGGTCGCTCGTCCCCGACGTCCTCCCGGCGAACGCCCCGGCGGTGGTCGTCTCGGCGCACTCCCAGGGCAGTCTGATCGCCTTCGCCACCATGCTCTGGCTGAGCGAGGAGGAGCTGCGGCGGGTCGCCCTCGTCACCTACGGATCACAGCTCCAGGTCGCGTTCCCGCGGGGGTTCCCTGCGTACGTCGACGTCGAGCTGATCGAGCAGGTGCGCACGGCACTCGGCTGCCGCTGGGTCAACCTCTACCGCGAGACGGACCCGATCGCCGGGCCGGTGCTCTCGTGGGACCGCGAGCCCCTCCTGGAGCCACCGACGGTGCCGACCTCACGTCGGATCGGTGAGGCGGACCCCGGGGTCGACGTCCTCGTCGGCTGCACCGGTCGCCGCGAGAGCGGCGACGACTGGAGGGTGCTGGACCCGCCGCCGATCGACGCGTCGCTCCAGGTCACGACGCTCACCCATCTGAGCAAGCACTCCGGCTATCCGGCGACGACCGACTACTGCGACGCCGTCGCCCGGTTGCTGGAGCGCGTCAACCGGTAGGCGTCAGTAGGCCGGCTGGCTGGGGTCGATCTGGTCCACCCAGGCCGACACCCCGCCACCGACGTGGATGGCGTCGGCGTATCCCGCACCCTTGACGACGGCCAGCGCCTCCGCCGACCGCACGCCGGTCTTGCAGTAGAGGACGACCTGCTTGCCGGAGTCGACCCCGGGCAGCTGACCCAGCGCGTGCCCGTTCAGGAACTCGCCCTTCGGGATCAGCACCGAGCCGGGGATCTTGTTGATCTCGTACTCGTTGGGCTCGCGCACGTCGATGAGCACGAAGTCCTTGTCGCCGTTGTCCCGCTCCTTGAGCAGGTGGGAGAGCTGGGTGACCGAGATGGTCGCGCCCGCGGCAGCCTCGGAGGCCTCCTCCGACACCGCCCCGCAGAACGTCTCGTAGTCGATGAGCCCGGTGACCGTCGGGTTCTCGCCGCAGAGCGCGCAGTGGGGGTCCTTGCGGACCTTGAGCTTGCGGTACTCCATCTCGAGGGCGTCGTAGATCATCAGCTGTCCGGCGATGGGCTCACCGATGCCGGTGATCAGCTTGATCGCCTCGTTGACCTGGATCGACCCGATGCTCGCGCAGAGCACGCCCAGGACGCCGCCCTCGGCGCAGCTCGGCACCATGCCGGGCGGGGGCGGCTCCGGGTAGAGGCAGCGGTAGCAGGGCAGGTCGGCGCCGGCGACCTCCGACAGGGTCGGGGCGAACACGCTGGCCTGTCCGTCGAAGCGGTAGATCGAGCCCCAGACGTAGGGGATCTTCAAGAAGTACGCCGCGTCGTTGACCAGGTAGCGGGTGGCGAAGTTGTCGGTGCCGTCGACGATCAGGTCGTAGCCCTCGAAGATCCGCATCACGTTGTCGTTGTCGAGCCGCTCGTCGTGGATCACGACGTCCACCAGCGGGTTGACCTCGCTGATCGAGTCCCGAGCCGAGTCCGCCTTGGACCGGCCCACGTCGGACTGGCCGTGGATCACCTGGCGCTGGAGGTTGGACTCGTCGACCACGTCGAACTCGACCAGGCCGATCGTCCCGACGCCCGCGGCGGCGAGGTACAGCAGCGCCGGGCTGCCCAGACCACCGGCACCGATCACCAGCACGCGCGCGTTCTTCAGTCGCTTCTGACCGTCCATGCCGACGTCCGGGATGATGAGGTGCCGGCTGTACCGGCGTACCTCGTCGATGGTCAGGGACTCGGCCGGCTCGACGAGCGGCGGGAGGGACACGGCGTACTCCTGGGGTGGGGTGTCAGGCAGGTGCGGTGGACGACATTCTCGGCCACCTGTCCCAACAGGTGAGCCACCCTCCATGTTCCCAGCGGGTACGCCGTACCCCAGCGCGTCCGTCATCCGGACGCCGGCCGCTGGGTGACTGCTGAGTAGGGTTCTTGCGTGGGCACGACCCGGCAGACACGCGAGCAGAAGCCCCGAGGTGGCAGGCTCCCTCGCCGGGAGCGCCGCGTCCAGCTGCTCGACTCGGCCCTGGAGGTGTTCGTCGCCCAGGGTTACCACGCCGCTGCGATGGACGACATCGCGGAGCGGGCCGGTGTGTCCAAGCCCGTGCTGTACCAGCACTTCCCCGGCAAGCTCGACCTGTACCTCGCGCTGCTCGACGCCGCGTGCGACGACGTGATCGCCAACTGTCGCCGGGCGCTGGCGTCCACCCATGACAACAAGACCCGTGTCGCTGCGGCCATGGCCGCCTTCTACTCCTACGTCGCCGGTGAGCGCGGGGCGTTCCGGCTCGTCTTCGAGTCCGACCTCACCAGCGAGCCGGCCGTCCGCCAGCACGTCGAGCGGGTGACCACCGAGTGCGCCGCCATGATCGCGGACGTGATCCACGACGACACCGGGCTGCCCGCCGAGCAGTCCCGGCTGCTGGCCGTGTCCCTGGTGGGAATGGCGCAGGTGAGCGCGAGGTTCTGGGTCTCGGAGTCCAGCGGCATCGCCCAGTCGCAGGCGGTCGACCTCGTGAGCGGGCTGGCCTGGCGCGGCATCCGCGGCTATCCCCTCACCGACGACCACTGACGCACACCCGAAGCAACCCACCGACCAAGGAGAACGATGGAAGTCAAGATCGGAGTCCAGCACGCACCGCGCGAGCTCTCCATCGACACCCCGGACTCGCCCGAGGACGTCCACGCGGCGCTCGACAAGGCGCTCGCCGACAACAGCACCTTCGCCGTCAGCGACAGCCGCGGCCGTCAGGTCCTCGTGCCGGCCCAGAGCATCGCGTACGTCGAGATCGGGACGGGCGTCGCCGGGCAGGTCGGTTTCCGCGGCTGACCCAGCCGCCGCCTGCGACTGTTCGCCGGGAGTTCCTCGGTTTTCGGGATTCCGCGAGCCATGATCTGGGTACGGGAACAGTTGCGCCCGCGGATGCGGGCTCAATGTAGGGAGGGTTTCCATGGGTTGGGTCTTCGTCCTCGTGATGGGCGTCATCATCGGCTTGCTCGGCAAGTTCGTCGCGCCGGGTGACCGCGACAACATCCCGCTCTGGCTCACCGTGCTGTGCGGGATCGTCGGTGTCCTCATCGGCTACGGCTGGCTGGGTGGCACCAGCGGCATCGACTGGCTGGCCTTCTTCGTCTCGATCGTCATCGCCGCGGTGCTCGTCGCCGTGGCAGCGACCGTCACGGGCCGCTCGAAGAAGGGCCTGATGCGGTAGGGAGACCGATCGGTAGCCTCAGCCTGTGACTGAGCTACCCGTGTCGACGATCGCCCCGCTGCTGGTCAAGTGCGGGCACCACTGGAGCCTGGGCGGGATCCTCTTCCTGCTGCTCGGCGGTGCCGTGATCGGCATCCTGGGCAGGCTGGTTGCCCCCGGAGACCGCGACAAGATCCCGTTCTGGCTCACCGTCCTGTGCGGGATCGTCGGGATCTTCGTGGGCAACTGGCTGTACGTCGACCTGCTCGGCGGCCGGTGCGCGACCAGTGGTATCGACTGGCTGCGCCACATCGTCCAGGTGCTCGCCGCAGCCGTGCTCGTGATGGTGGCGGCCGGGCTGACCGGGCGGTCGCGGTCGACGTTCCGGTAGGCCTCAGGCGGACAGGCCGACCTCGGCCATCCGCTCGTTGTGGCGCTCGGTGATCCGGGTGAACATCCGGCCGATGGCCGCCAGGTCGAGCCCCGGACGGTCGATGCCTCCTGCGAGCAACGCCGTGAGTGCGTCGCGCTCCGCGGCGACGCGTTGCGCCTGCGTGAGCGCCTCCCCCATCAGTCGGCGCCCCCAGAGCGCCAGCCGGCCCGAGAGCTTCGGGTCGTCCGCGATCGCCTGCCGGATGTGCCGCACCGCGAAGTCCGCCTGCCCGGCGTCGTCCAGCGAGGCGATGATCAGGTCGCGGGTGCCGGCGTCGAGGTACGCCGCGATCTCACGGTAGAAGTCGGCGGCGAGGCCGTCCCCTACGTAGGCCTTGACGAGTCCCTCGTACCAGTCCGACGGCGCCGTGTGGGTGTGGAACAGGTCGATGGCGGCCTCGAACGGCGCCATCGCCTCGAACGGGTCCGTGCCGAGCTCGCGGATGCGCTCGTGCAGGCGGGAGACGTGCCCGAACTCGAGGGTGGCCATCGCCGCCATCTCGACCTTGTCGCGCACGGTCGGCGCCAGCTTGGCGTCGTCCACCAGGCGCTCGAACGCCGACAGCTCGCCGTAGGCGATCACGCCGAGAAGGTCGACGACCGCGAGCCGGTACTCGACGTCCTCGAAGACCACACCGTCGGTGCCGGGCGGAGGGGTCGCGGGCTCGTTCTCGACCCGCTGATCCGGCTGTGATTCCGCCACACGTCCACGCTACCGATAGACTGGGGTTTGTCCCCGCGCAAGCGGTGAGGACGCGCCCGGATTCGGAGTGGTTCCGAGCAGGGCGCTGGATGTGCGCGGCAGACGCGATGGTTTCGAGCCCGGCTCGGGTCCTGGTCGGCCGCTGGACGACCACCTGACAACGACAGCTCGAACGAAAGCGAACTGAACACCGTGACCACATTCCGTGAGCTCGGGGTGCTCCCCGAGATCTGTGACGCGCTCGAGCGCGCCGGCATCACCACCCCTTTCCCCATCCAGGAGATGACGCTCTCGGTCGCCCTCATGGGCACCGACCTCATCGGCCAGGCCCGCACCGGCACCGGCAAGACGCTGGCGTTCGGCATCCCGATCCTGCAGCGCAGCGTCGCCCCTCGCGACCCGGACTACGCCGAGCTCCCGCAGGGCAAGCCGCAAGCGCTGATCGTAGCGCCGACCCGTGAGCTCGCGCTCCAGGTCTCCGGCGACCTCGCGCTCGCGGGTGCCGACCGTGGCATCCGCGTGCTGACCGTGTACGGCGGTGTCGCGTACGAGCCGCAGCTCGACGCGCTGAAGTCCGGCGTCGACGTCGTCGTCGGCACGCCGGGCCGCCTGCTCGACCTGTGCAACCGCAAGGCCCTCGACATCTCCCGGGTCCACGCACTCGTCCTCGACGAGGCCGACGAGATGCTCGACCTCGGGTTCCTGCCCGACGTCGAGAACCTCCTCTCGCGGACGCCCGAGACACGACAGACGATGCTGTTCTCCGCCACCATGCCCGGAGCCATCGTCGCGCTGGCGCGCACCCACATGCGCCACCCGATGAACATCCGCGCCGAGCACAGCACCGACAGCGCCATGGTGCCGGCGACCGCCCAGTTCATCTACCAGGCCCACGACCTCGACAAACCCGAGATCATCGCGCGCATCCTCCAGGCCGACGACGCCGAGAAGATCATCGTCTTCACCCGCACGAAGCGGCAGGCGCAGCGGGTGGCCGAGGATCTCGCGGAGCGCGGATTCAGCTCCTCGCCCCTGCACGGCGACATGGCCCAGATCGCCCGCGAGCGCGCGCTGACCAAGTTCCGCGACGGCAAGCTGCGCGTCCTGGTCGCCACCGACGTCGCGGCCCGCGGCATCGACGTCCAGGGCGTCTCCCACGTCATCAACTACACCTGCCCCGAGGACGAGAAGGTCTACGTCCACCGGATCGGCCGCACCGGCCGGGCCGGAGCCACCGGCACCGCGGTGACGTTCGTCGACTGGGCGGACCTGCACCGTTGGAAGATGATCAACAAGGCGCTCGACCTGCCGTTCGACGAGCCGCAGGAGACCTACTCCACGTCCGAGCACCTCCACCACGACCTCGGCATCCCCGCCGGCACCAAGGGCCGGATCGCCGAGCCCACGCCGGCGCCCGCACGCCACGAGGACGCCGAGCGCGAGCGCACTCGCCGCGAGCGCCCCGCGCGCTCCCGCACCCGCCAGCGCACTCGCACCCGGGGCGGCCAGGCGGTGGCCGAGGCGACGGCGGAGCAGTCGACCTCGTCCGCCGACCAGCCGGCCGGCGACGAGCACAACGGCGGCCAGTCGCGGAGCCGCAGCAGGCGTCGACGTCGGCGTACCCCCGGCCCGTCCTCGGCCGCCTGACGCCGACTCGGCGGGATCAGGCCACCACGACGACCTGGGTGTCGACCGGGGCGAAGTTCCACAGCGCGATCGCGTCGGGCAGGTCCTGACGGATGCACCCGTGGGACTGCGCCGTGCCGAGCTGGGCGCGCGTCTGCAGCGGATCACCGTTGCGCGTCGGGATGGAGTGGAAGCCGATCGCGGCACCGGTCGGGCCCTGGGTGAAGCGGACGAAGTACTGCATCACGCCGGAGTCGTCGACACCCACGGCCCAACGCGACTTCGAGTAGACGGCGTAGGTTCCCGGCTGCAGGTTGTGGTAGACGCTGCCGGAGACCAGGTAGGTGCGCTCCACGTCGTCCGACCCGTCGCCGTCCCCGACGAGCCAGACGCGCTGCCGGGTCTGGCTGAACACGATGCGGCGCCCGTGACCGCTGTCGGCCGGGAGGGCGGTGACGATGCCCGCCTCCGCGGAGGTCGCGGTGCCCTGCGGCGAGCCGACCGCTCCCTGCGACCGGGTGGTCCCGGTCGGGTGCTGGGCGGGGGTCTGTGGGGGGTTCTGCTGTGTCGACCCCTGTGTCGACCCCTGTGTCGACCCCTGTGTCGACTCCTGTGTCGACTCTTGTGACGACTGCTCGGTTGTACCGTCCGGCGTCAGCGGCTTCGCCTGGTGGTACGACGCAGGCTTGGCCGAGGGACCGGCCTGGACCGGGCTGGTCGTCAGCACCCCCAGCCCGGCGAGCGCGGCAACCACCGAGACGGTGACCGACGTGGCGAGAGCAGCGATCCGGCCGTAGCGCGGACGCACCGCACGACGATGGCTGCTCATCGGTCGGTCCGGAGCCCTGCACGTGCCCGAGCACGCAGGTTCACCGCGACCTCGCGGTAGGCCTGGGCGCCCTTGCTGCTCCGGCTCGTCGCGAGGATCGACCGGCCGGCCGCGGGAGCCTCGGCGAACTTGATCGTCTTGGGGATCGACGGCTCGACCACCGGGAGGTCATAGGTCTCGGAGATCGTGTCCAGCACGGCCCGCGCGTGGAGCGTGCGGCCGTCGTACAGAGTGGGGAGCACGCCCCAGACCTCGAGATCGCGGTTGGTGAAGCGGCGTACGTCGTGGACGGTGTCGAGCAGCTGCCCCACGCCCCGGTGCGAGAGCGTCTCGCACTGCAGGGGGATCAGGACGCCCTGGGCGGCGGTCAGCGCGGCCACCGTCATCACTCCCAGGGACGGCGGGCAGTCCAACAGGATCCAGTCGTAGGTGCGGCCACCCGGCTGCTGGGCGAGGTCGTCGAGTGCCGCGCGGAGGACCTGCTCGCGGCCGGTGCGGGTGAGGAGGTCGGCCTCCGCACGCGCCAGCTCGATCGTCGCCGGGAGCAGGTCGACGCCGTCCTCGGTCGCGAGGATCAGCTCCGAGGCGGGCAGTCCCTTGGTGAGCACGTGGTGGATCGACAGCTCGAGGTCCTCGGGGTCGACGCCGAGCGAGAACGTCAGGCACGCCTGCGGGTCGAGGTCGACGAGCAGCACCGAGTCGCCGAGCTCGGCCAGCGCTGCGCCGATGGACGCGACGGACGTCGTCTTGGCCACGCCGCCCTTCTGGTTGGCGACCGCCAGGACCACCGGGCCAACGGGGACGACGGGGTCGACGGGGGCAGCAGGCACCGCGACGGGACCGGATGTGGTGGACATCGCCTCCCATCATGCCCGAGACCCTTGCCCGCAGCGCGCATGCGCGAGTTGGCTGGGTGCATGTCTTCGGACGCGACCCCTACCGACCGGCCCAGCGAGCCCGAGGCCGGCGCCCGCCCGCTCGCCCTCGTCACCGGTCCGACCGCCGGACTGGGCCGGCTGTTCGCCGACCGACTGGCCCGGCGGGGCTACGACCTGGTGCTCGTCGCCCGCGACGAGACCCGGCTGACGGAGGTCGGCGACGCGCTCTCCGCGACGTACGGCGGATCGTGCGAGGTGCTGGTCGCCGACCTGACCGACCGCGACCAGCTCAAGGTCGTCGAGGACCGGCTCGCCGACCGGGTGCACCCGGTCGACCTGCTCGTCAACAACGCCGGCTTCGGCCTCAAGCGGAAGTTCCTCGACAACACCGTCGAGCAGGAGCAGGCACACCTCGACGTCCTGGTCACCGCGCCCATGCGTCTCATGCACGCCGCCCTCGGCCAGATGACCGCACGCCACACCGGCGGCATCATCAACGTCTCGAGCGTGGCGGGCACACAGCCGCGCGGTTCCTACAGCGCGGCGAAGGCCTACCTCAACCGGTTCGGCGAGTGGGCCGCGCACCAGTACCGCAAGGACGGCGTGCGGGTCATGACGCTCCTGCCGGGGTTCACCCGGACCGAGTTCCACGCCCGGATGGACGTCGGACGCGACGCCGTGCCCCGCCTGCTCTGGCTCGATGCGGACCGGGTCGTCGACGAGGCACTCGCCGACTTCGACGCCGGCAAGGCGAGGTCGATCCCCAGCAAGCGGTACAAGGTGATCGCGACGGTCAGCAGCCACCTGCCCACCGCGGTCCTCCAGCGCTTCCAGTCCCTCGGACGACGGTAGGGCGGCCGAGGGCACCTACTGGTAGGCGAGCACGAACGCGTGCACGGCGTCGGCCACCAGCTGGACGGCGATCGCGCTGAGGAGCAGACCCGAGATCCGGGTGACCAGGAGGATCCCCGACTCGCCCAGCAGGCGCAGGATCGGGATGGAGAACGTCATCGCCACCCAGATGCAGATGTGCACGGTGATCACCGCGAGCGCCAGCGCGGTGAAGTCGGCGACGCCGTCCACGCGCTTGGAGAACACCATCGTCGCCACGATCGCGCCCGGCCCCGCGAGCAGCGGGGTGCCCAGCGGCACCAGGGCGACGTTCGTGTCCCCCTGCGCCGTGGGCTCGTCCCCCCGGCCGGTCAGCAGCTCGAGGGCGACCAGGAGCAGGAGCAACCCGCCGGCGCACTGGAGCGCGGGCAGCGAGACGTGGAGGTAGGCCAGGATCCGCTGGCCGAAGAACGCGAAGACCGAGATGACCAGGAAGGAGACGGTCACCGCCTGACGCGCAGCACGGCGTACGCGGTCGGGCTCGTAGCCGCCGGTCAGCGCCAGGAAGAGGGGCACCGTGCCGACCGGATCCATGATCACGAACAGCGTGACGAACGCGCTCGTGAAGAGCGTGCCGTCGACGATGCTGCTCATCCGGGCAGGCTAACGGCCTCCCTCGCGTGAGTAGGCCGCGGCAGGCCGCGCCTCGTCACCAGACCGGGCCGTTCCCCCCGAACGGCATCTCCACCAGCGGCGGCCCGATCCCCGAGACGTCGCGCAGGATCCACTCGTCGCGCAAAAGCAGGATCGCCGAGGCCGGCCGGAGCACCACCCACAGCCAGCGTCCGCGCGCCTCGCCCGCCACCACCGACCGGTCGAGCTCCCGGTCGGACCCGGTCTCCGACACCGTCGAGACCGACCACAGCGGGACGGACTGGCTGTCGATCCGCACACGCACGGTCGGTGGCCCCAGGCCGATCTCCGGGCCGGGGTCGAGGTGGATGGTGCCGGCGCAGCGGGAGCCCAGTCCGGTGCCCGACTCCTCGCTGACGACGAGGACGTCCACGGGACCGTCCAGCGCACTCGTGCCCGAGCTGCAGGTGAGCGTGGCCTTCGCGTCGCGCTCCCCCACCACGGCGAAGTCGCTGACCGTCCAGCCCGGGCTCATCGGCCACGGGAGGTAGGTCGGGAACTCGCCGGCGGTGGCCAGCGCCTCCGCGAAGCCGTCGTACGACGCGGCGACGGGTCGCCGCAGGGCGGGCGTCGGCCCGTGCTCCGGGCACGACCACCCGTCGCCCGCGGGCACGGTGGCTTCGAGCGGGGTGGGACAGCGCGGGCACTCCGTCCGGAGTGACATGGGCCCACGGTCCCGAAGCGGCCGCGCACCCGTCAAGGCCGCGTCGTCACCGAGGGCCGACCACCTCAGGAGTTCCAGCGCAGGACGACCGGGGTCTCACGCTCCCACCCGAGGAGGGAGACCGTCGCCGTGTCGAGCCGGAGATGGCGCCCGTCCGTGGCCGGGAGCTCCAGCCACCGGGCCGCCAACGCGCGCAGGGAATGTCCGTGGCCGAACAGCAGGACGCGACCGTCGACGGCGCGGCAGCGGGCGATGACCCGGTCGAGCCGCTCCGTGACCTGCGATGCCGACTCCCCACCGGGGACGGGTCCCTGCCAGATGCTCCAGTCCGGGTACGTCTCCCTGATCTGCGGGGTCGTGAGTCCCTCGAGCTTCCCGTAGTCCCACTCCGCCAGGTCGTCGTCCACCTCGGCCTCGCCGTGGCCGGCGAGCCGTGCGGTCTCGCGGGCGCGCTCCCGCGGAGAGGTGAGCACCAGCGAGAAGGCTTCGTCGTCCAGCCGGTCGCAGAGGCTCTCCGCGACCCGACGCCCCTGGTCGGTCAGCGGAAGGTCGGTGGTGGAGGTGTGGCGCCCGTCGCGGCTCCACTCGGTCTCCCCGTGCCGGACCAACCAGACCTCTTCGCTCGTCTCCGCGTCAGCCACGCGCCCATCATCGCGGGTACGCCTGTGCCGTGCCACGATGCCGCCCATGGCAGCGACCCCGGCGGACGTGGCGGCTCCCGAGCTGGCTCGCGCCCGGTTCGCCGCTGCTGCCGGGTTCTTCACGCAGGGCTTCGTCTTCATCAGCCTGACCACCCGGCTGCCCCAGGTGCAGGACCACTGGCACTACAGCGACACCACGCTCTCCCTGTTGTTGCTGATGATGGTGCTGCTCGCCGGCCTCGGCAGCGTCCTGGCGGAGACAGCGTGCAAGCGGGTCGACAGCGCGACCATCCTGCGCACCGCGCTGCTCGGGATCGCGGTCGCCGTCCCGGTGTTCGCGACCGCGCCCAACCAGGGGGTGTTCATCGCCTCGCTGGCCGTGTACGGCGTCTCGCTCGGTGCCGTGGACGCGACCACCAACATGCAGGCCGTGGCCCTCGAGCACCGCTACGACCGACCCATCCTGCCGTCGTTCCACGGAGCCTGGACACTCGGCGGTCTCCTCGGCTCGGCGCTCGCCCTCGCGATGGGACACCTGCCGATCGCGGCCACCGCCGTGGTCGCCGTCCTCCCCCTCGTGGTCGCGTTCGCCCCGTTCCTGCGCCGTGCGGAGCGGACGGTCCAGGAGGCGTCCCGCGTGCACGTGCCCTGGCGGCCGATCATGCTCGTCGGCCTGGCCATGGTGCTCTTCTACATGGTCGACACCGCCGCCTTCACCTGGGGGCCGCAGTACCTCGAGAACGTGTTCGGCGCCCCGTCCGCGCTGGTGGCACTCGCGGTCTTCCCCTACCTCCTGGCCAGCGGCTCGGTCCGGCTCGCCGGCGATGCTCTCGTCGCGCAGTTCGGTGCCGTCCGGGTGCTGCGCGTCGGCGCCGTCGTCGCCAGCGTCGGCCTCGCGGTGACGGTGTTCGCGCCGGTCTGGCCGGTCGCCGTGCTGGGCTTCCTGATCACCGGTGGCGGTGTCGCGGTCGTCGCTCCGCTGAGCTTCTCGGCAGCGGCCCGCATTGCGGGTGAGGACGAGACAGACCCGGTGCTGCGCCACCTGCGTGTGGACGCCGTGATCGGACGGTTCAACCAGTTCAACTACGTCGGCTCACTGCTGGGCGCGGTGATGACCGGACTCGTCGGGGCGGGCAACCTGCGGATCGGCTTCGCCGTCCCGATGGTGCTCGTACTCGGTATCCTGCCGCTGGCCCGGGCGTTCGCGCCGATCGGGCACTCGGGGGCCTAGCGGCCGATGCGGACGTCGAGCCTTTCCGGGGCCGGATGGTGCCTTCGTGCCTCTCGACCCTCTGCCGGAGCTTCGCTCCGTCAGCGGCTCTCGGGCACCGGACGCCCCGGCTGCTCGCCACCCCGGGCGTCGAGGTAGCTCTGCTTGGGCACCATCACCTTGCGCCGGAAGATGCACACGACGGTGCCGTCCTGGTTGTAGCCGATGGTCTCCACGTGGACGACACCACGGTCGCCCTTCGAGGCCGACTCACGCTTGTCGAGCACCGTGGTCTCGGCGTACAGGGTGTCGCCGTGGAACGTCGGTGCGACGTGACGCAGCGACTCCACCTCGAGGTTCGCGATCGCCTTCCCGGAGACGTCCGGCACGCTCATCCCGAGGACGAGTGAGTAGACGTAGTTGCCGACCACGACGTTCTTCCCGAACTGCGTCGTCTCGCCGGCGTAGTGGGCGTCGAGGTGGAGCGGATGGTGGTTCATGGTGAGCAGGCAGAACAGGTGGTCGTCGTACTCGGTCACCGTCTTGCCCGGCCAGTGCTTGTACGTCGCACCGACCTCGAACTCCTCGTAGCTGCGGCCGAACTGCATGGCGCTCATCCTGCCGCAGCCGCACGCGGCCCCTCGACGTGGTTCGTCGTGGGATACCTCACCCACGCCGTGCGAGCATCGGGCCATGGACGTGCTCTGCTCCGGCTACGGACTGGTCGAGTCGCCGCGCTGGCATGCGGGCCGACTGTGGTTCAGCGACTGGACGGGAGGCAAGATCGTCGCCGTCGGCGACTCCGGTGCCACGGAGGTCGTCGTCGAGCACCGGTCGCTGCCGATGTGCTTCGACTTCCTGCCCGACGGACGACTGGTGCTGGTGTCCAACCAGGAGCGCGCTCTGCTGACGCTGGAGGACGACGGCTCGCTCGCGACGTACGCCGACCTGACCGCGATCTCCGACCTCGGCTGCAACGACGTCGTCGTGGACGGTCGGGGCAACGTCTTCGTGAACAGTCCGCACTTCGACTTCGCGGCCGGCCCGCCGGCGGGCGAGGTCCAGCCCGGCCGCGTGGGCGTCGTGACGCCCGGTGGTGACGCCCGCATCGTGGCCGAGGACATCGCCTTCCCGAACGGGATGGCGATCACGGCCGACGGCGACACGCTCGTCGTCGCCGACTCCTACCGCCAGCACCTGGTCGGCTTCGCGGTCGCCGACGACGGCGCGCTGAGCGACCGACGCGTCTGGGCACAGCTCGGTGACCACAACCCCGACGGCATCTGCCTCGACGCCGAGGGCGCCGCCTGGTACGCCGACGTGCCCCACGAGGTGTGCGTCCGCGTGGCCGAGGGCGGTGAGGTGCTGCAGACCGTCGACCTCGATCGCGGTGGCTTCGCGTGCATGCTCGGCGGCACCGACACGCCGTACCTGTACGCCGTCACGGCGGTCTGGCCGGGCGCAGCCGGGCTGACGACCCACACCGAGTGGGACGGGCAGGTCGTCCGCCTTGCAGTCGAGGTAGCCGGCGCCGGCTGGCCTGCCCGCTCGTAGGAGCCTCAGGACGCGCTCGGGGAACCTCCTCCGGCATCGGCCGACGGGGGCATCAGCACCCCGAGCAACGGCGCCTGTGCGTCGTCGAGGTCCAACGCCCACGTGGAGCTCTGGTCCCCCGCCCCGACGACGGCGACGACGCGGTCGCGCGCCGTCCGGACGGCGGTCTGCAGGGCTGCGGCGCGTGCTCGCTGTTCATCGCCCGGTGCCGTGGTGACCAGCTGCGAGAGCCGGTCGTCGAGCGCCGCCACGCGCGGCGCTGCAACGGTCCACCCGCCGGCGACTCCGGCCGTCGAGCCAGACCCCCGTAGCTGCGGGATCAGGTCCCGCGCGAACCAGCCGGCCTGGTGCTCGGCGTCCGCAAGGCCGGACTCCCACGCACGCTTCCTGCGAGAGCGACGCAGGAGCAGCAGCGCGGCCACGGCTGCGATGACGAGGGCCGCGACCAGGACCCACCACCAGGATTGGTCGTCGCTCCCCTCGCCACCGGTGCCACCCCCCGACTCCGGCGAAGAGGACTCCGTGGGAGACGCCGCCTCGGTCGGTGCACTGCTCGTCGTCGGGGCGGACGTCGGCTCCGACGAGGCTGTCGAGGTCGGACCGCTCGCGGGGTCGGAGGCCGGGAGCGTCTGGGTGGGCTCCGCCGACTCCGTCGGCCGCGGTGTCTTCGAGGGCTCCGCCGAGCTGGTGGGGCCCACCGAGTCCGAGGGCTCCTCCGGGGACCGGGACGGGCTTCTGGTGGGTGTCGGGCGCTCGCGGGTCGGCGAGAACGTCGCGGTGATGCTGGGGCGGTCGATGGCCCCGCTGCTCCCAGCACCGCCGCAGGCGGTGAGGAACGAAGCCAGGACCAGGCAGAGCAGCACCGATCGTGAGCTTCGACGTAGCATCCGGTGGCCTCGCTGACAGCGGAAGGCACCCACGTTGGTGCACCCCCGAGACGGCTACCTCACCTCATCCGGGTGAACTCCGGCCGGCGCCGCCCGGTCGGTCGGCGCCGCTCAGGAACCACCGCCGCCGGCCTTGCGGCGGTGCATCTTCTGGCCCGCTCCGCCGTGCACCTCCGAGCCGTGGGCCTTCTCGCGGACCGGCGCGTCCTCGCGCATCCCCTGGGACTTCGCGTTCTTCCGGTCGAGGGCCTCGCGCATCTTGGCCTTCAGGTCGTCGTTCGCGTGGTTGTCCGGGCTCATGGCCCCACCTTGCCACCCGGGCGGCAGCAGGGTCGAGCGGTTACCCAGCAGGCGCGGGCGCAGGCTCGGCGGGCTGCTGCGGCGTACCGGACTGGCTGTAGCCGAGCCGGGCCGCCGTCTCGCGAGCCGCGTCGGTCACCGGCACGGCGACCACGGCCGTCCCGTAGGCGCAGATCTCGGTCCAGGTGTCACCCATCTCCGAGGTGTCGAAGCGCATGGCGACGACCGCGTTGGCGCCGCGGTTGCGGGCCTCGTCGATCATCCGGCCCATCACCTCGTTGCGGCTGTTCACCAGGTTGGAGGTCATCCCCCTGAGCTCACCCCCGACCAGCGACTTGAACCCCGCGCCCATCTGCGAGAACGCGTTGCGCGAGCGGACGGTGAGGCCGAAGACCTCGCCGCACACCTGCCGGATCTCCCATCCCGGGATGTCGTTCGACGTCACCACGAGCATCGAGGTCCTCCACTTCCAGAGCCGTGTCGGTCGTTCGCCTCGCGGGGTCGGAGGCCGCGGGCGCAGGGCCAGCGTAGGGGTGAGGGCAAGCCGGGGCGGCCGGCCTCACTCCCAGACGACCGGGACACCGTGGGGGGCCATCTGGCCGAGGAACTCACGGGTGCCGCCACCCGGCCAGGCCTCCACGCAGACCCAGAAGCGGTGCTCGTCCTCCGGCGTACGCCGGGTCGGCTCCGCGAACAGGTGCACGAGCGGGGCGTCATCGGTCGCCGTGGCACCCAGGTCCGCCAGCCGGGTCGTGATCCGCTCCTGGTCGGCCCGCGGGAGGTACTGCCACATCACGCTGTGCCACACGACCGTGGTCCTCCCCTCCTCGAGCGCCAGGCCGTCGACGTACGTCGCAGCGTCCGTGTGGGCCAGCCCGACCGGCTCCCGGCGCGCGATCGCCACCGCTCCCGCGAGCCGGGCGTGGCGTGCCGCCATGTCCGGCCAGACGTACGACGTCAGGGTCAGCCGACCGTCCTCGGTCGCGACGTCGACGGGATGGAGGTCGCAGCCGCCACGACCGAGGATGGAGAGGGACCGATCGAGCGGCACCGGTGCGCCTTCCCAGGCACCCTCGAGCACGACCGGGCTGTCCGGGTCGCCCCAGGCCCGGCCCCGGTCGTCGGTGCACCGGAAGCGGTCGGCCCGGAGGTTCAGGCCGGCGCTGGCGCCGATCTCGAACAACCGCACCGGCAGCGGCCACCGCTGGACGGTGCGGAGCAGACCGCCGAGGAGGGCCGCAGCCCGCCCGACCTCGTTGGTCTGCGGCGCATGGTCGAGCAGGGGCCGGACCTCGTCGCCACGCCGGTCCAGCAGGTCGAGGACGGCGGTCACCCCGGCGCCTGCCCAGGCGCCGCCGACCGAGGGGTAGAACGGCGCGAGCTCGGGCGCCGCACCGGAGAGCACCAGGCGGTGCACGCTCCCCAGCAGCCGAAGCGCCAGGCCGGAGGGCCCGGGGTCGTCCTCGTGCCCCCGCAGGACCCGTACGGTCACCCCGGCGGCGTCCAGGTCGTCAGCCAGGTGCACGAGGAGCTCGGCGTACATCGGGGACCCGAGGCGGGCACACGCCTCGGCCTGAGCGCGGAACAGGGCAGGTTGCGACCGGTTCCCGCTCTCAGTGCCGGCGCTCATCCTGGTCTCCCCTGGTTCATCTCCGCGCCCGTTCGCGGGCACCTATACTCGTGGACGTCCGCCCGGCTTGTCCCGTCGCCACCGGCGTGAACCCCCGAGGAAGTCTCCCCCCATGCGGCACAAGAAGGACCACGCGGAACCACCCATCCGCGCGATCGTCCTCGCTCTCACGGCCGTCATCGTGGTCACCCTCGTCGTCCAGAGCCTGGTCAGCCACCGCGGGGTCCCGGCCGCGCTGACGCGCTACGCGCGGTCCGACCACGCGCAGAACGCCGCCAACCGCGTCCCGGCACACCTGCCCGCGTCGGCCGCCTGGCACGTCGCCCCGGCGGCGCCCCCGATCCAGAAGCGCGCCCGCGACTGCGCGCCCGTCTACCACACCGGGCAGCTCACGGTGGTCAGCTACAACATCCACTCCGCGCTCGGCGACGGCGGGCTCCAGCTGGCCCGCGTCGCGCAGTCGATCCAGCTCTGGAACGCCGACGTCGTCCTCCTGCAGGAGGTCGACGTCAACCGCGCGTGGACCCGCCACATCAACATGCCCGAGTGGCTCGCCTCCACGCTCGGTGGATGGCACTACGCGTTCGGTGCGAACGTAGCGCGCGGTCACGGCAGCCTCTACGGCACGGCGATCCTGTCGCGTTACCCGATCCTCGAGCAGACCAACACCCATCTGCCCAACCGCCCGGGCATGCAGCAGCGCGGACTGCTGCACGCGATCATCGCCCCGCACGGCCGCGAGATCTCGCTCTACGACACCCACCTCCAGAACAAGTCCGAGTCCATGCGGATCGCCCAGATCCACGCGCTGGACCCGATCGTCGGCGCGGACTCACGGCCGACCGTGCTCGGCGGCGACTTCAACTCGACGCCCAACTCGCCGGTGATGGCGATCGCCCGCCAGGTGCTCGCGGACACGTGGACCGACGTCGGCGCCGGGGCCGGGTTCACCCACCCCTCCTGGCACCTCCAGGGGCGGATCGACTACCTCCTCCACCGGGGCGCCATCCAGCCGGTCAGCGCCGACGTGGTCAACGGGGGCTTCTCCGACCACATGGCCGTGCGCGCGCTCTACGACTACCGCTACCGGCACGGCCAGACCTGCCACTTCGTGAACTGACCCCGGCGCCACCCCGAGCCAGGGCCTCAGCCTCGGATCTGCCCCTCGAGCAGGCCCGCCAGGGCGAAGACGGCCGCCTCGGCGACCTGGGCGTCGGGCAGCTGGGCCGGGTGCACGCCCGGCACCTCGACCGGGTCGAGGTCGGCGAG
>DATBDF010000266.1:0-2841 GCA_036270075.1 Nocardioides sp.
GATGGCGGGGTACTTCATGGTCACCTTCGAGCCGATGTTGCCGTCGACCCACTCCATGGTGGCGCCGGCCTCGCACGTGGCGCGCTTGGTGACGAGGTTGTAGACGTTGTTCGACCAGTTCTGGATGGTCGTGTAGCGGCAGCGTCCACCCTTCTTGACGATGATCTCGACGACCGCGGAGTGCAGCGAGTCGCTGGAGTAGATCGGTGCGGTGCAGCCCTCGACGTAGTGCACGTAGGCGTCCTCGTCGACGATGATCAGCGTCCGCTCGAACTGGCCCATGTTCTCGGTGTTGATCCGGAAGTAGGCCTGCAGCGGGATGTCCACGTGCACGCCCTTGGGCACGTAGATGAACGAGCCGCCCGACCACACCGACGTGTTCAGCGCGGCGAACTTGTTGTCGCCGACCGGGATCACGGTGTTGAAGTACTCCTGGAACAGCTCCGGGTGGTCCTTCAGCGCGGTGTCGGTGTCCTTGAAGATGACGCCCTGAGCCTCGAGGTCTTCGCGGATCGAGTGGTAGACGACCTCCGACTCGTACTGCGCGGCGACTCCCGCGACCAGGCGCTGCTTCTCCGCCTCCGGGATGCCGAGCCGGTCGTAGGTGTTCTTGATGTCCTCGGGCAGGTCCTCCCACGAGGCGGCCTGCTTCTCGCTGGAGCGGACGAAGTACTTGATGTTGTCGAAGTCGATGCCCGACAGGTCGGAGCCCCACGTGGGCATGGGCTTGCGGCCGAAGAGCTTGAGCCCCTTCAGGCGCAGGTCGAGCATCCACTCCGGCTCGTTCTTCTTCGACGAGATGTCGCGCACGACGACCTCGTTGAGACCGCGCGTGGCAGACGCTCCGGCGTCGTCGCGGTCAGCCCAGCCGAACTGGTACCGCTCGCGCAGACCCTTCAGCTCCGGGTTGAGCTCCTCGACCTTGGTCGAGCCATCGGACTCAGCGATGGACGTCATCGAGTGCCTACTTTCTGGTGGGGGTCACCGTGGTTGCGAGAGGGTCGCGGCGCGACCTTCTCGACCACCGGGAGATGGGGGATGCACGTCGTGCACACGCCGTCGCCGTGGGCGATGGTCGCCAGGCGCTGGACGTGGCGGCCGAGGACCCGCCCGATGGCCTCGGTCTCGGCCTCGCACAGCTGGGGGAACTCGTGGGCGACGTGCGAGACCGGGCAGTGCTGCTGGCAGAGCTGCTCGGCCGCGGCCAGGCCGTCCACCCCCTGGTGGAGCAGGGGCAGCGAGCGCACGGACGCGGCGTACCCCTCGCTGGAGAAGACCTTGGCCAGCGCCTCGGCCGGGGTCAGGTCGGGCTCTGCGGCCGTGACGATGGCGTAGTCGCGCTCGACGAACGCGACCCGGCGCCGGGCGAACTCCTGGACCGCCTCGTCACCCCCGGTCTCCGCGAGGTAGCGGAGCGCCTGGACGGCGAGGTCGTCGTACTGCTGGTCGAAGTGGTCGCGCCCCGCCTCGGTGATGGCGAACACCTTCGCCGGGCGACCGCGCCCGCGCGTCGCCGTCGGCCTCGGGTCGCGGGCCTCGAGCGCACCCTCACCGAGCAGGTGGTCGAGATGACGGCGTACGGCGGCGGGCGTCAGGTCGAGCCGCTCGGCCAGGTCGGCAGCGGTCGAGGGTCCGTTGACGAGGATCGACCGGACGACGCGCTCACGCGTCGGCTGGTCGCCGGGGACGGCTGCCCCGGACTGACCCTCGCGCCGGCCTTCGAATTCCACAACACCAGTGTGCCGTTAATGATTTGAGTGATTCAAGTAAGGGTCACCTAACCGAGCGACCGGTCGCCGGCCGTGCTGTCCCGGTCGCGCCCTACCGGAGATCGTCGCCGGTTAGGGGCGTAGGGTCCGACTCATGCCGGGATCCATCCTTGGGACGCAGGTACGCCGTGTGGAGGACGAGGAGCTCCTGCTGGGTCAGGGCACCTTCGTGGACAACATCGACGTCGGCGACGTCGCGCATGCGGTCTTCGTACGGAGCCCGTTCGCACACGCGGTGATCTCGGGGATCGACACCGCCGACGCCCTCGCGGCGGACGGCGTGCTGGCCGTCTACACCGCCGACGACCTCGGACGCGACGGCCTCGCCAGCTTCGCGAACGTGAACCGACAGGCGCCCCGGGCAGCGCTGGCGGTCGACAAGGCCCGCTACGTCGGCGACCCCGTCGCCCTGGTGATCGCTCGGACCCGGGCCCAGGCGGTGGACGCGGCCGAGCTCGTCGACGTCGACTACGACGACCTGCCGGTGGTGACCGACGTGGAGGCGGCGCTGGCCGACGGCGCTCCACTGCAGTTCGAGGCGGTCGGCTCCAACATCGCGACCTTCCGCGCGTCCAGGGACAGCTCCGACGTGCTGGACGGCGCCGACCACGTCGCTCGGGTCCGGATGGTGAACCAGCGCATCGCGGTCGCCCCCATCGAGGGCAACGCGATCCTGGTCCGACCCACGGAGGAGGGCATCGAGGCCTGGGTCTCGACCCAGCACCCGCACATGGCCAAGGACCTGCTCGCGAAGGCGATCGGCGTCGAGGACGACCACGTGCGCGTGGTCGCGCCGCACGTGGGAGGCGCGTTCGGCGGGAAGGCCGGCAGCAACTCCGACCATGCCGCGATCGCGATCGCCGCCCGCACGCTCGGTCAGCCCGTCAAGTGGGTCGAGACGCGCAGCGAGGCCATGCTGTCGATGCAGGGCCGCGGCCAGGTGCAGTACGTCGAGCTCGGCGTGAAGAGTGACGGCACCATCACGGGTCTGCGGATGCGCGTCCTGGGTGAGTGCGGGGCCTACGCCGGCTTCGGTGGCGCGCTGGCCGTCGGCCCGACCTACATCATGGCG
>DATBDF010000267.1:0-16924 GCA_036270075.1 Nocardioides sp.
GGGCGTCTCCGAGGTGCCCATGGGCCATTCTCCCATGCAGGGTTGACGATTCCGGAATCGGGATCGTCAGCCGCAACGGGCGGATCGGCCGACTGGGCCAACCGCCGACGAACGGGCGGCGCGCCCACGGAACGTCAGGTCAGCCCTCGGCGCCGGCGGGTCTCGGCATCATCAGGAGCGCCAGGGCGGCGAGCAGAGCGGCACCGGCGCAGACCGACCAGACGACGACGTAGCCGTGGAGCGGTGCCTCGCCCCTGACCGGGTCCTTGATCGAGCCGGCGCTCGACAGGGCGATCGCGAAGATCGCGGAGGCGATCGCACCACCCACCGTCTTGGTCGCGTTGGTCATGCCGGTGGCGAAGGCCGTGCGGTCGGACGGCGCGCCGGCGGCGGCGCTGGCCGGGAGGGCGGCGACCAGGGCGCCTGACCCGAGGCCGACGACGGCCATGTTCAGCAGCGCCTGTCCGGTCGAGTCGTGCCGTGGGATCCACAGCCCGTAGCCGACCGCGACGAGCAGCGCCGAGAGCACCAGGGCACCGCGGGCGCCGAGCCACCGGGTGGTCAGCGGCAGGGTGAAGGCGCCGATGGCCAGGAAGACCACGTAGACACCGATCAGGGTGGAGACGAAGCCGGCGCTGGCGCCGAGCCCGTACCCGGCGACGTCCGGATCGGTGCGGGCGAACGTCGAGAGCGGGATCTGGGCCCCGAGCACCGACATCCCGAACAGGAACGCCGTCAGCTGTACGGGCCACTGCAGCCTGCTCGCGAACAGCCGGACGTCCACGAGCGGCTCCGGCTGTGCCGCCTCGTAGCGGACGAAAGGTCCCAGCATCGCCAGACCGGCCAGGATCAGGAGCCAGCCGAGGGGATGTGCCGGGCCCTGCAGGCGGATGGCGATGAGCCCACCCATCACGAGCCCGAGCACGATGACGACGAGGGCAAGGCCGACCAGGTCGAGGCCACCCGCGCCCGTCGCGGGATCGCGTTCGATCCCGAACCAGATCACGACGAGAACGGCCGTCACGACGATCGCCGGGATCATCAGCACGACGGTCATCGACGTGCTGTCGACGATCGCACCCGACGTGAGGGCGCCCACGATCACGGACAGCTCGAGGGCGCCGACCAGGATGCCGGCCGCCCGCCGCGTCAGCCGGTTCTGAGCGCTCGTCCCCGCCGTACGCCGGTAGACGATCGCGACCTCCATCGGCAGCCAGACGACGTAGGCGCCCTGGATGGCGAAGCCGATCAGGAACGTCGTGAAGCCGGGCGCGAAGGCCAGGATCCACGAGCCGAGGGCGGTGACCGCGGTCGACAGGAGCAGGACGTTGCGCGCACCGATCAGGTCTCCCAACCGAGCCAGGAGGGGGACGGCGAGAGCGGAGACGATCAGCTGGGCCGCCTCGAACCAGTTCACGCTGGCGCCGTGGATGTCGAGGTGGTCGGCGATGTCCTTGTAGATCGGGGTGTAGTAGCCCTGGAGGATCCCGCTGGCGAACTCGACGCAGACCAGGAAGCCGACGATCGTGGCGAGGGAACGGACGACGTCGTTCCTCGTCGTCGTGGTCACTCGGGAAGCCCTTCGACCAGGTCCTGGTACCAGGCGATCCCGGCGAGGAACGCGTCGACGTCGAGGTGCTCGTCGTAGGAGTGGATGGCCCGCCGTTGGGCGGCGCTCATGCGGAACGGCGCGAAACGGTAGACGTGCTCGCTGATGCGGGTGAAGTGGCGCGAGTCGGTGGCGCCGGTCTGGACGTACGGCGCGACGACGGCGTCCGGGAAGTGCACGCCGATCAGGGCGGCGACGTGGTCGAAGACCTGGTCCACCGGCGAGACCGGACTCGCCTCGCCGCGCTCGACGACGCGGATGCGGACCTCCGGGTCGTCGACCACCTTCCGGAGATGGGCGAGCACGCCGTCGACGGTGTCGCCGGGCATCACGCGGATGTTCACGCCGGCCGTGGCCGACGACGCGATCACGTTCAGCGCCGGGCTCCCCACGAGCGTGGTGACGGCGAACGTCGTGCGTGCCATCGCCGCGGCCTCGGCGCCGGCCGCCGTGAGTGTCCTCGCGAGCAGGGGCTTCACCCGGTCGGCGCGGCCCAGGATCGGGCGCAGCGGCAGCGGGAGGTGCGGAGCGAGACGCCGCATCAGCTCGACGGTCGTCGCGGGGACCCGAGCCGGCATCGGCGAGCGGTCGATGCGCAGGACGGCGCGCGACAGCCTCACCGTCGGCCCGTTGCGCGCCGGCGTCGAGGCGTGACCGCCGCGGCCCTCGACGCGCAGCTCGACGCTGGTCGTACCCTTCTCCGCGACCCCGATCGCGGCGACCGGTCGCTTCACGCCGGGGAACGCCTCGTGCGCCACGGCGCCGCCTTCGTCCAGGACGAGCCACGGTCGTACGCCGCGTCGTTCGAGCTCGTCGACAGCTGCGATCGCGGCCGCGCCCGATACCTCCTCGTCGCACCCGAACGAGAGCCACACGTCCTGGGCCGGCTGGTGGCCGGCCTCGAGCAGCCGCTCGACGGCCTCGCAGATCGCGGTCACGCAGCCCTTGTCGTCGAGGGTGCCGCGTCCCCACACCGCACCGTCGACGAGGTCGGCCGAGAATGCCGGATGCAGCCACGGCGCGGACTCGTCGACCGGGACGACGTCGAGGTGGGCCATCAGGACGACGGGACGCTCGGACGCACGCCCCGGCCATCGGAAGAGCAGCCCGTGGGTGCCCACCCGCGTGAGCTCGAGCGACTCGTGGAGCCGCGGGAACTGCTCCCGCATCTCGTCGAGCAGGCGGTCGAAGGCGACGGTGTCGACGCGGGCAGGATCGCGGTCGGAGATGGTCGGGATGCGGACCAGCGCCTGGAGCTTCGTCACGGCTCGGTCCGTCATGGCTGAAACCTAGCCCGGTCCGGCGTCTCGGACCCGAGACGGACGGCGTGGTGCGGCGCGTTGACCCGGTGCCGTCGTACCGATGGACTGGTGTCGTGTCAGGACGTCCAGTGGCCGCGGTGCACGACGTCGGCCTGGTCCCGGCGCTGGCGCCTCCTGGGGGATCCCGACGGAGTCTCGTCGGGCCGCCGGTGACCGAGCGAGATCGCGCCGACCGGGTCGAACTCCGCGGGGATGCCGAACGCGTCGCGGGTCGCCCGGGTGTAGGCGGGCTCGATCCCGAAGAAGCAGCCCCCCAGCCCTTCGTCGACCGCCGTCAGCAGGATCAGCAGGCTCGCCATCGCGGCGTCCATGTGCCAGAACGGCACGGGCCAACGGGCCTCGTCGAGATCCGTCCAGCCTTTGTCCGGCTCCGCGTAGCGCTGGAGGTAGGCCGCCTTGCTGCTGCACGGGACGATCAGTACCGGTGCCGTCTTCATCCCCCTGAGCCAGCTGTCCGGCAGCTCACCGGGAGACGTGGTCACCTCCCAGAACCTGTCGACGTCCTCGCGCTGGTCGAGCACGAGGAAGCCCCAGCCCTGGCTGAACCCGGCGCTGGGCGCGCGCACGGCATTGGCCAGAGCCCGGTCGACGATCGCGGGATCGACCGGGGTGTCGGCGTACTCACGGATCATGCGGCGACGGCGTACGACGTCCTGGAACTCCATGGGGGCGAGTGTGCCTGACCACTTCGAGCAGATGTGGCGTGCCGTCGAGCCTCTCGGCCGGTCGAGGGACAGTGGCGGCTACTTCCGCCAGCCCTTCGCGTCCGCCGAGCGCGAGCTGGATGCGTGGTTCGTCGAGCAGGCCGAGGCCCGCGGCCTTCGGGTGTCCCGCGACCCGTTCGGCAACCGGATCGCCTGGTGGGACTCCGGCTCGGGACCCGGGATCCTGACGGGTTCCCACCTGGACTCCGTGCTGGACGGTGGGGCGTACGACGGACCGCTCGGCGTCGTGAGTGCCCTGGCGGCGATCGAGGTGCTGCGCGACCGAGGGTTCCGACCCGCGCGACCGATCGGCGTCTCGGTGTTCGTCGAGGAGGAGGGCTCTCGCTTCGGGCTCGCCTGTCTCGGGTCGCGGCTCGCAACGGGGGCGACGAGCTGGGAGAGGGCCCGAGAGCTCCGTGACCGCGACGGCGTACGACTCGACGACGCGATGACGGGGAGTGGCCTGGATGCCGAGAATCCCCAACCCTGGTTGGGATCTGAGCAGATCAGCTGCTTCGTCGAGCTGCACGTCGAGCAGGGTCGTGACCTCGTCGATCGTGGTGCTGCGGTCGGTGTCGCGAGCAGGATCTGGCCACACGGTCGCTACCGCTTCGAGATCTCCGGCGAGCCCAACCATGCCGGGACGACGCGGATGGAGGACCGGCAGGACCCGATGCTCACCTACGCCATGACCGCGCTCGCGGCGAACAAGCAGGCGCGGGTGGCCGGGCAGCGGGCGACGTTCGGCAGGGTCGACACGGCACCCAACTCGACCAACTCCGTGCCGTCGTCGGTGACGGCGTGGATGGACGCGCGCTGCGAGACCGACGACGCCCTCGCCGACCTGGTCGAGAGCATCACGCGGCAGGCCGCGGACCGCGCGCAGCGCGACGGCACGCGCCTCACGGTGACGGCGGAGTCCGTCTCGGGCGCCGTCGACTTCGACCCCGACCTCGCGCGCCGGATCGCCGTCGAGCACGAGACGGGAGACTGGCCGGTCCTGCCGACGCAGGCCGGCCACGACGCCGGGATCCTGTCCGCGGAAGGGATCCCGAGCGCGATGCTCTTCGTGCGCAACCCCACCGGCGTCTCGCACTCGCCCGCCGAACACGCCGAGATGCCGGACTGTCTGGCCGGTGTCGACGCCCTCGCCGAGACACTCGAGCGGCTCGCCTCGTGAGCGACCCCACGGCCTACCTGCTCGAGCGTGCGTGGGTCGACGGGGCCGTGCACGACGACGTACTGGTGGAGATCGAGGACGGTCGCTTCACCACTGTCACCAGGGTTGTTGGCCCTTCCGGGACGTTCGAGGGGGTTGCAGAGGCCAACAACGCCCCAATCCCCCGCTCAGGCGGGGGAATCGGCGGCCCCCGCCCGACCGCACCAGCCAGCGCGACCCGCCTCCCCGGCCTGACCATCCCCGGCCTCGCCAACTGCCACAGCCACGCGTTCCACCGCGCTCTCCGGGGGCGGACCCAGCGGGACCGGGGGACGTTCTGGACCTGGCGCGAGCAGATGTACACCGTGGCGGCACGGCTCGATCCCGAGAGCTACCTCGCGCTGGCGACCGCGACGTTCCGCGAGATGGTCGCCGCGGGGATCACGTGCGTGGGGGAGTTCCACTACCTCCACCACCAGCCCGACGGCACGCCGTACGCCGACCCGAACGAGATGGGTCACGCGATGGTCGAGGCGGCGCGCACAGCCGGCCTCCGGATCACGCTGCTCGACACCTGCTACCTGAGCTCCGGCTTCGGCGCGCCACCCGAGGGAGTGCAGGTGCGGTACGACGACGGCAGTGCGGCCGGGTGGGCCGAGCGGGTCGGGGCCCTGACCGACACGGCCCACGCGCGGATTGTGCGGCCGTGCACTCGGTGCGCGCCGTCCCGCGCGACCAGCTGGGAGCCGTCGTCGAGGCCGCGCACGGCCGGGCCCTGCACGTGCACCTCTCCGAGCAGGTCGGCGAGAACGACCGCTGCCTGCGGGCGTACGGCGCCTCGCCCACGCAGGTGCTCGCCGACGAGGGCGTGCTCGGCCCCCGCACCAGCGCCGTGCATGCCACCCACCTCACGGTGGCCGACGTACGGCTCCTCGGCGACTCGTCGACGTACGCCTGCTTCTGCCCGACCACCGAACGGGACCTCGGCGACGGGATCGGGCCGAGCCGCGCACTCCATGACGCGGGCAGCCCGCTGACCCTGGGCAGTGACAGCCATGCCGTCATCGACCTGTTCGAGGAGATGCGCGCGGTCGAGCTCGACGAGCGCCTGGCCACCCAGGAGCGCGGCCACTGGGCCGCCGCGGAGCTCCTCGCCGCGGGGACCCGGCACGAGTCGCTCGGGTGGGACGACGCGGGGGCCATCGCGGTCGGGAGGCGCGCCGACCTCGTGACGATCGCGACCGACGGGGTGCGGACGGCCGGAACGGGCGCGGATGAGCAGACCGCCGCCTTCGCCGCGGCTGCCGAGGACGTCACGCACGTGGTCGTCGACGGTCGGGTGGTGTTCCGCGAGGGGGACCGCCACGGGCTCGGTCGCGACCTGGACGACGTCATCGGGAGGATCTGGACATGAGCAGCACCCTCCTCACCCACATCGGCGAGCTCGTCACCAACGATCCCGACGCCGACGACCTGCTCGGGCTCATCGAGGACGCGGCCCTGGTCGTCGAGGGTTCGCGGGTTGCCTGGGTGGGTCACGCCGCGGGTGCGCCGGCCGCCGACGAACAGGTCGACGTGGGTGGTCGCGCCGTCGTCCCCGGGTTCGTCGACTCCCACTCCCACCTGGTCTTCGCCGGCGACCGAGCAGCCGAGTTCGCCGCCCGGATGGCGGGTGAGCCCTACGCCGCCGGCGGCATCCGGACCACCGTGGCCGCCACCCGCGCAGCGACGGACGAGCAGCTGACGAGCCATGTGGCGCATCTCGTGGCCGAGATGCGGCGCCAGGGCACGACGACGGTCGAGATCAAGAGCGGCTACGGGCTCAGCGTCCACGACGAGGCGCGCAGCCTGGCGGTCGCGCGTCTGTTCACCGAGGAGACGACGTTCCTGGGTGCGCACGTCGTCCCCGAGGGCACCTCACCCGAGGAGTACGTCGCGCTGGTGACCGGCCCGATGCTGGAGGCGTGCGCCCCGCACGCGCAGTGGATCGACGCGTTCTGTGAGACCGGGGCCTTCGACCTCGACCAGTCCCGGGCCGTACTCGAAGCCGGGGCTGCGGTCGGCCTGCGGGGTCGCCTGCACGCGAACCAGCTCGGTCCGGGGCCCGGCGTACGCCTCGCCTGCGAGCTGGGGCTGACAGCGGTCGACCACTGCACGTACCTCGAGGAAGAGGACGTCGCCGCACTCGCGGACTCCGGGACGATCGCCACCCTCCTGCCGGGCGTGGAGTTCTCCACACGACACCCGTACCCGGACGCCCGGAGGCTCCTGGACGCAGGAGTGCGGGTGGCCGTGGCCTCGGACTGCAACCCGGGGTCCTGCTACACCAGCTCCCTGCCCCTCTGCATCGCGCTGGCGGTGCGCGAGATGGGGATGACCCCGGCCGAGGCCGTGTACGCCGCCACCACGGGGGGCGCGGCCGCCCTCGACCGGGACGACGTCGGCGTTCTGACAGTCGGCAAGCGGGCCGACCTGGTGCTCCTGGACGCACCGACGTACGTCCACCTGGCCTATCGCCCCGGCGTACCCCTGGTATCCGCCACCTGGCTCGACGGGCGGCCCGTCTGAGCCTGCTGCCACCTCAGCCGTCCGAGTGGGTGTCTGAGGTAGGTATCCCCGCCTGGAGGAGCCATTTCTTAGGTAGGGCGCCGGCACAGATAGGGAGCGGTGCCGATGTCCGGGCCTACCTCAGGGAGCGAGTCTCTACATGTCAGCCAGACAAGACATGAAGGGATCACCGTGATGAACGACTTGTTCCTCCTCGAGCCGGAGTTCCAGTACCACGCCAGTCGGGCGCGGGCGGAGCTGAAGCCGGTCCGGTACCGCAAGTGGCGTCGTCGCCTCGAGTGGGACGGGCCCGACGCGGCCACCAACGAGAAGAACTGGATCAACTGAGATGTCGGTGTCCGTGGTCCCCGACATGATGGACCACATGACATCGGAGTTGGTCGGGCGAGATGCCGAGCTGGAGCAGCTGTGCTCCACGCTCGGCATCTCTGTTTCTGCCACCGACCGTTCTGCAGTACTCCTCGCCGGAGACGCCGGCGTGGGCAAGACCCGCCTGTTGACCGAGCTCCGCGACCGCAGCGTCGCCGAGGGCTGGCTGGTCCAGGCCGGGCACTGTCTCGACTTCGCCGACAGCGCCCTCCCCTACCTCCCCTTCTCCGAGATCACCGGTCGTGTCGCCCGTGAGCTGCCCGACCTCTTCGACGAGGTCGCCGAGCGCCATCCCGCGCTGCTCCGTCTGCTGCCAGGTCAGCGGATGTTGAGCCAGGCCACCGATCCCGAGTCCGTCCCGGCCGACCAGGCCGCCCTGTTCGACGCCGTCCACGCGCTGGCCGAGGCCGCCGGCTCCCGCCAGTGCCTCCTGCTCGTCGTCGAGGACCTCCACTGGGCCGACCAGTCGACGCGAGACCTGATGAGCTTCCTGTTCGGCCGCGGCTTCGAGGCCCCGGTGGCGCTGGTCGCGTCGTACCGGTCCGACGATCTCTACCGTCGCCACCCCCTCCGCCGACAGGTCGCGGTGTGGGCGCGGATGTCCGGGGTGGAGCGGCTCCAGGTCGACCCGCTCGGTGGTGCCGACGTACGCCGCCTCGTGCAGCAGCTCCATCCCGACCCCCTTCCCGAGGAGCAGGTCCGCGACATCGTCGGTCGCGCCGAGGGCAACGCGTTCTTCGTCGAGGAGCTGGTCGGCGCCACGCGCAGCCGTACCGGCCGCATCCCCGAGGACCTCGCCGAGCTCCTCCTGGTGCGCCTGGAGAACCTCGACGACTCGGCCGTCACCGTGGTCCGCGCCGCCGCGGTGGCGGGCCGCCGGGTCTCCCACGCGGCCCTCAGCGCCGTGGTGGGCCTGGCCCCCGTCGACCTGGACAGCGCGGTGCGCGACGCCGTCGAGGGTCACGTGCTGGTGCCGAGCGGCGACGACTTCTACCGCTTCCGCCATGCGCTCCTCGCCGAGGCGGTGTACGACGACCTCCTCCCGGGCGAGCGCACCAGCCTCCACGCGGCGTACGCCCAGGCGCTCAAGGACGGCAGCGCCACCGGCACCGCCGCGGAGCTCGCGCGCCACGCCCGACTCGCCAAGGACTACGCGACCGCCCTCACCGCCAGCCTGCGTGCCGGCGACGACGCGCGCGGCGTCGGTGGCGCCGAGGAGGCCGCGCAGCACTACCTCCAGGCGCTCGACCTCTGGTTCGACACCCGGATGCCCGACGACACCGGCCTCGACTACCCGCGCCTGGTCGGCCTGGTCTCCGACGCCCTCATCGCCGCTGGTCACCCCGCCCGAGCCCTCGGCGTCGTCCGCGAGCAGGTCGACCACCTGCCGGCCGACGCCGACAATGCCGTCCGCGGTCAGCTGCTGGGCACCCTCGCCTTCGCCATGGCTATGACCGAGACCCTGCAGGACCCCCTCGACCTCACCACCGAGGCGGTGTCGCTCGTGCCGGACGAGCCGACCAACGCGCGTGCCAAGGTCCTGGCGGTCCACGCCCGGATGCTGGCGCGCTCCGGTCGGTTCAAGGAGGGGCGCGAGGTCGCGATGACGGCGTTGGCCCTGGCCGAGCGGCTGGACATGCCGCGCCTGGCCAGCGACATCCGCACCACCCTGGTCGGCCTGGAGAAGAAGGGCGGTCCGTCCGAGTCCCTCGTCGAGGCGCTCCGCACCGCGATCGCCGGCGCCGTCGACGCCGGCGCCTCGAACACCGAGCTCCGAGCCCTGCTCCTCCTCGGCAACCACCACCTCGACAACGCCGAGTTCGCCCAGGCCGACGACGCGTTCACCCAAGCGACCGTCCGCGCCAAGGACGAGGGCACGCCCTGGGTCCCGTATGCCGCCGAGGCGCGGTGGATGCACGCCGTGTCGTTGCGGATGCAGGGCCGCTGGGACGACTCGCTGAAGGTCCTGGACCTCACCGACGAGGTGGTCCCCCCGATCTACGGCGCCCTGTTCGGTGGCACGCGGTCGCAGATCCTGGTCGCCCGGGGCGATGCCGAGGGGCTCGCGCTGGCCCGCAGCCTGCGCCCGTTCTGGCGTGAGGAGGGTCTGGTCGCCACGACCGCCGGGTCGGCCGAGATGGAGGCCGCGGAGCTGGCAGGAGATCAGACCACCGCCTACCAGACCTACCGCGTCGTGGTCGACACGCTGACGAACATCTGGCATCCCCTGTTCCAGGCGCGGGTCCGCCTGGCGGCGACCACGCTGGCCGCCTTCGCCTCGAGCGCGTCCCGCCGCAGCGCCACCGAGCGCGCGGCCGACGCCTCCCTGGTGGCCGGTCTGGTCGACGACGCGCACGCCGTGCTGGAGCGGCGCAACGAGAAGTCCGGCAGCTCCTGGGGGCCCGAGAGTCGGGCCTGGGAGTCGAGGGTCGACGCCGAGCTCCTGCGGTGGCGCTGGGCCGCCGACATCGACCCGCCGTCGCAGGCCGACCTGGTCGCGGCCTGGCGCGAGGCGGAGTCCCGCTTCGAGGCGTACGCCGCGCCGTACGAGCTCGCGGCCGTCCGGGCCGCCCTGGCCGACGTGCTGAGCGCGACCGGCGACACCGACGGTGCCCGCGCGGCCCGCGAGGCGGCCGTCGAGACAGCTCGCGGGCTCGGGGCCGAGCCGTTGCTCCGGCTGCTCGGGCAGGCAGCGGCGGCGCCGGCGGCCACCCGCGACGTCCGGCAGTCGCTGACCCGACGAGAGTCGGAGATCCTCGCCCTGGTGGCTCAGGGCCGCACCAACGGCGAGATCGGGCGTCAGCTCTTCATCAGCACCAAGACCGTCTCGGTGCACGTGTCGAACATCCTCGGCAAGCTCGGCGCCTCCGGCCGCACCGAGGCGGCCGCGATCGCGCGACGCGACGGCCTGATCGGCTGAGTCACCGCCGGCCTGACCGCGCGTCCCCCGGCTCGTTCACGTACTCGTAGTATGGCGAGCGGAACGGAGTCGCCGATGACCACGCTGGAGCAGTCCGACACCGCGATCCTGACCGCCCGCCGGTTCGAGCGGATGCGACCGTTCGGCGGTGGGCCGGCACCGCGGTTCGACAGGCGCGGTCTGCCACCGGGACCTCGGTGGCCGGCGTGGGCCCAGACGGTCGGTCTGCTTCGGTTCCGTCACCAGTTCGTGCCGTACCTCTGGCGCCGGTACGGCGACGTGTTCACCGTCCGCGTCGTACCCGGGGGGCGGCCCCTGGTGCTGTTCACCCGCCCGGAGCACGCCAAGGAGATCTTCGCCGCCGACCCCGAGGCGTTCCACGCCGGCAAGGGCAACGCGATCCTCGGCCCGATCATGGGGGAGCACTCGCTGCTCCTGCAGGACAGCCGTGAGCATAGGCGCGCCCGGGCCCTGCTGATGCCCGCGTTCAACGGTCACGCCCTCCGTGGCTACCGCAGCGTGGTCGACGAGGTCGCGCGCGAGGAGGTGGCCCGCTGGAGACCGGGCGAGGAGTTCCGGAGCCTCGACCGGATGAACGCGCTGACGCTCGAGGTGATCCTGCGCGTCGTCTTCGGGGTGAGCGACGAGCGTCGGCTGGCCCGGCTGCGGCCCTGCGTGAACCGCACGGTGAACGTCAGCCCCGCGGTCCTGCTCGGCTGGGGCTACCCGGCCCTGCAGCACCTCGGGCCCTGGAAGAGGACCGTCGACAACGCCTACCGCCTCGACGAGCTGATGTACGCCGAGATCCGCGAGCGTCGCGCGGCTCGCGACCTCGGCCGGCGCACGGACGTGCTCTCCCGGCTGATCGACGCGGGAAGTGACGACGACCGGCTCACCGACGAGGAGCTCCGCGACCAGCTGGTGACCCTGCTCTCGCGGGACACGAGACGACGGCGAGTGCGCTCTCGTGGGCCCTCTACGAGCTCGGTCGCGACCGGGTGGTCCTGGCCCGGGCCCGGCGAGCCGCCCGCGACGGCGACGAGGACTACCTGGAGGCCGTGGTCAAGGAGGCGATGCGGCTCCACCCGGTGATCCCGATGGTGGTGCGGACCCTGATGCGGCCGGCCACCGTCGCCGGCTGGGACCTGCCGGCGGGTGCGACGGTCGGTCCGTCGATCCTGATCGCGCACCGTCGTGGCGACAACCACCCCGACCCCGAGCGCTTCGACCCGACCCGGTTCCTGGGGCAGAACCCGCCGGTCCACACCTGGATCCCGTTCGGTGGCGGTGTGCGCCGGTGCATCGGAGCCGGCTTCTCACTGATGGAGGGCGTCGCGATCCTCCGCGCCATCCTCACGGCGTACGACGTGACCGCAGCGGGGACGGATCGGCCCCGGGTCCGCAACATCACCACCGTGCCCCGCCGCGGCTCGCGGATCCGGGTGACCCGTTCGGACTGACCCGGAGTGATCGGGTCCCGTGATCGGTCAGGGTGATGTCGGTCGCCCGGTCGGGTGAATCTCGTCGCAGGATGTCCGATTCGCGTGTACCGGCCGTTTCCCGCCCGCCACAATCGTGCCCATGGGTTGGGGGGCACGTTTTCGCGCGCTCCGGATGGACCTGGGGCCCTTCCGCGAGCACCGTGACTTCCGCCTGCTCCTGATCGCCGGGACCGTCTTCTACCTCGGCGGGATGATGACCTACGTCGCGATCCCGTACCAGATCTACCAGCTCACCCACTCGAACTTCGCGGTCGGCGCCATCGGGCTCGTCGAGCTGGTGCCGCTCATCGTGTTCGGCTTGTACGGCGGGGCGCTCGCCGACCACGTGGATCGGCGGTTGCTGCTGATCTGGACCGGCATCGCCCAGGCGGCGTTCACGACCTGGCTCGCGATCAACGCCTTCTCCGACAACCCGCGGCTCTGGGAGATCTTCGTGGTCTCGGGCCTGCTGGTCTCCTCCTCGGCACTGCAACGGCCCTCGCGCGAGGCGCTCCTGCCGCGGACCGTGCGCCACGACGAGCTGGTCGCGGCGAACGCCCTGTCGAGCTTCGGCATGCAAGGTGGCGTGCTCGTGGGTCCGACGATCGGCGGGCTGCTGGTGGCCACGGTAGGCCCGGGCTGGTGCTTCTTCGTCGACGTCATCGGTCTGTTCGTCGCCTCCATGATGTACGCCGCGATGCGCCGCTATCCCCACGTCGGGGAGACCGAGGCACCGAGCCTCTCGGGCATCGGCAAGGGGCTGCGCTATGCCGTCGGCCGGCGCGACCTGCTCGGCACCTATCTGGTCGACATGGCGGCGATGCTGCTGGCGATGCCCGTGGTGCTCTTCCCGGCACTGGCCGAACAGGTCTTCGGCCAACCCCAGCTGTTGGGGTTCCTCTACTCCGCCGAGACCGTCGGCGCCCTCGTCGCGACGGCTCTCTCGGGCTGGACGTCGCGCGTGAACCACCATGGACGGGCGATCGTGATCGCGGCCGCCGTCTACGGCGCCTTCATCGCGGCTGCGGGCTTCGCGCCCACGATCTGGCTCGCCATCCTGTTCTTCGCGCTGGCGGGGGCGGCGGACATGATCTCGGCGGTCTTCCGCGGGACGATCTGGAACCAGACGATTCCGGACAACCTGCGCGGGCGACTCGCCGGCATCGAGATGCTGAGCTACTCGGTCGGCCCCCTGGCCGGCCAGGTGCGCGCGGGTGTCGTGGCGGACCGGTGGACGGTCCGGGGAGCGATCATCAGCGGCGGCGTCTCCTGTGTCGCCGGGGTCTCGCTCACCGCGTTGTGGCTCAAGGACTTCTGGAGGTACGACGCGCGCACCGACGAGCATGCCGTGGCACAGAGGAAAGCCAGGCAGCTCGCCGGTGAGCGCATCGATCCCTGACGAGGTCCCTCCCGCCGCTGGGATCCGGCGCGGTCCGCGACGGGAGGGAGCTGTCGCCTCAGTGCAGGTTGAACACCGTGTGCATCCCCATGATCGCGTGGGGCGTGCCGTCGACGTCGCTGGGCATGAAGCAGAGCGCGGCGTAACGGCCGTGCGGCAGGTCGTAGGTCCACAGGAACCGGTGCCCGGGGCTGATCACGCCGGTCCCCGTGGATCCGCCACCGTGGACGGTCGGGTCCGGACCACCCTGGAACGCGGCGCTGATGTCCGAGTCCTTCGTGCCCTTCTTGACCTGCTCGAGGTCGACGAAGTGAGGCTCGTGGGCCTTGTTCGTCGTGCTCATCCAGCCGCTCTTCAGGTTGTCCCTGCCCGCCTTGAAGTCGTTGCCGACACCGTGCGGGCCGACGACCGCGTCGACGAACCCGGTCTGCCGCGGCAGACCGCGCACCTGCTTGTCGCCCTTGGCCTTGAAGCTGGTCAAGCTGTTCTTGTCGAGGTTCGCGACGTAGTAGGTGCCGGCCTGGTCGATCCGCACCGCCCACGAGCTGGAGAGGTTCGGGCCGCCCTTCGCCTCCATGCCACCGTAGAAGACGATGTTGTCGTACACGCGATTGATGGCGTCGATGGTTGCTTGGTCAGTCCCACCGGAGAACGCCTGCTGGAAGTCTGCGAAGGCCTCCTGGAGCGTGTACCCGGGCTTGAGCCGGAAGACCTGGATCAGACCCTTCGAGTCCTGCCCGTCGATGTTCTTGACCTTGAACACCGTGTTGCCGGGCCGGAACCTGTCGTCCGAGAGCTTCACGGCCCCGGCCTTGGCCTTGATCGTGATGGTCAGGCTCGGGGCGGCTCCGGCGCCGGCGCCGGAATGGTGCGACCCGGAGGCCTCGGCGGACCCTCCGATAGCAGCCATGCCGGCCGTGGCCGTCAGCAGCAGCGCGGTGGCTGCGGCGCGGTAACGCGTCTGCATGTGGTTTCCTCCTGGACGGGGCCACTCGGGCGGACCCCTGCGGAGGTAGTTCTATGTCGGACACCGGCCCCGGGTCAGCGCCCGAGGACCGATTTACCCCATGAGGATGACGGCTCGACCGGGGAATCATCCTCGAGGATGACCCGGCCGGTCCGGATCGGCGATTCGGTCCGGTTGGCCCGGTCCGTGACAATGGGAGTTCCAGCCGACATCCGAGGAGGAGGGTCCCGACGTGAAGTCCGACGAGGATCGTCCGGTTGTCTTCGGGCTGATCGCCCTGGTCGGCGTGGCCGTGGCGGTCGGTCTCGTGGCGTCCATCGCGTTCGTCGCGGGCGCTCATGTCCTCGGGCTCAGTGGTGGACACGCCGCCGCGGTCGGCGGTGGCAACGACGAGACGATGATCGTGCCCAAGCCCGAGAAGACGAAGCCGGCCAGCGGGCCCTCGATCACTCTGGGCTCGAACCCGACGTCGAACGGAACCCACTCGCCTCCTCCGAAGATCAAGAAGCCGAAGAAGCAGATCTCCCTGCAGTCCGGCCAGACGTCGGTGTCGCCGATGGGCCGGATCGACCTCACCGGCACGTATCCGGGCGGGGAGGGGGCCGTGCTCAACGTCCAGAAGTTCAGCAACGGTTCCTGGCAGGACTTCTACTCGATCTCGGCGACGGTCACCAACGGCACCTTCTCGACGTACATCCAGACGGGTACGCCGGGCATGAACCGCTTCCGTGTCATCGACTCCGACACCCACCTGGCCTCCAACGAGGTCAAGGTCCAGATCCGCTAGACGCAGGCCTCCGCGGGGGCGGGCTCCGGCTGACGAGGTGCTGCGGCAGGAGGCCGTCCCTGTCGAACACGGCGCGCCCAGGCGATCGTGCCGGGTTGACCAGCAATGACGCCGCCGAGCACGAGCAGCATCCCAGCAGCCTGGACCCACCCGAACACCTCGCCCGCCACCGCGACGCCCAGGACCGTGCCGACGACGGGATTGACCAGGCCGACCAGGGACACCGCTCCGGCCGGCATGGCGCGCAGACCGGTGAACCAGCACCAGTAGGCGACGCCGGTGCCGGCCACCATCAGCCACAGGTAGCCGCCGACGGCGGGGGCGTCCAGGTGCGGCGGGGCGCCCTCGACCACGATGGCGACCGGCAGCAGGACCAGACCGCCGGCGACCAGCTGCCAGGAGACGAGGGTGAGCATGTCGACCGGCGGGGTCCAGCGCTTGATCAAAACGAACCCCAGCGCCGAGACGACCACCGAGCCGAACGCGGCCACGAGCCCGACCGCGTCGAGCTCGCCGGGGGCGCGCAGGACCAGCAGGGAGACCCCCGCGATGCCGACTCCCGCGGCGGCTATCCGGGCGAGGCCCGCGCGCTCGCCGATGATCACCGCCGCCAGGGCCATGACGGCCAGCGGCGAGGTGGCCTGCAGGGTGGACGCCAGGCCCCCGGGGAGCCGGTACGCCGCGAGGAACAGGAGGGGGAAGAACATCCCGATGTTGCACACGCCGAGCAGCGTCGCCCGCCACCACCAGATGCCGGAGGGGAGCCGCCGCGTGGCGGCCAGCAGGACGAGCCCCGTCGGCAGCGCCCGCAGCATCGCCGAGAGGAGGGGGCGGTCGGGCGGCAGCAGGCGCTCGGTGACCAGGTACGTCGTACCCCACGCGGCCGGGGCGAACGCTGTGAGGGCGAGTGCTCGCCAGGAGTTAGTTTCCACGGAAGATATATTACCTTCCACGGAAGGTATAGTGAAGCCGTGGAGCCGGATCATGTCGACGGGATCCTCGCGCAGTGGGCGCGGGAGCGGCCCGACCTCGACGCGTCGCCGATCGGGCTGATCGGGCGGCTCCACCGGCTCGGAGACGTCCTGAACGTCGAGCTGCGGAGCGTCTTCGCGGAAGCCGGGCTCGGCGATGGCGACTTCGACGTCCTGGTCACGCTGCGCCGGAGCGGTGCGCCGTACGAGCTGACGCCGGGTGAGCTCGGCGCGTCGACCATGGTCACCTCGTCGGCGGTCACCAAGCGCATCGACCGGCTGGAGCGGGGCGGCCTCGTGACCCGCACGGTCAGCCGCGACGACGCACGCTCGCGCCGGGTCCGGCTCACCGATCAGGGGTTCGACCTCGTCGACGGCCTCATGGAGCGCCACATCGCCAACGAACACCGCCTCGTGGCCGGCCTCTCCGAGCGTGAGCGCGCCCAGCTCGCCGCGATCCTGCGCCGCTGGGGCCAAGCCCTGGCCGCAGACACCGGGTCGTCCGCCTGAGAGGAGGCCCTACTGGCCGCTCAGGCGGACGACCCGAAGTGGGTCAGCGGCGGATCATGTCGAAGGTGTTCGGGTTCGGGCCCGTGCGCCCGGACTCGCCCCGGTCGAGGGCGGAGATCGAAGTGATGTCGTCGTCGGTGAGCTCGAAGTCGAACAGG
>DATBDF010000268.1:0-3695 GCA_036270075.1 Nocardioides sp.
CCGGGTCGACCCCCTCACCGGGTCGGCCCGGCGCTCTGTCGCGCGCGTGGTTTCCCACGCTCGTCCCGACGCACCTAGAATCTCCGACGCGGAGGGGTTGGTCGGGCGACCGCGGCACCTGGCAGGTATGAGCTGGTATGAACAGGTGTCGAGGAAGGTCCGGGCTCCCCAGGGCAGGGCGGTGGGCAACTCCCACCCGGAGCAATCCGCGGGACAGTGCCACAGAGAACAGACCGCCGCAGTCCTCGGACCGCGGTAAGGGTGAAACGGTGGTGCAAGAGACCACCAGCGGCCCGGGCGACCGGGTCGGCTCGGCAAACCCCGCCCGGAGCAAGGTCGAACAGCGCACGTCCGAGGGCTGCCCGCCCGAGTGCGCGGGTGGACCGCACGAGGCCGTCGGCAACGGCGGCCC
Source organism: Nocardioides sp. (assembly GCA_036270075.1). GTDB lineage: Bacteria > Actinomycetota > Actinomycetes > Propionibacteriales > Nocardioidaceae > Nocardioides. Next base: position 413 of record DATBDF010000268.1, read on the forward strand.
GAGATGGATGGTCGCCGAACGGAGCGCCGCAAGGCGCCCGGGAACAGAACCCGGCCTACAGACCAGCCCCTCCGCCAATTCCAGGGGGTCCGTCAGGGGGTCGTCCCCGTTGCCGGGGGGCGTGGGTCGGTCGCAGGCTGGCGGCGATGAGACCAGGGGGAACACATCGCCGTCGACACCGACCCGCCCGGGGACCAGCTCCACGGCCACGGCGGCGTCCGGTGGCGGCAGCAGTTGCTCGGGCTCCGCGTCTCCACCCGTGGCCGCCGCCGGCGATCGCACACCACGTCGAAGGAGCAGTGATGCAGCCGACAGGGCGGTTCAGATCGGTCGAAGGTCCGAGCGCTTCGGACCCTCGACCGGTGCTAGAGGCCGAAGGCCGCCACCATGTCCGGTGCGTCCGCGGCTTGTCCCAGTGGTGCGACGCCGAGCACCTGGGCGATGAAACGCGAGAGCGAGTAGTGGGTGAGCGGAGCGTCGACGACCTCGTGGTTCACCCTGGGTGTCAGCACCGAGGTCAGCACCCGGTTGTCGGAGTGGCGGTCGTCCTCGTCCGCGGTGACGACGACCACGAGCCTCCCGGACGTGAAGTCCGTGCTCGCCAGGACAGGGGTGAGCTGCGTCCGCAGCCAGGCGTCCGCAGCGGCCAGGGACCCGTCATGGGCGTCGTGCAGCATGTCCGGGATGAGGAACCCGACGTCGGGTAGCCGGTTGTTGCTCGCGGCGTCGACGAACGACTCCGCCGCGCGGTCGTGGGCGGCACAGGCGGCGCGCTGTGACGCGAAGTAGGTCCACGGGTTGTGCCGAACGGCGTAGGGGTAGGCGTCGGCGAGGGCGCACGGCGTCGGCATGGCGTCGGCGTAGGTCGCGGCGGTCTTCCCGGCGTTCAGAGCCTCGGAGAACACCGACGGCGCCTGGCCGACCTCGGGGGCGTTGTCGGCCGGCGGCTCGTCGTCGGTGATGCCGAAGGTGGATCCACCGGCGATGGCCAAGTAGTTGGGCTCGCTGGGATGAGTGATCGCGTGCCACTGCGTGGCGTACCCGTAGCGCTCGGAGAGTCCCGCGAGGTACGGCATCCCGGACCGCATCTGGTCGAACGAGTGGTTCTCCTCGATGACGACCAGCACCTTGGTCGGCAGATCGGCCCGATGCGCGGTCGGGGTGCTCGGGGAACCGGCTCGCGACGGAGCGTGCGAGCGGGACGCCGCTCGACGGGAGTGCGTGGGATGAGTGGGGTGAGACCCGGAGACGGATGGGGACGCGAGTGGCGACTCCGACCCGGGCGCCTCGGAGTGTGCCGTCTGGTCGCCTGCGGAGCAGCTCTGAACGGCGAGCAGTCCGCCCACCGCCAGCACGACCCAGGTCCCTCGCATCGTCGAACCCTACGGGTGCTCGTCCGGCGGCGGAGACCGAACGACGGAGGACCGCGCCAACGCCCGCTCCACGGGCTGGGCGGGTCTCGGCCCCCCTGTCGCGTCACGTCGTGAGGCGCGCCGCCTGAGCAGCCACAGACCCAGGAGGCAGGCACCGACGGGAACCTCGACGGTGAAGACGAAGGTCCGATAGAGGAGAGCGGCAACGGCGACCCCGGCCGGGTTGCCGCCGAACGCCAGCAGCACGGTCACCAGACCGAGATCGCCCACTCCGACACCGCCCGGCGTGATGGGAAGGATGGTCACCATGCGTTCGACCGCGAACCCGGTCACGACCTCGGGAACCGTGTTCCCGGCGCCGGCCAGGTGCAGGCACACGCCCAGGAGGAGGCACTGGAGCGCGGCGTACCCGGCGATGCCGGTGGTCATGCGGGCCCATCCGTTCGCGACCAGACGGCTGCAGTCGTGCCGGATGCCGACCACGGCAGTGGCGGCCCGGGTCTGATGACTCCCGCTCGTGCTCCGTGCGAGCCTGCGCGCGAGGCCGTCGACCACCCCACCGAGACGGATGGCCCAGCGCTCACTCGCCAAGAGGGCCGCGCCGGCCGCCACCAGCACGAGGAAGCCGAGGCCCGACGCGAGCCCTGCTGCCCTCAGCGGCGTCGTCACCGTCTCTCCCGCCGCCCCGAGAGTGATCGCGGCGACGAGAGGAAGGAGCAGCTTGCATCCGATGCCCCACGTGGTGATGAGCAGTGCGTAGCCGGCGAAGGCTGGTCCACCGACGCCCCAGGACCGCAACATCCGCCGATGGACCTCGAGCCCCGCCGCGCCACCGAACGGCATGACGCTGGCCACCGCGCTCCCGGTGACGTGCACCGTCACGGCCCGAGATCGGGTGAGACCGGGGGCCGCGGCGGTCAGGAGGAAGGAGTGCACGAAGAGCCCGAGACACCACACCGCGACGAGGATGCACGCCGAGGTCCACCTCAGCGAGGTCACCACCGGCATGACGACGCTCCAGGAGACCCCGACCGCGGCCGGAAGCCCGATCATCAGGAGAGCCACGGCGAAGACCCAGGACACCACGGGCCGCATGACCGCCAGCAGGGGCCTGACCGGCCGAGATCGCGCCTCGTCCACCGCATCCTGACCCGCCAGGCCGCCCTCGGACCTCGAGGCGGGAGGGACGCCGACGTCGACGGTCGGGTCCGTCCTCATCGGCGGGCAGTTGCGGGAGGTGTGGGTGTGATGCGGGAGACGCCGCCGGGGTCAGCGGCACGGTACCCGTGACGGAGCTCGTGGAACCGCCACGTCAGGACGAGGCGGGCGGCCTCACGGACGACGTCGAGCGTCATCTTGGAGGTGCCCAGGCTCCGGTCGGAGAAGGTGATGGGGTGCTCGGCGACACGCAACCCCGCGCGCTCGGCACGCCACGTGTTCTCGACCTGGAACCCGTAGCCGTTCGACACGGTGTCCAGGACACCGGTGACCGCCAGCGCGGTCGATCGCCACGCTCGGAAGCCTGAGGTCGAGTCCCGGGTGCGCAGACCGAGTACCCGGCGCGCGTACGTGTTGGCTGCCCAGGACAGCGCACGTCGTCCGCGTGGCCAGTGCTCGGTGCCTCCTCCGGCGACGTACCTGGAGCCGACGACGACGTCATGACTGTCCAGCAGCGCGACCATGGCCACCACCTGGTCCGGTGGATGCGATCCGTCGGCGTCCAGCTGGACCACCGCGTCGTAGCCGTCGGCCAGGGCCCAGGCGAACCCGCTGCGGTAGGCAGCGCCGAGCCCTTCCTTCACAGCGCGGAGGTGGAGGTGGACGTGCCGACCGTAGGAGGGATGGGCACACACCAGGTCCGCGGTCCCGTCCGGGCTGCTGTCGTCGACGACCAGCACGTCGCTGCCCGG
>DATBDF010000269.1:0-7929 GCA_036270075.1 Nocardioides sp.
GTCGTCGTCGTCGGCTCCGAGGGCGACGGCCTCGGCCGCCTGGTCAGCGAGACCTGCGACCGGCTGGTCTCCATCCCGATGGCCTCGAGCCTGGAGTCCCTCAACGCCGGCGTCGCCGCCTCGATCACCCTCTACGCCCTCTCCCAACACCGCTGACCTGGCGTTCGGGTCACGGAAGATCGCGCTGACCTGGCGTTCGGGTCACGCAAAATCGCGCTGACCCGGCGCTCGGGTCACGCAAAATCGCGCTCACCCGGCGATCGGGTCACGCAGGATCGCGCTGACCCGGCTCTCGGGTCACGCAAAATCGCGCTGACCCGGCGCTCGGGGCACGCAAAATCGCGGTGACCCGGCGCTCGAGTACGACGAGGTCGGCCGGGTGGACGCCAGGCGTGTGACACGAAGGCCGGGTCGACGCGTATTCGCGTGTCGCAATCGCCAGGTGAGCGTCTTGACCTGTGTCGCGAACGCCGGGTGAGTGTCGTGACGTGTGTCGCGAACGCCAGGTCAGCGTGTTGACGTGTGTCGCAATCGCCGGGTGAGCGTCGTGACGCGTGACGCAATCGCCAGGTCGGCGGTGTGACGGGTCGGTGCCGCTTGGGGGGAAACTGTCACAAGGTGGCATCATCGACGGGGTGGGTACGACGGTCGATCGCTTGCTGCCGCCGGACGACGACGGGATCGCGGAGGCGCTGCTCGAGCTGACCCGTGAGATCGCCACCAAGGAGCTCGCGCCGCAGGTGCACGAGGCGGAGGAGCGGGGCGAGTTCCCGGAGGCGGCGTACCGGCTGCTCGGGAAGTCCGGGCTGCTGAGCCTGCCGTTCGACGAGGAGTACGGCGGCGGCGGCCAGCCGTACGAGGTGTTCCTCCAGGTCGTCGAGGAGATCGCGACCGCGTGGCCGAGCGTCGCCGTCGGCGTGAGTGTCCACAGCCTGACCGCGAACGTCGTCGCGTCGAACGGCAGCGACGAGCTCAAGCAGGAGTGGCTGCCTCAGATGCTCAGCGGCGACTGGCTCGGCGCCTACTGCCTGTCCGAGCCCCAGGCCGGCTCCGACGTCAGCGGCATCCGCACCCGGGCCGTGTTGGACGGTGACGCGTACGTCATCGACGGCACCAAGCAGTGGACCAGCAACGGCTCGTGCGCGGACTACTACGTCCTCTTCGCCCGTACCTCGGCCGACGCCAAGCACGGTCTGTCGGCGCTCGTCGTGCCCGCCGACACCGCCGGCATGACCTTCGGTGCGCCTGAGAAGAAGATGGGGCTGGCCTGCGACGTCACCACCCAGGTGGTCTTCGAGGGAGCACGCATCCCGGCCGCCCAGCTCGTGGGGGACGAGGGCGCGGGCATGCGGGTCGCCCTGTCGGCCCTCGACGCGGGGCGACTCGGGATCGCGGCCGTCGCGACGGGCATCGCCCAGGCCGCGCTGGCGCACGCGGTGGCGTACGCCGGGGAGCGGCAGCAGTTCGGGAAGCCGATCGGCGAGCAGCAGGGGCTCCAGTTCCTGCTGGCCGACATGGCCGCGGACGTCGAGCGGGCCCGCGCGACGTACCTGTACGCGGCGCGGCTGAAGGACGCCGGCCGGCCGTTCAGCCGCCAGGCGAGCGTCGCGAAGCTGACCGCGACCGATGCCGCGATGCGGGTCACCACCGACGCGATCCAGGTGCTCGGCGGCGACGGCTACACGCGGGAGTACCCCGTCGAACGGCTCTTCCGCGACGCCAAGGTCACCCAGATCTTCGAGGGCACCAACCAGATCCAGCGGCTGGTGATCGGCCGGGACCTCCTCCGCTAGAGGACAGAGGCGTCCTGGTCCTCCTCGGGCAGCGCCGCCTCGTCGGCGTCGTCCGCGGCGACCAGCTCGTCGGGCTTCGTGCGGAGGACGTTGTCGATGTAGTCACGGGCGGTCTCGATGATCCCGATCTCGTGTCCGGCTCGCTCCGACAGGTACCACCGGTGCACGAGGATCTCGTGGAAGATCTCGGCCGGCTCGAGCTTGCCACGTGCCTCGGGGGGCACCATCGCCATGATCGGCTCGAAGATCTCGCTGAACCAGCGGTTGGCCGCGATCGCCTTGTCCTCGCGGCCGAGGTCGTAGTGGACGATGAACGACGTCAGGTCGTTGAGGAGCCTGCGGGCCTGGGCGTCCTCCACGGACAGCCCGGTCAGCGCCTGCAGCTCGCGCGCGTGGTGTCCCGCCTCGACCGCCTTGGGCTGGATCCGTATCTGGTCGCCGTCGAAGTCGGTGACGATGTCGAGCTCGTCGACGTCGAAGCCGAGCTCGTTCAGGCGCTCGATGCGCTGCTCGATCCGCCACATCTCGTCGGTGCTGAACTCCTCCTCGGCCGTCAGCTCGCTCCAGAGCTCGTCGTAGCGCTTCTGGATCAGCGCGACGATCTCGTGCCCCTCCACGCTCGCGCTGATCCGACCACCGGCTTGGAGGTCGAGCAGCTCGGCGAAGACGTTCTCGCAGCCGACCTGGACGTCGTACTCGCGCATCTGCCGCGACAACGTGGGTCGGAGCTCGCCGGTCTCGGCGTCCACGAGGTACGCCGCGAAGCCGCCGGCGCTGCGGCGGAACAGGACGTTCGACAAGGAGACGTCCCCCCAGTAGAAGTCCGCGAGGTGCAGCCGGACCAGCAGCACGACCAGGGCGTCGACCAGGCTGGGCAGGCTCTCGGCGCTCATTCCGTGCGCGAACAGGGCACGGTAGGGAAGCGAGAACGCGAGGTGCTCGGTCAGCAGCGCGCACGGGAGATCCTCGCCGTCCTCGCTCTCGCGACCGGTCACCACGCCGACCGGCTTGACCGCGGGGAGGCCGATGCGGTGCAGGTCGCGGAGCAGGCGGTACTCCCGGAAGGCGATCTCCTCCTGCGTCTCCTTGATCGCGTACATGTGCTCGCTCAGCCGGACGATCCGCACGATGTGACGGCTCAGCCCGCGGGGGAGGGGCACGACGAACTCGTCGGTCCACTCCGCCAGGGGCGTGGACCAGGGCAGCCGCACGAGAGCCGGGTCCGGCCTGCTGGCGACGAAGTGCAGCGCCATGCACCCCAGGCTAGGCGAGATCCGGCCTAGCGGCCCTCCAGGAAGACCGGCCCAGGTCCTCGGTCGGCCACGAGGTCGCCGGGGTTGCTGAGGTTGCAGCGCTTGAGGCTGAGGCAGCCACAGCCGATGCAGGAGTCGAGAGTGTCGCGGAGCCGCTCGAGCTGCGCGATCTGGGCATCGAGCCGGGGGCGCCAGCCGCGGCTGAGACGGCTCCAGTCGGCCTTGGTGGGAGTGCGGTTGCTCGGGAGCGTCGCGAGTGCGTCCTCGATCTCCTCGAGCGACAGGCCGACGCGCTGGGCTGTCCGGATGAAGGCCAGCCGTCTGAGCACCGGCCGTTCGTAGCGCCGCTGGTTGCCCGTCGTACGCCGTGACCGGACAAGGCCGCGGTCCTCGTAGTACCGGATGGCACTCGTCGCGATGCCGGAGCGCTCGGACAGCTCGCCGATGGTGAGCTCGGTCATAGCAGCCAGCATGCCTTGACTTAAAGTTGACTTCAACTTGTGAAATGACTCCGTGAACAACATCGAACGCCTCCTGACCCTGATGACCGGGGACGAGAAGCACGACCTCGCGGCGTACTCGACCCTCGACGTGCTCCGGGTGCTCTACGAGCGCGTGCTGGACGTGTCGCCCGAGAACGTCGACGACCCGCGCCGCGACCGTTTCCTGCTCTCGAAGGGGCACGGTCCCGCGGCCTACTACGCCGTGCTGTGCGACCGTGGGTTCTTCCCCGAGACGTGGCTCGGTGAGTGGGGGTCGTTCGACTCCCCACTGGGCTACCACCCCGACCGCAATCTCGTCCCGGGCGTCGAGATCTCCAGTGGCTCGCTCGGCCACGGGCTCCCGATCGCCGTCGGCAGCGCGCTGGGGCTGCGAGCCCAGGGCATCGACCCGCGCGTCGTCGTCCTGGTGGGTGACGCGGAGCTCGACGAGGGCTCCAACCACGAGGCGCTCGAGCTGGCGGTCGCGCTCGGGCTCGACGCGCTCACGGTGGTCGTGGTGGACAACCGGACGACCAGCTACGTCGTGCCGGGTCGGATCGCCCACCGGTTCGAGACCGAGGGCTGGCATGTCGCGACGGTGGACGGGCGTGATCACGCCGCCCTCGAGCGTGCCCTGACCGAACGGCCTGTCGGCGTCCCGGGCGTCGTGGTGGCCACGGTGATCGACGAGGCGGAGGTGGCCGCATGACCGCCACCCTGACCCCGACCCGTCTCGTGCGGGACCCCCGCGCGCAGTTCGGACTGACCGTGACGGACCTGCTCGACGAGGACTACTCGACCGCTCTGGTGTGGGCCGAGATCTCGGGGCGCTTCTTCGACGAGGCGGTACGCCGCCACCCCCACCGCGTCGTGAACGTCGGCATCCGCGAGCAGCTCCTGGTCAACGTCGGAGCCGGGTTCGCCCTGACCGGGATGCGCCCCGTCGTGCACACCTTCGGGACCTTCCTGGTCGAGCGCGGCTTCGAGCAGATCAAGCTCGGCTTCGGGCACCAGGGGCTCGGGGGAGTCCTCGTGGGCGGTGGCGGCTCGTTCGACGCGTCGCGCGGCGGCCGCACCCATCAGGCGCCGGGCGACGTCGCGCTGATGGACACGCTCCCCGACGTGGTCGTCCACGCGCCCGGCACCGCCGCCGAGGCCGACGAGGTCCTGCGACGCGCCGTCGCCGGCGACGGGCTCCACTACGTCCGGATCGTCGAGCAGACGAACACCGAGTCCTTCAGCGGCCCCGGCCTGCACGTCGTACGTCGTGGCTCCGGTGCGACGGTGATCGCACTCGGGCCGGTGCTCGACGACGTGCTGGCCGCGACTGCCGATCGGGACGTGACGGTGCTCTACGCCCACACCGTGCGACCGTTCGACGCCGCGACATTCCGCGCGGTGCTCGCTCGTCCGGATGTCGTCCTGGTCGAACCATGGCTCGCGGGCACCTCCGCCCGCGTCGTGTCCGATGCGCTGCGCGACGTGCCCCACCGCCTGCTGTCGTTGGGCACCCGTCGCATGGAGCTGCGCCACTACGGCACGCCCGCCGAGCACCAGCGTGCCCATGGCCTCGATGCCGCCGGGATCCGACGGTCGCTGGAGTCGTTCCTGGACGGTCCGGCGAGCGGACGAACGCAGCGGTGAGCCAGCCACCGTTCTCCGGGGCCGAGCGGTGGCCAGCTCACCGCACGGCGGCATGATTCCGGCCATCGTCGATGGCGTGCCCAGGTCGTGCGCTCGTTAGGCTGACCCGGCCGCTCCCAGCGCCTGCCGCATGGTCGGGCGGCGCGCCGGTGTAGCTCAGACGGTAGAGCGCCTCTCTTGTAAAGAGGATGTCGCGGGTTCGATTCCTGTCACCGGCTCACGAGGCGGGGTCCAGCTCCGAGGAGACCGAGTGCTCGGCTCGCTCCTGGTGGGCGCTGGCCACCGCCGCGACGGCGGAGCCGCCGGCCAGGCCGGAGAGGGCGACCAGGGCCACGACCGTCGCCACCGCGCGCCGACGCCCGATCGCGCGCTCGGCGGCACGGAAGTCGGGGTCGTCGTACGACGCGTCTCCGGTCATGTCCCGAGCCTTGCTCGGGTGGATGAGCGGAGCCTGAGCGGGCAGTGATCCCTCCCCAAGGATCAGCGGACCTGCTCGACCTCGAACTCGTTCGCCGGCGACGCGATCGCGTCCTGACCCAGCACGATCTGGAGCTCCCGCTCGCCGGAGTCGATTGTCGCCCGCAGGACGGCGAGGACCGAGGACGCCGTGAGACCCAGCGCCTCCGCGGGCGAGCCGGTCGCACGCAGGTGGGCCGTGAAGAGGGCCGCCGTGAGGTCGCCCGAGCCGTTCGCCTTGATCGGCAGCCGCGGGGTGCGCACGCTCCAGGCGCCTTCACCGCTGACCGCGAGCATCTCGATGGTGTCCTCGGGACGGTCGGGGCGCAGCACCGAGGTCACCAGCACGGTCGATGGCCCCAGCGCCATGGCCGCGTCGGCCGAGGCGAGCGTCGACGCGAGCGTGTCCGGCTCGGTGCCGGTGAGGAAGCCGAGCTCGAACTGGTTGGGCGTGATGACGTCGGCATGCGGCACGACCTGCTCGCGGATGATCGGGGGGATGGCGGGATCGACGAAGCAGCCGCTGGTGGCGTTGCCCATCACCGGGTCGCAGGTGTACGTGGCGTCGGGGTTGGCCTTCTTGACCCGCTCGACCGCGTCGACCACGACGTCGCAGATCCCGGGCCCGCCGAGGTAGCCGGACAGCACGACGTCGCACGTCGGCAGCACGCCGCGCTCCTCGATCCCGGTCACCACGGCGCGCACGTCGTCCGGCGGCAGGAGCGGCCCGCGCCATGCGCCGTACCCGGTGTGGTTGGAGAAGACGACGGTCAGCACCGGCCATACCTCGTGCCCGAGCCGCTGCAGCGGGAACGTGGCCGCGGAGTTGCCGACGTGGCCGTACGCGACGAACGACTGGATCGACAGGAAGCGCATCCACCCATCCTGGCACCCGAGCGTGGACCGTCCGGTCCGGCGGAGTCGGAGGGGCCGTCAGCGGGTGGCGTGGCGTGCCGGAGCAGCAGCGGTCCGTGCTGTCGGGGGCCGGGCCTAGCCTGCGGAGCATGAGGCGGTTCGTGGACGAGGACCTGAGCGGCGCGGAGTTCCGCGAGTGCGACCTGAGCAACACGCGTCTGGTCGGGGTGATCATGCAGGACGCCGACATCGACGGGCTGGTGACCAACCTCGTCGTGAACGGTGTGGAGGTGATGGCGTACGTCGAGGCCGAGCTCGACCGTCGTCACCCCGTGCGCCTGCTGATCCGCTCGGACGAGCCCGCCGACCTGCGCGAAGCCTGGCGGCGGCTGCGCGCGGACTGGGCGGCGACCGTGGCACGGATGCGGGAGACGCCCGGCATCGAGCATCGGAGCGTGAACGACGAGTGGTCGGCCGTGGAGACGATGCGTCACCTGGTCTTCGTCCACGACTCCTGGTTCCGGCGCTGCTGCCTCGGCTCCGCCGACCTCTTCACGCCGATGGGCCTCGGCATCGAGTCCGTCCCCGACCGGACGGAGCAGGGCCTCGACCCCTCGGCGGCCCCGTCGCTCGACGAGGTGCTCGCGGTCAGGGAGGCCCAGGCCGCCGAGCTGGACGGCTGGCTGGAGACCGTCACCGCCGCGCGGCTCCAGGCGCCGGCGCCGATCCCCGACAACGACATGTGGCCTCCGTACGCGCGCGGCCGGTCGGTTCGACAGTGTCTCGGCACCGTGCTCAACGAGGAGTGGGAGCACCACCGTTTCTGCGTGCGCGACCTCGACCTGATCGTGGCCCCAGCCGCTGGGTAGTGTCCGTCAGGTGACGGAGATGACCTACCGCCCCCTGGGCGACTCGGGGCTCATGGTGAGTGCGGTCGGTGTCGGCTGCAACGCGTTCGGACGACGGATCGGGCTCGACGCCGTCCGCGGCATCGTCGACGCCGCGGACGAGAGCGGGGTGACGCTCCTGGACACGTCGGACTCCTACAGCATCGGCCAGAGCGAGGAGATGATCGGCGTCGTGCTGGAGGGCCGGCGCGACCGCTTCGTGGTGGCGACGAAGTTCGGCAGCGACATGCGGGGCACCAACGGTCCCGACTTCGGCGCCCGCGGTGCCCGCAGCTACGTACGCCGCGCCGTCGAGGCGTCGCTGAAGCGGCTGCGGACCGACCGGATCGACCTCTACCAGCTCCACTTCCCCGACCCGATCACCCCGATCGAGGAGACGCTCTCGGTGCTGACCGACCTCGTGCGCGAGGGGAAGGTCGGCTACCTCGGCTGCTCGAACCTGCGCGGCTGGCAGGTCGCGGACGCCGAGTGGACGGCGCGCACCCGCAACCTGCATCGCTTCATCAGCGCGCAGAACGAGTACTCGTGGCTCAACCGC
>DATBDF010000270.1:0-15733 GCA_036270075.1 Nocardioides sp.
GATTGTGATCGGGGCGGGCAACATCATCCGGGGCGAGCGCGCCGCCGAGGCCGGCATGGAGCGCGCCGCCGCCGACTACATGGGCATGCTCGGCACCGTCATCAACTGCCTCGGCCTGCAGGACTTCCTCGAGAAGGAGGGCATCGAGACGCGCGTGCAGACGGCGATCGCCATGGGACAGGTCGCCGAGCCCTACATCCCGCGCCGCGCCATCCGTCACCTGGAGAAGGGCCGCGTCGTGATCTTCGGAGCCGGTGCGGGCATGCCGTTCTTCTCGACCGACACCGTGGCCGCCCAACGCGCCCTCGAGACCAAATGCGAGGTGGTGCTGATGGCCAAGCAGGGGGTCGACGGCGTCTACAGCGCCGACCCGAAGGTCGAGCCGACGGCCACGAAGTTCGACCGGCTCACCTTCCAAGAGGCACTCCAGAACAACATCCGGATCGCCGATGCCACGGCGTTCGCCCTCTGCATGGAGAACAAGCTCCCGCTGATCGTGTTCGGCATGGAGGAACAGGGCAACATCCTGCGGATCGTGCAGGGTGAGAAGATTGGCACGCTCGTCACCGCCGACTGAGGTGCTCGACCGACGGGCCGACGCTCCACCGAGCGGCACGCTCGACCACGAAGGGACGGATCCGTGATCAACGACATCCTCAACGAGGCCGACGGGAAGATGGACAAGTCCGTCGAGGCGACCCGCGAGGAGTTCGCTGCCCTCCGGGCCGGTCGGGCCAACCCGGCGATGTTCAGCAAGATCATGGTCGACTACTACGGCACCCCGACCCCCTTGCAGAGCCTGGCGTCGTTCACGGCTCAGGACGCCCGCGTGATCCTGGTGTCGCCGTACGACATGAGCGCTCTCGGCAACGTCGAGCGCGCGATCCGCGACTCCGACCTGGGAGTGAACCCGGCGAACGACGGCAAGGTGATCCGGTGCGTCTTCCCGGAGCTGACCGAGGAGCGGCGCAAGGAGTACATCAAGGTGGCGCGGCACAAGGCCGAGGAAGGCCGGGTGGCCGTGCGCAACCTGCGGCGTCACGCCAAGCAGCAGATGGAGCGCATGGAGAAGGACGGCGAGGTCGGCCAGGACGACGTGACCGGGGCCGAGAAACGCCTGGACGCGGCGACCAAGAAGCACACCGACGCCATCGACGAGCTCCTCAAGCACAAGGAGGCCGAGCTGCTCGAGGTCTGAGCACTCGTCCTTTCGATGCCACGATGAGCACCGACACGCCCGCGCCCGCTCAGGACCACGGGCGCGCCGGCCGGAACGTGCCGGTCTCGATCGCCAGCGCCGTCGTCCTGATCGCGCTGATCCTGGTGACCCTGCTGGTCTGGAAGACCCTCTTCATGGTCGTCGTCGCCGCGGCCGTGGTCGTGGCGATCTGGGAGCTCCACCGCGGGTTCCTGCACAAGGACATCGACGTGCCGGAGCAACCGCTCATGGCCGGTGGCGTCGTGATGGTGATCGTGGCCTACTTCTGGGGTACGCCGGCCCTGGTGACCGCCACCGCGGTCACCGCGCTCGTGTCGATGCTCTGGCTGCTCCGCCGCGGCGTACCGGGCTACGTGCAGAACTCCACCGCCGCGGTCTTCACCTTGGTCTACGTCCCGTTCCTCGGCTCGTTCGTGGCGCTGATGCTGAGTGAGGGCGGGGCCACCGACTTCACCCGGTACGACGCCGGGGTCAAGGGCATCCTCACGTTCATCGCAGTCACGGCCGCGTCCGACATCGGTGGCTTCGTCGCCGGCGTCCTGTTCGGCAGGCACCCGATGGCCCCCGTCATCTCGCCGAAGAAGTCCTGGGAGGGGTTCGCGGGCTCCGCCGTCTTCTGCGTCGTGGTGGGAATCGCGATGATCGTCTGGGTGCTGGACGCCGACTGGTGGATCGGGGTCTGCCTCGGTCTCATCGCGGTGGTCATGGCCACCCTGGGTGACCTCTGCGAGTCGGTGATCAAGCGCGACCTCGGGATCAAGGACATGAGCCAGGTGATCCCCGGCCACGGCGGCCTCATGGACCGGCTGGACTCCCTCCTCGCCACGATCGCGCCGATCTGGCTCCTGCTCCACTACCTCGTCTTCTAGGCATCGGGGCCGCGCGTGCTGCACCTCGTCCGCCATGGCCGGCCACTGATCGACCGTGAGCGCCCGGCGCACGTGTGGGAGCTCGACCCGGCGTACGCCCGCGATGTCCATGAGCTGCGCCCGCGCCTCCCCCTCGGCGCGGTGTGGTTCTCGTCCCCGGAGCCGAAGGCGCTGGCGACCGCCCGACTGCTCACCGACGAGCCGATCGAAGTGGTGGCGGACCTGCGCGAGCACGAGCGCCACACGACAGCATGGCTGGAGGACTTCGACGCGGTCGTTCGCCGATCGTTCGAACGCCCCGAGCTCCCGGCGTACGCCGGATGGGAGCCGCTCGCGCAGACCCGCCGACGGGTCGTCGTGGCCGTCGAAGCCATCCTCGACCGGCACCCGGGCCGCGACGTCGTGCTGGTCGGGCACGGCACGGCATGGACCGTGCTGCGTTCCCACCTGACGGGGAGTCCACCCGACCTCGACCGATGGTCGCGGCTCGCGATGCCGGACGTGGCTTACGCGGCGGATGTGTGCCGGGATGACATGCTGAAGCCATGACCGAGAGCGAGGCCACGCCGGCCGTCGAGTCCGACGGCGACGAGCCCGTTCCGGAGCCGAACTGGTGGCACCGTTCGCACCCGACCTTCGCCGGCCTCGTCGGGTTCTTCACCGGTGTCGCCTACGTGATCGTGGTCCCCGGGATCTACGCCGCCCTGCTGGGCCTGCTGCTCGGAGACACGACGGCGCAACGTCTGTTCCCCCTCATCGCGCTGGCGCTGATCGTCCCGCTCGTGTTGCTGATCCCGCGCAAGACGCGGCGGTTCGCGCAGTTCATGCTCCTGGGCGTCGTGTCGACGGCGGTCGTCATCGGGCTCACGGCCGCGCTGGTGATCTGGGTGATGGTCAAGCTCGACGGCTGAGCTCGGGCGTCCCGGCTCCTCAGCACCTTCACAGGTGCCGAACCGAACGCGGTGGCGTGGCTTTGTCGTACCTCCTGGTGAAGACACGAGGAGGAAACATGAAGATCCCCATCCTGGTCGCCATGAGTGCGACGGCGCTGCTGACGCTCAGTGCGTGCGGTAGCGGGAGCTCCAGCAGCACCGCCGCCCAAGCCGGCTCGAGTGCCGGTGGCGGGACGGCGGCCGGCCTGAGCGTGGCGCAGACATCGCTCGGGAAGGTGCTCGTCGACGGCAACGGCATGACGCTCTACACGCTCTCGGCGGACGGTCCCGACAAGTCGACCTGCGACTCGCAGTGCCTGCAGTTCTGGCCGGCGGACTCGCCGGGCGGCGCCGGGAAGGTCTCGGTGACGACCGGCCGGACGACGACGCCGGACGGCACCGCGATCGCCACGGTCGCGGGACACCCCGTCTATACCTTCTCCCAGGACCAGCAACCGGGCGACGTGAACGGCGAGGGCGTCAACGAGTTCGGAGGCACGTGGTACGCCGTGTCGCCCACCGGCCAGCCCGTGACGGGCGGCTCGTCCATGCCTTCGGGTGGCTCGTCGAGCACCTCGACCGGACGCGGATACGGCTACTGACGCTTCGCCCGAGTCCGCGGCGTCGTCGCGGGGAGGACCAGCATCGTCCCCCCGGGCGCGTGATCGCCTCGTCGAGCCGGGCGCGTGATCGCGTCGACGTCCGTGTACGACGCGGCGTGGTCTCCTCGTCGTCGATCCCGGACATCGCGAGCAGTCCTCCGACGATTGTGGCGGCGAACATCCGCACGTCCGGGTCGCCGGGCCCGCGGCTCTCACCATCCAGGAAGACAGCCAGGAAGACAGCCGGTGGCGTTTTCCCGTGATGACGCCGGGCTGGGATGATGGCGGGGATGACTTCGTCCGACTCAGGTGACGCCGCCCCGCGCTCGCTGCCGCTGGTGATGGCGGAGCCTCGCGGCCGCGCGAAGCCGCCGCGGCACCTGGCCGACCTCTCGCTCGAGGAGCGGCGCGCGTACGCCGTGGAGCTCGGCCTCCCTGCCTTCCGGGCCCGCCAGGTGTCCCTCCACTACTTCGACCGTCTCGTCGACGACCCGGAGGCGATGACCGACCTGCCGGCGTCGCAGCGGGACGAGATCGTGTCGGCCTTCCTGCCGCCCCTGATGACGCCGCTGCGCACGCTCGAGGCCGACCGCGGCACGACTCGGAAGACCCTGTGGCGACTCTTCGACAACGCCCTGGTCGAGTCGGTGCTGATGCGCTACCCGGACCGGGTCACCATGTGCGTGTCGTCGCAGGCCGGCTGCGGCATGGCGTGCCCGTTCTGCGCGACCGGCCAGGGCGGCCTGCAGCGGAACATGTCCACCGCCGAGATCGTCGAGCAGGTCGTGGCCGGCGCACGGTCGCTGGCGCGCGGTGAGGTCCCGGGTGGTCCGGCTCGCGTGTCGAACGTGGTCTTCATGGGCATGGGAGAGCCGCTGGCCAACTACAAGGCGGTGATCGGAGCCGTACGCCGCCTCACCGAGCCGGCGCCGTCCGGTCTCGGGATGAGCGCGCGGGGCGTCACGGTCTCGACGGTCGGGCTCGTGCCCCGGATCAACCAGCTGGCGAGCGAAGGCATCCCGGTCACGCTGGCGCTGTCGCTGCACGCGCCGGACGACGAGCTGCGCAACGAGCTGGTGCCGATCAACACCCGGTTCTCCGTGGACGAGACGGTCGACGCCGCGTGGGGCTACGCCCGGGTCACCAAGCGCCGGGTGTCCATCGAGTACGCCATGATGCGCGGCATCAACGACCAGGCCTGGCGCGCGGACCTGCTCGCCGACGTGCTGCTGGCCCGGGGCGACTGGGGATGGGTCCACGTGAACCTGATCCCGCTCAACCCGACGCCCGGCTCGAAGTGGACCGCCTCCGACCCCGCGGACGAGCGCGAGTTCGTCCGCCGCCTCGAGGCCCGTGGCATCCCGACCACGGTGCGCGACACCCGCGGCCGCGAGATCGACGGGGCCTGCGGTCAGCTGGCCGCGACCGAGAGCTGACTCGCGCCGCGGCGTTGTATCCCCCGCCTCACACCGGGTTCCGGCTTGTGTCGTCGCGTATGCCAGTTCGTCGTCCGTCGCTCACGTGCGCGTCATGCGTCACCGTGCCTGCGTTCGCCTGGGTTCACTACCGTGAAGGAACGTCAGGGAACCGCCTGAGAGGACGCTGCGATGCGCCCGTCAGTCAGCTCGACCCCGATGTCCACGCCGGATCCGCCATCGGCGCCGGCGATCCGACCCGACCTCGACGACGCGCTCCGTGTGCTCGTCGTCACCGAGTCGTTCCTCCCGCAGGTGAACGGGGTGACGAACTCGGTGGTGCGTGTCCTCGACCACCTGGCCGCCTCCGGGCACGACGCTGCCGTCGTCGCCCCGACCGGCCCGCCGGCGTACTCCGGATTCCCGGTGCTTCTCACACGCGGAGCGAGCCTGCCGTTCTACCCGGACTTCCGGCTCGGCCTCGAGACGCGGCGTCGGCTACGGCAGGCGATCGACCGGTTCCGCCCCGACGTCGTCCACATCGCCTCCCCGGCCGCGCTCGGCTATCAGGCGGTGTGCGCGGCGCGCGAGCTCGGCGTCCCGACCGTGGCGATCTACCAGACCGACCTGGTCGGCTTCGCGAAGCGCTACGGCGTCGTCGGCGGCGCCCGGGCCATGGCACGCATGACGCGGGCCATCCACCGTCAGGTGGACCGGACCCTCGCCCCGTCCACGGCGAGCCTTCGCCAGCTCGAGTCGTTCGACGTGCCGCGCATCGCGCTCTGGCCCCGGGGTGTCGACACGACGCTGTTCCACCCGGCCCGTCGGACCCGTCCGATCGGTGACCCAGCCGCACCCGTACGCATCGGCTACGTCGGGCGGCTCGCCGCGGAGAAGGAGCTGCACCTGCTCACCTGGCTCGCCGACCTCCCCGCGACCGAGCTGGTCATCGTCGGCGCGGGCCCCGACGAGCCGCGGCTGCGGTCGCTGCTCCCCGGCGCCCGGTTCCGAGGACTCATGCGTGGCGGCGAGCTGGCCCAGGAGTACGCCGACCTGGACGTGTTCGTCCACACCGGCCGGTACGAGACGTACTGCCAGAGTGCGCAGGAGGCGCTCGCGTCGGGAGTGCCGGTCGTGGCGCCGTACGCCGGCGGCCCGATCGACGTCGTACCCCGAAGCGGCGGGTTCCTGTACCCGCCGGGTGAGGGGAAGGCACTCCGCGGGTACGTCGCCGCGCTCGCCGACGACCCCGAGCTGCGGCTGAGGATGGGCACGGCTGCCCGGGCGGCCGTCGAGGGACGCACCTGGGACGGGGTCAACGACCTCCTCGTCCGTCACTACCGGGAGGTCGTCGCCGCGCGAGTCCTGCTGGGTGGCGGGTAGGGGCGGCCCACCACGAAGCGGCACATCCTCCGAGCGTCGCCTCTACACCGTCTTCTCGACGATGACGGCGGCGGCGGCCTCGACGTCGTCGACCAGGTGGATGTGACCCTCCATCGGTCTCCCGTGCGCGAGCGAGCGGAGGAGCGGCCAGACCGGCAGGGTCTCGGTCCAGTAGGTCCTCCCGACGAGCACCATCGGCGCGACCGACTCGGGTGCGGCGTAGTAGTTCTCGCACGCGTCCTGGAAGACCTCCTGGACCGTCCCACTGACACCGGGGAGGAAGACGATCCCGGCGTCGCAGATCTGCAGCAGGATCGCCTCGCGGATGGCGTTGCGGAAGTACTTCGCGATCGCGGTTGCGAATACGTTCGGCGGCTCGTGGCCGTAGAACCAGGTGGGCACCCCGAGCGAGTCCCGGCCGTCGATGCCGGCGGTGACCGTCATCGCCTTGGCCGCCCACTGGTCGACCGACGGCCGGAACGACGGCACGCCGGCGAGCGAGGTCACCGCACGCGCCAGGTCGTCACGCGAGGACCCGGCCAGGAAGCAGCCGAGGTTGGCCGCCTCCATCGCACCGGGGCCGCCGCCGGTGGCCACGACGTAGTTCTGGCCGAGCATCCAGCCGAGCCGCGCTGCGTCGGCGTACCGGGCGGAGGAGCGGTCGAGGTCGTGGCCGCCCATCACGCCGACGAGACGACGTCCGGGCAGCCAGTCGGTCAGCGCCTCGTCGATCCCGTGGTCGTGCAGGGCCTGGGCGAGGGTCGCCTGCGGGCTCGGGATCTCGTGCGACCAGGCGTAGGCGCGGGCGTCGAGCGAGTCGGCGTACGGCTGCACGTCGTACAGCTCGGCAGGGGTGTAGAGCGCCTCCCGGTAGGGATCCACGGGGACGTCGCCGCAGTCCACCCGCGGGGCCTGCGCCATGGGCCGGACCCGGATCGACCGCCCCCGGACCCTGCGCACGAACCCGACTCTAGGGCGATCCGCACAGGGCCTAGAAGGCGTGGGCCATGAGCTCGCCGAACAGCTCCTGCTCGTCGACCTCGAGGCCCTTGCCCCGGAACCATCCGCAGATGTTGGTGCAGTCCCGGAGCAGGTAGTCCATCCCGTTGGCGTTCCCGACCAGGTCCACGACCTGCGGGAGGTCGATGATGACCAGGCGCGGACCCGCGGCCAGGATGTTGTACGCCGAGAGGTCACCGTGCACGAGGCCGGCCTGCACGAGCGTCGCGAGGGACTCGCGCACCTGGTCGAAGTACGACGCGAGCTGCTCCGGGTCCGGCCGGGTCTGGGCCAGCCGCGGTGCGGTCTCCCCGTCGACGGTGATCCACTCCATGAGGATCTCGGTGCCGTCGATCTGAACGGGGTAGGGGACCGGCAGCCCGAGCTCGTACAGGCGGACGAGGGCGCCCCACTCGGACACGGCCCACTCGCCCGCGGCGACCTCACGGCCGAAGGTGCTCTTCCGTTTGATCGCGCGGTTGTCACGGGAGCGCTTCATGGAGCGACCCTCCGTGTACGCGGCGGACCGATGGAAGCTGCGGTGCTCGGGCGCGCGGTACCGCTTGGCCGCCATGACGACGGCGTTCTCGGGGTCGAGCGGGTCACACCGCTCGACCAGGAAGACGTCGGCCTCCTTGCCGGTCTTGAGGATGCCGAGCTCGGTGTCGACGGCCCCCTGGGAGGTGACGATCCAGTCCGGGCGCGGCTCGGGACCACGCTGCAACGGCTCGACGGACATCCAGGTGGACCAACGCTGGCCCTCGTCGAGCTCGTCGTACGAGGTGAAGTCGAAGACGAAGGACGGGTCGATCCCGCTCAGCGGGTCGGTGTGGGTGTAGCTGTCGTGATAGCTCTGCTCGAGCAGGGCTTCGAACGCGTCAACGCGCTCGGTGGGCTCCGAAAACATCGGTGATGGTGCTCCAGTCGTGAGAGGAAGTGGCGGCGGGCGTACCGAAGTCTTCGATCGACATGTGACGCCTCCTCTCGCTGGGGCACCGGCCGGATGCCGGGCGCGACGACGAGTGTGGCAAAGGACGAACGGCAGCGCAAACGACTTTTCGGTCCGGTATCGGTCGGGACGACCCGACGCCGAGCGACGGGCGCTCGGCTAGGTTGCACCCGTGCTCACGCGTGTCGCGGCCGTGCTGGTCGCCCTCGGTCTCGTGGCGGGGGTGTCCACGGCGCTTCGGCACACGTCCGGCGACGACCAGGCAGTCGCCGCCTCGGCACGGGGCAACGACACCACCGGCATCGGCGACCCTTACTTCCCGCTGGACGGCAACGGCGGTATCGACGTGCGCTCCTACGCCGTGCACGACCGCTACCGGTTCTCCTCGGGCCGCCTGACCGGCCACACCGCGATCACGTTGCGCACCACCGAGCGGCTGCGTTCGTTCGACCTCGACTTCCTCCTTCCGGTGTCGCGGGTCCGCCTGTCCACCGGCCCCGCCACGTTCAGCACACCCGAGCACCACGAGCTCCGGATCACTGCCCGCCTCTCCATCCCGGCCGGGACGATGGTGCGCGCGACGGTCACGTACGCCGGTGAGCCCTCGCGGTCCAGCTATGCCGGCGAGAGCAACTGGGTCGCCAACCGGGGCGAGGTCGAGGCGGTCAACGAGCCGCACATGGCGCCCTGGTGGTTCCCCGCCAACGATCACCCCCTCGACAAGGCTCGGATGGACCTGCACATCACGGTCCCGCGCGACAAGCAGGTGGTGGCGAACGGCCGTCTCGAGGGCGTACGCCGCGCGGGCCGGCTGGCGACGTACCACTGGTCCGGCGGCGGGCGGATGGCGACGTACCTCGCCTTCTTCGTGGCGGGCCGCTTCGAGATCCGGTCCGGAACAGCTCGACACCTGCCGTACGTCGTGGCAGTCTCGCGCGGGCTCGGACGGGGCCAGCGTCGGGCGGCGATGAGGGGGCTGCTGACGACCCCGCAGATCGTCGCCTGGTTGCAGGGGCAGCTCGGGCGCTACCCGTTCGCCCGTACCGGCGGCGTGGTCACCTCACTGGACCCCGGCTTCTCGCTGGAGAACCAGACCCGGCCCGTCTACCCGGTCCGGGTGTCTCGTCTGCTGATGGTGCACGAGCTGGCCCACCAGTGGTTCGGCGACTCGGTGTCGGTGCATCACTGGGCCGACGTCTGGCTGAACGAGGGCTTTGCGACGTACATGGAGCACCGCTGGACCGAGACCCACGGCGGTCCGGCCACGTCACGGTGGCTGAGGGAGGCGTACGACTCGAATGCTGCCGGGTCGTCCTTCTGGGACCTGGTGGTGGCCGACCCGGGCCCGAGACAGCTCTTCGACTGGCCCGTCTACGAGCGAGGCGGCATGACGCTGGCGGCCCTGCGCAACCGGATCGGTGACCGGGCGTTCGGAGACGTCCTGCGCCGGTGGACCGCCGAGCGCCGGTACGGGCACGGCACCACCGACGCCTTCGAGTCGCTGGCCGAGAGCGTGAGTGGCGAGGACCTGACGTCGTTCTTCGACGCCTGGGTGCACGAGCCGGAGCGTCCCGCGGACATCCCGGAGAACGGGCTCTGACCGCCCGGGCTCAGTGGATGAACGGCGAGACCAGCCGGGCGATCCGGCTCTCCCGCCCCGTACGGTCCTCCTCGCGGTCGGCCCAGGTCATCCCGCGCAGACCGGCGTTGATGCCGAGCCAGCGCACGGGCTCGGGCTCCCACGGGCGCGACTGGTGTCCGACCCAGGGCAGCCGCGTCAGCTCGGTGTCGCGGCCGAGCACGAGATCGGCGAGGGTGCGGCCGGCCAGGTTGGTCGTCGTGACGCCGTCGCCGACGTAGCCGCCGGCCCACCCGAGGCCGGTCTCACGATCGAGCCCGACCGAGGCGGTCCAGTCTCGGGCGATGCCCAGGGCGCCGCCCCACCGATGGGTGATCGCGACGTCCTTCACGGCGGGGAACAGGTCCACCAGCGTGTGGTGCAGGTCGTCGAAGACGCGCGGCACCCGGTCGAACTCCGGCCGGATCCGTGAGCCGAAGTGGTACGGCGCGCCGCGGCCGCCGAAGACGAACCGGTCGTCGGCCGTGCGCTGGCCGTAGATGATCAGGTGCCGGTGGTCGCTGAACGTCTCGCGCCTCCGGAGCCCGATCCGGTCCCAGGTCTCGGCCGGGAGCGGCTCGGTAGCGATGATCAGCGAGTAGACCGGGATCATCCGGCGACGCAGCCCGTCGAGGGAGCGGGTGTAGCCCTCGGTCGCACGGATCACGTGCTCGGCGCGGAGGATCCCGTGGCGGGTGACGACGCGTCCCGCAGTGATCGCGGTCGCGGGCGTCCCCTCGTACACGGTGACGCCACGGCGTACCACGGCGTCGACGAGGCCGCGGACGAGCCGTCCCGGATGGATCGCCGCGCAGTCGGGTGTGTACGTCGCGCCCCGCACGCGGGTGCCGGCCAGCACGTCGGTCGCTTCCGTCGCGTCCAGCAGACGTACGTCGTCCTCCTCGAGGCCCCAGGAGCGCGCCCCGGCCACCTCGTTCCGGGCCCGCGCCCACTGCGCCTTCGACCGCGCCAGCACGATCGTGCCGCCCTTGGCCGCCTGCGCGTCGATGCCCTCCTCGTCGGCCGCCCGCAGCAGCTCGTCCACGCTGTCGCGCATGGCGTGGTGGAGGGCGAGGGCTCCCTCGCGGGTGGACCGGCCGGCGATCGAGTCGAGCGAGGACGGGAACAGTGCCGAGGCCCAGCCGCCGTTGCGGCCGCTGGCACCGAAGCCGGCCGTCTCGGCCTCGACCACCGCGATCCGGAGGGAGGGCTCGAGACGGGCCAGGTAGAGCGCGGTCCAGAGCCCGGTGAACCCCCCACCGACGATCGCCACGTCGGCGTCACGGTCACCCGGCAGAGCCGGTCGTGGGGTCCAGTCGTCCGGGGTGGTCTCGTGCCAGAAGCTCAGGTGACGGTAGTCCGGTCGGGCGCTGGTGCCGGCCTTGTCTCTCAGCGCACACCCCACGAGTAGGTCTGCTTGCGCAGCTTCAGGTACATGAACGTCTCGGTGCCGACGACGCCGGAGATCCGGCGGATCTTGCCCGAGATGACCTCGAGCAGGTGCTCGTCGCTCTCGCAGACGACCTCCACGAGCAGGTCGTAGACACCCGCGGTGATGACCACGTAGTCGACCTCCTCGAGGTCGGCGAGTGCGTCCGCGACGGGCTCCATGGGGCCGTTCACGCGGACGCCGACCATGGCCTGGCGGGCGAAGCCCAGCTCGAGGGGGTCGGTGACTGCGACGACCTGCATCACGCCGGCGTCGATCAGCCGCTGCACGCGCTGGCGGACGGCAGCCTCGGACAGCCCGACCACCTTGCCGATCGCGGCGTACGAGCGGCGGCCGTCGGCCTGGAGCTGTTCGATGATCGCCTTGGATACGTCGTCCAGCGTTGCCCGAGGCTGCTTCTTGGTCACGCGCCTATGCTGACAGGCACAGCACGACCGGTCCAGCACCGTGACAACATCGGATTTCGTCGCGCACCGGTATTCATGGCACGGATTCGCTTGTCGCGACCCCGATCGCATGACACGATCCGAACCGGTCGCACCAGGGAAGGGAACGGCATGGCCTCAGGACGGGCGCGCTCGGGTATCTCGCGTCGGACCTTGCTCAAGGGGGGAGGGACCGCCGCCTTCGCCGTCGGCAGCCTCTACTCTCTGCAGTTCTTCAGCGTCCCCGACTCCAAGCAGGATCCCAGCAACTGCACCGCGACCGACGTGTCGGCCACCGACAAGAAGCTGATCGTCTCCAACTGGCCGGCGTACATCGACCCGCCGAAGAAGGAGACGTCGACGCTCCAGACCTTCGAGCGGCAGACGGGCATCGACGTCTCCTACACCGATGACGTGTCGGACAACGCGGAGTTCTTCGCGAAGGTCCGCAACCAGCTGGGGGCCTGTCAGCCGATCGGTCGCGACATGATGATCCTGACCGACTGGATGGCCGCTCGGATGATCAACCTCGGCTGGATCCAGCCGATCGAGGCGTCGCAGGTCCCGAACCTGCACGAGAACCTCATCCCGGCGCTGCGCAACCGGGCCTGGGACCCCGACCTCAAGTTCCACGCCCCGTGGCAGAGCGGCCTGACGGGCATCGCCTACAACGCGAAGGAGACCGGCGAGGTCTCCTCCATGGAGGAGCTCCTCTCCCGCTCCGACCTCAAGGGGCGCATCACCTTGCTCAGCGAGATGCGGGACACGATGGGGTTCATGCTCCGGGTGGTCGGTGCCAACCCCGAGAAGTTCACCCAGGACGAGTGGGCCAAGGCGATCAACCGGCTCGACGAGGCCGTGAAGGCCGGCCAGGTCCGGGCCTTCACCGGCAACGAGTACATCCAGGACCTCACCGCGGGGAACATCGTCGCCTGCGAGGCGTGGTCGGGCGACGTGATCCAGGCACAGTTCGACAACCCGGACATCAAGTTCGTCCGGCCGGACGAGGGGCTCTCGCTCTGGGCGGACAACATGCTCGTGCCGAACCAGGCGACGCACCGGCTCAACGCCGAGAAGTGGATCAACTACTACTACGAGCCCGAGGTGGCCGCGAAGCTCGCGGCCTGGGTGAACTACATCTGCCCCGTCGAGGGTGCGCAGAAGGAGATGGAGAAGATCGACAAGTCCCTGGTCGACAATCCGTTGATCTTCCCCACCGAAGAGGACCTCAAGGGAACGTTCGCGTTCATGGCCCTCACCGAGGAACAGAACACCGAGTACGAAAGGGACTGGTCGAATGTCATCGGTGGTTGAGGACACAGCCGCACCCACGACAGGCTCAGCGGGCGGCGGGCTCGAGCTGCGCGCACTGACCAAGCACTTCGCGAACTTCACCGCCGTACAGTCGCTCGACCTCGACGTGCCGACCGGCTCGTTCTTCGCGCTCCTCGGCCCGTCCGGATGCGGCAAGACCACGACCCTGCGCATGGTCGCCGGGCTCGAGACGCCGTCGTCCGGCACGATCACCCTTGGCGGGAAGGACATCACCTACGACAAGCCGTACCGGCGCCCGGTGAACACCGTCTTCCAGAACTACGCGCTGTTCCCGCACCTGGACATCTTCGAGAACGTCGCCTTCGGGCTGCGCCGAAGGAGGAAGGGCGACGTCGATCGGCAGGTGCACGAGATGCTCGAGCTCGTCGAGCTGACCACGCAGACCCGCAAGAAGCCGGCGCAGCTGTCGGGTGGCCAGCAGCAACGTGTCGCGCTCGCCCGGGCCTTGATCAACGAACCCGAGGTGCTGCTCCTCGACGAGCCCCTCGGCGCCCTCGACCTGAAGCTGCGCCGATCGATGCAGATCGAGATGAAGCGCATCCAGACCGAGGTCGGGCTCACCTTCGTCCACGTCACGCACGACCAGGAGGAGGCCATGACGATGGCCGACACCATCGCCGTGATGAACGCAGGCAAGATCGAGCAGATGGGCTCGCCTGACGAGCTCTACGAGAACCCACGCACCACGTTCGTGGCCAACTTCCTCGGTCAGTCGAACCTGATCGCGGGCACGGTCACGAGCCGGGGAGCGGACCTCCACACCGTGGACATGCACGGCATCAACGTGTCGGTCCCGACTCCGCGGTCCCACTCCGAGGGCGACCAGGGCTGGGTCGGGATCCGGCCGGAGAAGGTGCTGATCGGCGAGGTGGGCGAGGCGCTCGACGCACCGGGGAACACGATCCCGGGGGGCGTCGTCAGCGACGTCTCGTTCGTCGGGGTCAGCACCCAGTATCTGGTCCGGATGCCCTGGGGCCAGGAGCTTCAGGTCTTCGAGCAGAACACCGGGCGACGTCGGCTCTTCCGTCAAGGTGACGAGGTGGAGCTGTCCTGGCGCCCGGAGTACGCGTTCCTGCTGGACGCCCACCAGGACGCCTCCGCCGGCGCTGAGGAAGACGACTCGTGAGCGAGACCGTCCGCCGCCGGGGGAGGACGGGATACCTGCTCCTCCTTCCGGGTGCCGTCTGGCTGGCGCTCTTCTTCGTCATCCCCTTCTACTCCCTGGTCGCGACCTCGCTCTACGACCCGAACGGATCGGTCATCGGCGGGTACGAGATGACCTGGTCGTTCAGCAACTACTGGCACGCGCTGCAGGACTACTGGCAGCCGCTGCTGCGATCGCTGAAGTACGCCGCAATTGCGACGTTCTTCTGCCTGATCCTCGGCTACGTCCTCGCCTACGCGATCGCGTTCAAGTCGGGTCGGTGGAAGAACCTCATGCTGGTCCTGGTCATCGCGCCGTTCTTCACCAGCTTCCTGGTCCGCACGCTCTCGTGGAAGCTGATCCTGGCCGACACCGGACCGGTGGTCGCCGTGCTGCGTGACCTGCACATCCTCGGCCCGGACGGACGGCTCCTGGCCACGCCGGTCGCGGTGATCGCGGGTCTGACCTACAACTTCCTGCCGTTCATGGTGCTGCCGCTCTTCGCCAGCCTGGACAAGATCGACTCACGTCTGATCGAGGCGGGCAACGACCTGTACGCCAACTCGTTCGTCGCCTTTTGGAAGGTGACCTGGCCGTTGTCGCTCCCGGGCGTCGTGTCCGGGACGCTGCTCACGTTCATCCCCGCAGCCGGTGACTACATCAACGCACAGCTACTGGGCAGCCCGAACCAGCGGATGGTCGGCAACGTGATCCAGGACCTGTTCACCAGCGCGAACGACTATCCGGCGGCGGGCGCCCTCTCGATGATCCTGATGATCATCATCGTGGTGATGGTGCTGTTCTACGTACGCCGAGCCGGGACGGAGGACCTGCTGTGAACAGGGCGATGCGCTGGCTGCGCGAACACCTCGTACTCATCCTCGGCCTCCTCGTCCTGGCGTACACGTTCGTGCCGATCGCGGTCGTCATCCTGATGAGCTTCAACCAGCCGAAGAGCCGGCTGGTCTACAGGTTCGACAGCTTCACGCTGCAGAACTGGCTCCACCCGTGCGCGGATCCGTCGATGTGCCACGCGGTCGTGAAGAGCATCGAGATAGGCCTGCTGGCGACCATCGCCGCCACGATCCTCGGCTCGATGATGGCCTTCGCCCTCGTCCGTCACGACTTCAGCGGCCGCTCCGGGATGAACCTCGTCATCTTCCTGCCCATGGCGTCGCCCGAGATCGTGATGGGTTCCTCCCTGCTCGCACTCTTCGTTGCGGCGGGTCTGGGAGGTCAGCTCGGGTTCCGGACGATCCTGGTCGCACACATCATGTTCTGCATCTCGTTCGTCGTCGTGACCGTGAGAGCACGGTTGGCCGGCCTCAGCGACACGCTCGAGCAGGCCGCCATGGACCTCTACGCGAACCCGCGGCAGACCTTCTGGCGGGTC
>DATBDF010000271.1:0-14770 GCA_036270075.1 Nocardioides sp.
CAGTGTGCCCCAAGTGACGCGGCATCGGAAGAATGGCGAACACCACCGACCACTTCCCGCTCATCGGCATGAGAGTGCGCTCCTAGGGGCAAACTACGGCTGCCTTCGCGGCCGCGAGTTCTCTTCGACGCGCGCCAACGACGCCGCCGGGCACTCCCAGAGTTACTCCGTTCACGACTCCCAGCAGTGCCTCGCGAAGAACCCCTTCGGGTACCGCTGCCACTCCACCACCGGCATCAGGTTCCCCGAGACCGCCTGACCTGCACCGCCCGGACTGGGACGCCCAACGTCCTTGGTGTCGAGGCACGTCGGGTGCGACGTGCCTCGAACCGCCGATGACAGCGGTACGTAGATACGGTCGTGAGCGCGCGTGGCCACGATCCCGCATTGGATGGTGTCCGCGCGGTGGCGATCCTCCTGGTCCTCGGTCAGCACGCTCCGACCAAGCCGCTCGTCAACGGCTACGTCGGCGTCACCGTGTTCTTCTGCCTGTCGGGGTACCTCATCACCACGCTCCTGGTCCGTGAGCTCCCCACGGGCACCCTCGATCTGCGGACCTTCTACCGCCGACGGTTTGCCCGCCTCGGCCCGGGGCTGCTGACGGTCGTCACCGTCACGACCCTCGTGCTGCTCGTGGACCGACGAGACCTCAGCACCGGGCAGATCCTGGCGCCCGCCGCCACGGCTCTCGCCTACGCAACGAGCCTGTACGACTGGACCGGCCGCTTCTTCGCCACCTACGACTACTTCAACTACACCTGGTCCCTCTCGGTGGAGGAGCAGTTCTACCTGCTGTGGCCCCTCGCTCTGCTCTGGGGCTATCGGCGCAACCCCCGCGTCTTCACTGCCCTCACGATGTCGCTCATCGGGATCAGCCTGTCGCTCAACCTCTACCTCGGCCTGAGTCGAGCCGTGAAGTTCGATCCGCACGAGTACGTGGGGAGTGACACCAATGCGCTGCCCATCCTGGTCGGCTGCTTGCTGGCGATGGTGCTTGACAGCGGTTGGCTGTCACGCTCGCTTCGGCGCCTCGCGCCCTGGGCGCTGCCGGCGCTCGCGCTGCTGCTCGTCGTGGCATATCGGAGCGACACCTATCGCGTCTCCCTGGTGAGGGTCGCCGGGACCTGGCTGACGCTCGTGATCTTGATCGCCGTGGTGATGCGGCCGCGATCGGCTGTCGGATCGCTGCTGTCCACGGGTCCGATGCGGTGGCTCGGGGAGCGGTCGTACTCGATCTATCTGTGGAACGTCCTGGCACGCATCGCGATCCTTCACGTGCTCGGGCACACGCTGGTCGGCGACGTCGTCTGGACTGCCATGTTCCTGGTGCTGGCCGAGGCGAGCTTCCGGTGGGTCGAGCGCCCGCTCCGCGCCACCCTCGGGCAGAGATCCGGTGCGTCCGACCTCCCGATCGTGAAACCTGGTGTGGCGAAGGTGCCGCGCACATTGTGACGGGGATGTCCCGAGGTACCCGTAACCGTACGTCGAGAAGACCCGCTTCCGGCCGGTGGCGTGTCGGGATGCTCGGCGGTTCGTTGCGAGGGCGTGTCCTCGACCTGGTGCCGCCAGGCAGGAATCCTGCAAGGTTGAAGAAACCGCCAGCTCGATGTCGAAGAGCCCGGCAGCGGTTCGACGTACGTGCGACACGCAGCCCCGTCTAGCACTAGGAGTGATCAAGATGCCGCGTTTCATGGGATTCGTCAGGATGGAAGAGGGCGTCGGCACGCCGCCGCAGGCGCTCTTCGACGCGATGGACGTTCACATCGGCGAACGCGCCGCCAAGGGTGTGTTCCTCGACGGCGGCGGCCTGTACGGCACCGAGGACGCCGTGAACTTCGTCGTGCGTCAGGGCGTCATCAACCGGGTCGACGGCCCGTACGCCGAGGCGAAGGAGGTCGTCGGCGGCTGGGCCATCATGCAGTACGAGACCCTCGAGGAGGCCGTGGCCGATCAGCAGGAGTTCGCCGAGCTCCACGCGAAGTACTGGCCGGAGGTCACGGTGATCTCGACCCTGCGCCAGATCTCCGAAGGCCCCGAGGCGCCCGGCGAGTGAACCTGCGATCCCCTCGCGGGCGTCGCGCCGGCTGAGCCCGGCCCGGACGACCCGACCGATGCCATGTCGTGAGCGGGATCTCCACACCAGGTCGAAGCGGACGGCCCGTGCGTCACCCGGCGGGCCGTCCGCTTGTCGCCCAGAGAATGTGAGAACCGTCAGCGGCCTGACTGACGCACGCGGTCGGGTCGGCGAGAGTGGAGCCATATTCCGAAGGAACCACCCAAGACATTCACACAGACGGAGACGACCATGAACCACAACGCCAACGCCGACCTGATCCAGGAGTGGTACGTCATCAACGACGGGCGTTGGGCCCACCTCCTCGGCACCGGCTCGTTGAACCGGTCCTAGCAGACCGATGCCGGCAGTCCCACCACGCTGCCTGAAGGGACGGTCACGTCACACGTTCTCCTCAATGCCCCCTCCCACCGGACAGGTGGAGGGGGCATCGCTGTCGTCGTGGGCCCTGACGTCAGCTCCTCGGCCCGTGAGTTCCTCGGTCAGCCGGGTCGGCCCTCGCGCGTGAGCGAGAGCAGATAGTCCTCCATCTTGTCCCAGCTGTCCTCCTGGCCGTCGGTACGAGTCATGTGGTCCCGCCCGGTCTGGTCACGGAAGGCGAGGTTCATGCGTGCCGTGGTGACGCCGTCGACCTCCTCCAGCTCCACCGTCTCGACCGCCTCCGCGTCGGGCCATCCTTCGAACAACCAGGTACTCACGATGCGCGACGGCTGTTCGATCTCCAGATAGGTCCCCCGGAAGGAGCACTCCGCGCCGTCGCTGGTCACGAACACCATGTGGTAGCTGCCGCCGACGCGCAGGTCGATCTCGCACACGGTCATCGTGTCCTCGAACGGTGCGAACCAGTGGATCACGTGGTCCGGGTTGGTCAGAACGTCGAAAACCAGGCCGACCGGGGCGTCGAACTGCCTCGTCGTGACGATCTCGAGGTTGCTCGGGTACTCGATGACCGCTGATCCGTGCCGATTAGGCGTCACTGTCGTCTCCTTCTCGTTGCAGCTGGATGAGGTAGTCGTCCATGCGATCCAGGCGCGCGTTGATGGCCGGCTCGTAGCTCGACACCCAGTCGCGGAGGGGCCGCAGCTGCTCGGGCTTCAGCCGGTACAGGCGATGGCGCCCCTGTGCCCGACAGGCCACCAGCCCCACCTCGCTGAGCACGCGGAGGTGCTTGGAGACCTGCGGTTGGGAGATCGAGAGGTCGTCGACCAGCTCTCCGACGGCCCGCTCGCCCGCCAGGAGCGCATCGAGAATGCCTCGCCGATGGCCGTCGGCAAGCGCGTTGAACACATCTGACGTCGTCGCTGCCCTGGCCACGAGTCCAACATATGCTGATATCGACATATGTCAACCCGAACGACGCGAGCCCGACATGGGGCTCTGATCCCACCGAGTCCGATGTCGGATTCTGTTCATCAGCTCGCCCACTGATCACGGGAGGGTGTGCCTGGCGACCACAGGCATTCATGCGTAAGGTCATCAACTTGGATCGGTTCACACGCCGCCCGGAGGAAGCCATGCCGAAACCCACCATCGTCCTCGTCCACGGCGCCTGGGCGGATGCGTCCAGCTGGAATGCGGTGGCGACGGCGTTGCGCGAAGAGGGCTTCGCCGTCCTCGCTCCACCGAACCTCCTCCGCGGCGTGGCGACGGACGCGGCGTACATCTCGTCGTTCGTGGCACAGCGCACGTCGGGCCCGGTTGTTCTGGTCGGCCACTCCTACGGAGGCTTCGTCATCACCAACGCAGCCACGGAGGGCGGTGACGTGCGCGCGTTGGTCTATGTCGACGCCTTCGTACCTGACGTCGGCGAGGCGGTCTTCGCGATCCTCGACGGGTCGGGCTCGGCGCTTGCTGTGCCGGACCCGACCACCGTGCTCGACCTCGTCGGCTACCCAGGCGCGCCCGAGGGCGACGTCGAGGCCTTCCTGAAGCCCGACACGGTCCATGAGTCCTTCGCTCAGGACCTGGCGGAGGCAGACCGGTGGTTGATCGCCGAGACCCAACGGCCGATCACGCTGGGAGCGAACACGACTCCCTCCGTCACGGCGGCCTGGAAGACGCTACCGAGCTGGGCCGTTGTGGGGACCGAGGACCGGGTCATCCCACCCGCCACCCAGAGGAGCATGGCAGAGCGTGCGGGAGCGACGATCATCGATGCGGACGGCTCCCACGTGTCGATGGTCTCGAAGCCGCAGGTCACGATCGATGCGATCTTGGTTGCAGCCGCCGCCGCCGCCAGCGACTGACTCCCCCCGTCGGAGGAGGCTGACACGTCTGCGTGTGCCCGGCCATGCGGTTCGACCCATCCGCACAGGCGAGCAGACAGGAGCGTGGGGCTCAGGCAGGAGAGTGCAGCTCCACGTGGCACCTTCCGACTATCAGCTGATCGACGAGCCGCGGACCACTCAGCCGGATCAGCCTTCCTGGTCCGAGGGCGGGAAGGTGTCGGGGTAGGCCTCGTGCATCGGCAGGCCGTTCGGGCCGGGCTGCGGGAACATCCAGAACGCCGGGAAGTTGCCGGTGTCGTCGGGTGTGCCCACGGTGACGTTGGCATAGGTGCGCGAACTGAACCCGGCCTGCTCGCCGATCAGAAGGAGGGCGCGCGTCAGGACCTCGCTCAGATAGGACTGGAGCTGAAGCTCCGGCACCCGACTCGGCCCGTCCGCCTTCGACTCCTCGCCCGACGCGGGTACGACGACCCCGTCGAACGCGGCTGCCGCGAGGGCCACACGGTCGGTGATCTCTATGCACGTGTCGAAGGTGATCCTTCGCCATTCGCCCGAGCGCTCGGATGTGTCGCTCACGTTCAAGACGCTATTCGGCACCACCAAAGCCCAAGGCTGAACCTTGGCAAACAGGAAGAAGAGCCCCCTTCCCACACAGATGCCGATCGGTCCTGCGGAGTATCGGTGTGGGAGTGCTCAGGTCCGGTACACAGCGACCGAGGTGGTGACGGCGATGCGCTGGGCCGGTTCAGTCGCGCGTGCTCGGCGCCACCTCGCGCACCATCACACAGTTGCCTTGGCCCTTGGATCGGTCGTAGGTGAAGCCCTCGCGCTCATACATCGAGCGGGTGCCGTTGTAGAGGAACGACGAGTTCCGTTTCCGGATCCCGCCCGTGTCGTGCGGATAGCCCTCGACCAGGCCGCCGCCGGCCTGCGCGATCAGCTCGACGGCTCCGCGCAGGGCGAACGCCGCCAGGCCCTGTCCGCGAAGGCCGCGCTCGACCAGGATGCAGGTGACCCGGTAGTCCGGAAGTCTCTCGGCAGTGGCCAGGTACTCCTTGCGGTGCTGGATGCTGGGCAGCTCCTCGGGTGATCCGTACTCCGCCCAGGCGACGGCCCGGTCGCCGTCGTACACCAGCGCCGCGTGCGCGATCCCGTCGGCCACGAGCCGGCGCTTGAGTGCCCGGTTCCCCTCGGCGGTCTGGCCCTTCTCCGCGCAGTCGGGATGGAACTTCGTGCACCAGCAGCTCGCGAACATGCCCTTGTTCCGCTCGACGAGAGCGGCGAAGTCGTCGAACGTCTCCGGCGTGAGCGCCTGGATGGTCAGCCCGGACACGCCGTCCAACGTACTCACCCCTGGAGCGTTGATGCCGTCGCGACCGGTGGGTGCACCCGGACGCTCGGTCGTCTACGTCGCAGATCCGGGCACGAGTCCTGGCCCAGGCGAACAACAAGACGCCCGCCGGCATCTCGGGAATGCCGGCGGGCGTGTTGTACCCCTTGACGCGCCATCGGTCCCCCGGTGCCGGTTGCGCTCACACTGACGTTAGAACGATCCAATGCGGCGGTCTACACCCCTTCAGGCGACCAGCCGAGAGGTGTCGAGCGCACCGGACCCCAGTGAGCGGCCCCGCGGAGTGTTGGGCCCGCACCCACGAGGCGCTCCCGGGCGCGTGGCCCGGGTGTCCAGAGGAGCACACCCGCTCCCGTCCTGGCTACACCCACCGGGACCGGTTGTCGGCGCGCGGGCGTAGCCCTGTCAGGAGGCCCCGCACTGTTCAAAGGTTCGGCTCAGGACAGCGCCGAGGCCATCAACTACCCGGCCGGCGGGGAGGAGGCTCGACGCCTCACCCGGCGCCCGTGCCCCGGTCGGTGCTCAGCGCAGCGAGACGGTGATGGGGACGGTCTTGCCGTTGGTGGCGGTGATGGCGATCTGGCCGGACGCGGTGCCGTAGCGCCCAGTGCCTCCGAGGACCGGGAGCGAGAACGTGCCGGGTCCCTTGGCGCCGGAGCGGACCGTGCCGGCAGCGGTGATCTGCCCGCGATGGAGGTGGAGGACGAACTCACAGAGCTGGTCGGCGGTCCTCTTGCCCACCCGGACAGTGGTGCAGTTGCCGACCAGACGGCCCACGTGGTTGCCCTGGCGGGTGATGGTGCCGGTGAACAGGTCCTGGTCCCCGGCGCTGAAACCCTTCTGGCCGAGGTCGATGTTCGTCTCGGGGCCCTGATGGGTCTGGACGGTGAACGTGCGGGCGCCGGCGGACGTCGCGCTGGCCGATGTCCCGACGGACGTGCCGGCCGTTGCCGGCCCGTCAGCGTTGAGAGCGACGACGGCGCCGCCCGCGGCGGCAAGGACAGCGACGGCAACGGTTGTCGACCTGGTCCGGCGGCCGGCGTAGCGAGTCGTCTGGTGACTGGTGCGGTTCATCGAATGATCCCCTCGTGAGCTGCCGCGACCGTCGCGGCTGCCGAGACGGTAGGAGTCAGGAAGCATCGTGCGCGTCAGGCCGCGGACGGGTTCGGCGTCCCTGGTGGGCGGAGATGACGCGTGGCTCGCTCCCCCTTCAGACGGAGCGGCGACCCTTCTCGAAGCGGGCGCGCACGCGGCGGCTGAGAGCTACGGTGCCGCTCATGTACCGCAGCATCGCCACCCAGCCCAACGGGTGGCGCCGGGTCGCCCTCGACTGGGTGGCGCCGCTGGCGATCCTGGCCATCGGCGTGGTCAACGTCGCCACGCATCCGCACTCGGTCCAGTACCCGGGTCCGCCTGCCAAGCACCTGGCGTTCCTCATCGTCGCGGTGGTTGCCCTGGGGATGCGTCGCCGCGCTCCACTGGCGGCCCCGTGCGTGGCGATCGTCGTGGTCACGTGGTGGTCCTGGTTGTGGCCGGAAGGGACGCAGGGGCCGTTCGAAGGCTTCGTCGTGCTCGTCGGCGCTGCCTACTCCCTGGGGACGGTCAAGGACCGAAGGAAGCTCCTCATCGGCGCCGTGGCGTTGGCGGGATGGTTCGTCCTGGGACTGCTGGTCGGGATCGTCGGGGGCCGCGCGGGTGACGTGGCTCCGCTCGCGGTGTGGATCACGGTCGGGTTCGGGGTCGGCTACCTGGTCAGCCGCAGGACCGAGCAGGCGCATCAGGCCGTGGCGGCTGCCCAGGTACTCGCGGTCGAGCAGGAACGCCAGATGGCGCGGGCGATCGAGGAGGAGCGCGCGCGGATCGCGAGGGAGCTGCACGACGTTGTCGCCCACGGGCTGTCGGTGATCGTGGTCCAGGCAGGGGCCGAACGTCGCTCGCTGACGGGGGATCGAGCCGACGTGGACGTCGAGGCGATCGACGCCGCGTTGGGCGCCATCGAGAAGTCCGGCCGCGACGCCCTGGTCGACCTGCGTCGGCTGCTCGGCCTGCTGCGCAAGACCGAGGAGCCGCTCGCGCTGGCACCTCAGCCGGGCCTGGCGCAGCTCGAGGACCTGGTGGCCACCGCCCGCAGGGCCGGGCTCGAGGTCGAGGTCGACGTCATCGGGGACCGGTTGCCGCTGCCGCCGAGCCTGGATCTGACGGCCTACCGGATCATGCAGGAGGCATTGACGAACGTGCTCAAGCACGCCAACGCCCGGTTCGTGAGGGTGGCTGTGGGATTCCAGCGCAGCCACCTGGACCTCGAGGTCACCGACGACGGCACTCCCCCGCGGTCAGCGCCGGCCGAGCACGCAGCGCCCGTCGAAGGAGCGGGGCAGGGGCTGATCGGGATGCGGGAACGGGTGAAGGTGTTCGGCGGAACGGTCACGGCCGGATCGGTTCCCGCCGGCGGCTGGGTGGTACATGCACGGCTCCCGGTCCCGGTCGGAGGCGCCTGACCATGACGCTCGCGGCTCCCTCTGTCCTGAAGGTGGTGATCGCCGACGACCAGCTGCTCCTGCGGGCAGGGTTTCGCAAGCTGCTCGACGGCGAGCCCGGGATCGAGGTCGTCGGGGATGCGTCCGACGGGCAGGAGGCGGTCGCCCTCGTCGAACGTCTGCACCCCGACGTCGTGCTCATGGACATCCGGATGCCGGTCATGGACGGGATCGAGGCCACACGCCGGATCAACCGACGCGCGCCGGGCACAGCCGTGCTGATGCTGACCACCTACGACCTGGACGAGTACGTGTTCGCCGCGCTCGAGGCTGGTGCCAGCGGTTTCCTGCTCAAGGACTGTCCGCCCGACGAGCTGGTCTCGGCGCTCCGGGTCGTCGCCCGCGGCGACGCCCTCATCGCGCCGTCGATCACCCGGCGCCTGGTTGCCGAGTTCACGGCGCGTGCTTCGCGAGCAGGCAGCAGGGAGCTCCCGCCGATCTCCGCGCGTGAGCGCGAGGTGCTGCTCGGCGTGGCCAGGGGTCTGAGCAACAGTGAGCTCGCCGTGCAGCTGTTCATCGGTGAGGCCACGGTCAAGTCACACGTCAGCAGCCTGCTGACCAAGCTGGACTGCCGAGACCGCGTCCAGCTCGTCGTAGCCGCGTACGAAGCAGGGCTCGTGGTGCCCGGAACGGGCTAGGTGCGGAGCGCGGCCGTCAGGTCGCGACGCCGACGATGAGTTCGAGTACTTCCCGAACGCACCCCGCGATCGATCCCACGGATCTGGCGCGGCCCGTGGCATCCACACGCGATCGGCCAGGCTCACCGGGCAGCGGTCGACCCGAGACTGACCGTGTACGTCGGCATCGACACCGATCCGGACCCTTCGACGTGCACCCGGAGAGGTTGGCTTCCGGGTGCGTCCAGCGCCGAGCCGGGCGACCAGAGCGCCGCCGTGGCGGCCGGAGCCCACCACACGTGGATGATGAGCATGAAGGCGGACACCGACGTGTACACCAGGTGCAGCAGCCAGATGGGCCCGGCCGGGAGACTCAGGACGTAGACGGTGTACACGGCGTTGCCGATGTTCGTCATGACGAGGTAACCGCGACTGTACGACGACACGTCGCGGCTGCGGATCGCCTGCACCACCATGGGCAGGTTGCTCCCCAGGAACATCAGGGTGGAGATGACCCCGGCCATCATGACTGCGTTCATCACGAGCCCGCCGTCCCGGCTTCCTGCGCCGCCGAGTCCAGGCCGACCGTGTACGCCGCCATGGAGATCGAGCCCCCCTGGTGGCCGTCGACGAGCAGCGACATCGGGTCGTCGCCGGCCATCCCCGCCAGGTACAGCAGCGGCAGGTAGTGATCGGGCGTCGGGACAGCGTTGTCGAAGTCGGGGTGGGAGTCGAGGGCGGCGACCTCGGCCGGCGTCGAGCTCGTCAGCACCGACCGGGCAGCGTCGTCGAAGCGGGACGCCCATGTGAAGGCGTCGTCGGGGTGGTTGCGGTCGGCGGCTTCGAGGTTGTGCACGACGTTGCCGCTCCCGATGATCAGCACGCCGGAGTCGCGCAGCTCGTTGAGTCGCCGCCCGAGCTCGACGTGGTAGTCGAATCCCTTGAAGGCGTTGAGGGACAGCTGGACGACGGGGATCGTCGCATCGGGGAACGCGTGCACCAGCACCAACCAGGTGCCGTGGTCGATGCCCCAGGAGTCGATGTCGCAGCCGACCCAGGTCGGGCTCGCGACGTCTGCCACCTCCTCGGCGAGCTCCGGGAGTCCCGGTGCCGGGTAGCTGACGTCGTACATCTCCTGCGGGAAACCGTAGAAATCGTGGATCGTGCGAGGGCGGGGCATCGCGGTCACGGCTGTCGCGTTGGTGTACCAGTGCGCCGAGATCACCAGGATCGCGCGCGGGCGGGGCACCGACCGCCCGAAGTCGTGCCAGGCCTGTGTGTACCGGTTCGGGCGGAGCGCGCTGATCGGGTTGCCGTGTCCGATGAAGGCAGCGGGCATCCGGGTGCGTCCCGCGGTCGAGGTGTCCACGAGAAACACGCCTCACGAGCCTGCGAACGCGACGAGCTGCAGCTGGACGTCGTCGGGGTCGCGGAAGTTCAGGGACCATCCCCAGTCGTGCTCGCTGACGGGGCTGTACGTGACACCCTTCTCCTCGAACCTGGCGACCCAGTCGTCGAGCGTCTCGCGGTCCGGCACGGTGAAACCGACGTGGTCGAGCCCGGTGCGTACGGGGTCGAACGCTTCGCCGGCGTTGGTCGGGTGTGCGTTCATGACGACGAGCATCGACCAGTCCTCGGGGCCCAGCACGACCGCGTGGCCACCGTTTCCGCCGTAGTGCTCCTCGCGGGCCAGCTCCTTGAACCCGAACAGGTCGGAGTACCAGGCGGCGCTGGCTTCGATGTCGGTGACGGTCAGGGCGACGTGGTGAAGGGTGACGGTCATGGGGATCTCCTTGCGAGTAGGCGGAGCCTTGGTGGCTTCCTCATCATGGAGAGTGCTCCCTGGCGCGACTGCGCCGCATGAGGGAGGACCGACATCTTCGTCAGGCCGTTCGACACCTCAGGATGTCGGTATTGCCCCATGTGGCGGCGAGGCAGCCGCCGGGCCCATTTCGGCTGATGCTGGTCAGTCGACCGCCGGCCGGGCCGCGGTCTCCCGCGCGGCGGCAGCCACCAGCTCCGACCGTGTCCGTGTCCCGAGCTTGGTGCCGACGTTGGCCAGGTGCCGTTCGACCGTCCTCGCCGACAGGAAGACCCGGTCGGCGATCTCGCGGTTCGTGAGCCCCTCGGCGAGGAGCACCAGCACCTCAGCCTCCCGCGCCGTCACGCCGGCATCGACCCAGGGCGACGGCAGGCCCGGCGTCGCTTGACCTCGGCGCGGAACGGGAATGCCCGCGCCGCGCAGCAGGGCCCGCACGGCATCGGCGCCCCTGGAGAGACCTCGGTCCTCGAAACCGTGCAGCGTCTCGAGCAGGAACCGGCCCGGGTCACCCCAGCCGTCGTCGATGGCCGCCGGGCCGGCCAGCCGGAAGCCGTGGTGCAGCCACCCCTCCGCCATCGCGCGGAGCAACTCCTCCCCCTCGGCGAACTCCGCCTCAGCCTCCGTACGGCGGCCGGCGCGCCCGAGTGCCACGGCCCGCGCGAACCGGAGGTAGCCCCGAGCCAGCTGGGTCATCGCCGCATCGGCGGTGTCGGCAGCTGCGACCAGCGCGGCAGCCTTCTCAGCGCTGGTCGAGTCGTGCACCGACAGCAGCACACTCAGCCCCCGGGTGGGGTCCTGAGGAGTGGTCGGCAAACGGTCGAACTCCTTGTTTGCACGGGCGAAGAGGTCACGCGTCGCCTCGAGGTCCTCCTCGACGAGCGCCTGCATTCCGAGCCCCGCCAACACCATCACGTTCACACCGGGCTCGTCGCCGACCGCGGCTCGGGCCGCCCGCGCGGACCGCTCGACGGCATCAGCACGGCCCGTCACGGCGTGCACCAAGAGCTCTGAGGCGTGCGCGATGGCAAGCGGGACGGGCATGCCGAGACGCTCGGCCTGCTCGACGCAGCGCCGCAGCCGCTCGATGCTCTCGTCCATGCGGAAGCGCAGGAGGTACCACTGGCCGTAGGCGAGCTCGAGGTGCGCGGCGATCCCCCACGCCCCGCACGCCAGTGCCTGGTCGTGCGCGCTGCGCAGTCGCTCCTCGCCGCCACCGGTCAGGGTGTCGAGCCAGGCGAGCTCGCTCATCGCCCGCGCCCGCCACAGCGCCAACCCGTGAGTCTCCGCGATCGCTCGGGCTCGGTCGAACGCCTCCTCGCTCGCCGCAGCGTCGCTCAGTCTCCAACAGCGCCCGACGACCTCGAGCGCCTCGCAGGCGAGCTCGTGGTCGCCCAGCGACTCGGCCACCGCGAGAGCTCGTTCGGCCAGCGGCAGAGCCGCGTCGGGCATGCCCTGCCCGAGTGCAGCCTGGGCAGCCACCGTGTCCACGCGAGCGCTCAGGCCGTCGTCAACCGCAGCGGCGGCGGACTCGCGGGCCTTCTCGAGGTGCTCTTCGGCGGTGTCCCAGACGCACGCCGTGACGGCCGCGCGGGCGACGCCGAGGTGGGCACCGGCACGGCGCGCCGCGTGGCCGTCGATCATGCGTAGCTGGTGAGCCACGCGCGAGCCGACCACGATCGCCTCGTCGGTCTTCCCGGCCAGTGCGAGCACCTCCGCCGCCACCTCGTCGATGTCGGCCTCGAGTGCCGCGTCCGACGTAGCCGAGCGGGCACGGTCGAGGATCTGCTCCGCGGAGCCGAGGGCACCGGCCGCGAGCGACCGACGTCCGAGCTCCAGCAACAGCACGGCGGCGCGCTCGTGCTGTCCCGATCTCTCGGCGAGGCCGGCCGCCACCTCACACCACTGGCCGGGGAGCCCGGGATGTGCTGCCTCGACGGCGTCGAGGACGGCTCGGGAGACGAGTGCGCGCTCTGCCTGCAGCAGATCGTCGAGTACCGCGTCCCGGGTCAGGGCGTGCCGGAAGCGGAACTGCGCCCCGGGTTCGGCCACCAGGAGCTGCGCGTCCACGCCTGCTCGCAGCGCGGCCATGACCTCGAGGTCGGCGACCTCGGCAGCGGGAGGGAGCAGCGTCCAGTCGAAACGCCGCCCGACGACAGCCGCCACCCGCAGCACGCGGGCCGCCTCGGGGCCGAGGCCGCGCAGTCGGCCGCGCACGTTGTCGACGAAGCTCACCGGCAACGAGGGTCCGGCCTCGGTGTCGAAGGACCACTGATCACCGTCCCACGCCAGGGCCCCTGCACCGACCGCCCCGGCGAGGACCTCCTCGACCATGAAGGGCAGCCCGTCCGACCACGTCCGCACGTACTCCACCACGCCCTCCGGCACGTCGCCCGAGTCCAGGCAGGCGGCCGTCATGCGGCCGAGGTCGTCGGGCTCCAGCGCGTCGAGCTCCAGCACCGTTGCAGTGCGCGCCGCGTTCAGCCCGCGCGCCAGGCGGAGCGCCGGGCTTTCCTCTTCCGACCTGACGGTGGCGACGCACAGCACCGGCTGGGTCCGGAGCACGTCGGCGAAGTACTCCAGCACCGCGAGCGTCTCTGGGTCCGTCCAGTGCATGTCCTCCAGCACCAGGAGTGCCCCCGCCTGGCCGGCCACCGCTGTGAGCAGCCGCACCAATCCTTCGGCCAGCACCACCAGCGGCTCGTGCGTCGCCTCGCCCGGAGTCCGCCACTCGGGCAGCAGGCGGCCCAGCGCGGGTCGGTACGGCGCAAGGTCCGGAAGGTCGGGCACGCCCTCGAGCCGGAAGTGGGAGAGAAGCGCTTCCGAGAGCGGCCTGAAGGGGATGGGTACGTCGGCCGGAACGGCACGGCCGAAGAGCACCTGCATGCCGGAGTCGCGGGCTGCGGCGACCAGCTCCCTCACCAGCCGGGACTTGCCGACCCCGGCCTCCCCGCTCACGAGGAGCACGCCTCCCGAGCCCCGACCGGCGCGCGACAGCGCCGAGCGCGCAGCGTCGAGCGGCTGATCGCGCCCGATCAGCTCGCGACACAGCAGGTCCCGCATCGCTGCAGTATCGTCCCGATCCGGACACGACCGCCACGGCCTCGACCTCGGTTGCGAACGCGGAGAGCATCGCGTCCTGGTCGGCGTAGGTGTCGCGAGGTCCGACCCTGTACGCGTGGGACCATCGGGTCGTCGTGAAGGGAGGTTTGCTACGTCTCTTCTTCCTGCTCTCGGTGACGCGCTCGGGATGGCGGGATCGATGACCTGGCAGATCACCTGGTCGCTGGTCCTCGGCTTCACGCTGTCGGCGATCGTCCAGGCCCTCGTGCGCCGCGAAGCCATCGTGAACATGCTCGGAGACGATCGGCCCGCGACGCTCGCGAAGGCCAGCGGTCTGGGCATCGCCAGCTCGTCGTGCTCGTACGCCGCCGTGGCTCTGGCCCGCTCGCTCTTCCGCAAGGGATCCAGCTTCACCGCCGCGATCGTCTTCGAGATCGCCAGCACCAACCTGGTCATCGAGCTCGGCGTCATTCTGGCCCTGCTGCTCGGATGGCAGTTCACGCTGGCGGAGTTCGTCGGCGGCCCGGTCATCATCGTCCTGATGGCCTTGCTCTTCCGGATCTTCGTCCGCTCGAAGCTGATCGACGCCGCTCGCGAGCAGGCTGTCAAAGGTGTGGCCGGGTCGATGGAGGGGCATGCCGCCATGGACATGTCGATCCCAGGTGAGGGGAGCTTCGCTCGGCGCCTGCTCAGCGCCCGAGGCCTGACGTCCGTCAGCCACATCTACGTGATGGAGTGGGCGGCAGTGATCCGCGACATCGTCATCGGCCTACTGATCGCCGGGGCCGTGGCTGCCTGGGTGCCGGACTCGTTCTGGCAGAGCGTGTTCCTGACCGACCACACCACCTGGTCGAAGGTGTGGGGCCCACTCGTCGGCCCCGTCATCGCCATCCTGAGCTTCTCCTGCTCGATCGGGAACGTCCCGCTCGCCGCCGTGCTCTACAGCGGCGGCCTCAGCTTCGGCGGCGTCGTGTCGTTCCTGTTCGCCGACCTCATCATCGCTCCGATCCTCAACATCTACCGGAAGTACTACGGCACGCGGATGATGCTGACCCTGCTCGTCGGCTTCTACGTGACGATG
>DATBDF010000272.1:0-29374 GCA_036270075.1 Nocardioides sp.
CTGGCCCGGCGATCACGTTGTAGAGCAGGTTGGTCGGCGTCACGGCCGGGTTGGGCACGTCGAGCACGCTCAGCTGGAACGGCAGCAGGAAGACCGCACCCGACACACCGACCGGCGCGGTGATGGTCGCGATCACCAACCCGGCCGCGAAGCCCAGGGCGAGGTGGGCGACCACGCTCGGACTCTACGGGTACGTCGACCGGTTCCAACCGCGAGCCAACCAGGTCCACCGTAAAGTCCGGTGAACGGGAGCACAGAGGACTGCGGGC
This sequence comes from Nocardioides sp., assembly GCA_036270075.1. GTDB lineage: Bacteria > Actinomycetota > Actinomycetes > Propionibacteriales > Nocardioidaceae > Nocardioides. The sequence continues at coordinate 270 of DATBDF010000272.1, forward strand.
GCACACGGAAACACGGTCTGACCTGCGCGAACGCACCGCGTAGTGAGCGACTCGTTCGGATCCCGTCACTCACCCCGGTTCTCTCGACGTGCCGACGAACCCGACCCCGCGCCGGTCGGTCGGGTTCGGGCGAGAGAGGGGTGAGGACATGGCCGCGATCAGCCGCGGGTTCCACAGGCGGAGAGAGCAGAATCCGGCCCTGCCTCCCGGCCAGCACCTGACCACGGACTTCCCGGTGCTCTCGGCCGGTCCGACGCCCCACATCGCCACGGACGAGTGGTCGTTCACCCTGACCACCGAGACCGGGGAGCAACGGACCTGGACCTGGGCCGACCTGCAGGCCCTGCCCAGCGAGCGGCCGAACGTCGACATCCACTGCGTCACGAGCTGGTCGAAGCTCGGCACCAGCTGGCGCGGAGTGTCGCTCGACGTCCTCCTGGCCGATGTCGCGAGCTCCGCGCCGTACGCGATGGCCCACAGCTACGGCGGCTACACCACGAACGTGCCGGTGGCGGACCTCACGGACGGGAAGGCGTGGGTCGTCCACGAGTTCGACGGCCGCCCGCTCGCCCCGGTCCACGGCGGACCGGCCAGGCTGCTGGTGCCGCACCTGTACTTCTGGAAGTCGGCGAAGTGGGTTCGCGGCCTGCAGCTCCTCGACCACGACCGACCCGGGTTCTGGGAGGGCCTCGGCTACCACATGTACGGAGACCCATGGAAAGAACAGCGCTACCACGGGCAGTAGGCGTCGGCCGGTGGCAGGAAGCGCGACTCGTCGCGCTTCGGGACGAGTCGGCGAGCGCGCGGACGCTGCGTTTCGACGTGCCGGACTGGCCCGGGCACCTCCCGGGGCAGCATGTCGACCTGCGCCTGACCGCGGAGGACGGCTACACCGCGCAACGCAGCTACTCGTTGTCTGCGCCGCCCGACGGGAACCACATCGAGGTCACGGTGCAGGTGGTGCCCGACGGCGAGGTGTCGCCGTACCTGGTCGAGGACATGCAGCCGGGCGACGCCCTCGAGGTGCTGGGGCCGGTGGGTGGGTGGTTCGTGTGGCGACCCGAGGCGGCCGAACCGGTGCTGCTGATCGGAGGCGGTTCCGGAGTGGCGCCGCTGCGCGCCATCTGGAAGGCCAGGGCCTCCGCCGGCATCGCCTCCCCCGCCCGCCTCCTCTACTCGGTCCGGACGCCAGGCGACCTGCTGTTCTCCGACGAGCTCCTCACGGCGCCGGGGGTGGCCGTGCTGTATACCCGCGGGGCCCCTCCCGACAGTCCGCGTGCACCGCACCGGATCGACGCCGACGACCTGGACGCCCACGGTCTCTCGCCGCACGGGGCCGACGGACCACCGACCTGCTACGTGTGCGGCCCCACCCCGTTCGTGGAGGCAGTGACCCAGATGTTGATCGAGACCGGCCATGCCGCTGCCCGCATACGGGCCGAGCGGTTCGGAGCAACGGGAGGTTGAGGATGAACGACGACGAGGTTCCCCAGACCGACGCGTACGTCGACGGGAACACCCTGGCCGGTCCACTGAGCGCGGTCTTCGGCGGCGACCTCACCACGGCGACCGCCGTGTGCGCCGGATGTGGCCACGCGGCGCAGGTCGCCACGCTCCCCGTGTTCGGAGCACCGATGGGTCTGGTGGCACGCTGCCCCGGCTGCAGCCAGGTGCTGCTCGGCTACACCGACCTGCCCGGCGGCCGGACACTCGACATGCACGGCATGGCGTCTCTCCGGCTGCCGATCGCCTAGAACCGCTGTTCCGGGGGGAGTTCCCGTGACACGCCCGCCGACCGGTCGGCTGGTGCGGGCGCCCCGACTACGACGTCGTAGTCCACCCGGACCACTCCGTGTTGCTTCCGGTCCTTTCCCGCGCCAATTCGCGTGTTTCGCCCATGCCGTCGTGGCCGGTCCACATACGCTCCTCCTGCACGCGTCCATCGGGGGATGACGCGCGGACCGAGTGAGGACGCTTCGCATGGGGTGGAGCGGGGTCGGTCCATCATCATGGGGGAACTTTCGTGACTTCACACGCCCAGAACGACGAGCCGCGCGCGATCAGCCGCCGCCGGATCGTCCGGACGGCCGCCACCGCGGCGTGGGCCGTCCCCGCGATCCAGCTCGCCACCGCGGTCCCGGCGTTCGCCGGCTCCGGCTGCTGCGACGTGTCGCTGACCGGTACGGCGCACTGGCGCGCGGACGGTCTCAACTACATCGACATCCCGGTGGACATCACCAACGGGTGCAGCACGGCGGTCACCGGACTGACCGTCACCCTGACGATCTGCGGCCTCGAGGACATCACGTACGCCGGGACCGAGTACCTCCCCACGGGCTGGACCCAGCTGGGCAAGGGCAACAAGAAGCTCGACCCGGACGGCAGCAGTTGCTACACGGTGACGTTCGTCTCCGGCCAGTCGCTCGGCAGCCACGCTGTCACCCACCCGCAGTTCACGGTGAAGACCATGGCCTACGTCGGGTCCGGCAACCACCGCCCCGCCGGCACGATCACGGCGATCGTGTCCACCAACGGCTGCACCTCGACCCCCACGGCCATCAGCATCCCGAAGGTCGGCTGACGCCTGCCCCCACAGGCCCCCTGCGAGCGTGACTCCCTGTGCACGCCCGCACCCGGTGCCGTGGGTCTCAGGCCCACGGACCACAGACGAGAGGGTCCGAGCCTTCAGGCTCGGACCCTCTCGTCCGGCATCAGCCCGGAATGTGGCCGAAGTTGCCCTTCTGGAAGTCCTCGTAGGCCTGGAGCACCTCGGACTTCGTGTTCATGACGAACGGGCCGGCCCACGCGATCGACTGGCCGATCGGCTTGCCGCCCACGACGATGACGTCGAGCCGAGGTGACCTGCTCTCCTGGCTGCCGTCGGCGGTGATCGTGAGGTAGTCACCCGCGCCGAGCACCGCGGACTGCCCGGTGTGGACGGGTCGGTGGTCGGTGCCGACGCTGCCGCTCCCGTTGAGGACGTACACGAGCGCGTTGAAGTCCTGCTGCCACGGCAGCTCGAGACGCGCCCCGGGCTCGATCGTCGCGTGGACGAGGGCCATCGGCGTGTGCGTGGACCCCGGCCCCGCTTGCGAGCCCACCCGACCGGCGATGACGCGCACGAGCGCCCCCGCGTCGTACGACGTGAGGAGGGCGACCTCGCCCGACCGGATGTCCTGGTACTTCGGCGCGACCATCTTCTCGTCGCCGGGCAGGTTCACCCAGAGCTGGATGCCGTGGAACAGCCCGCCGGACTGCACCAGCCACTCCGGTGGCGTCTCGATGTGCAGGATGCCCGAGCCCGCGGTCATCCACTGCGTATCGCCGTTGGTGATCGTGCCTCCGCCACCGTGCGAGTCCTGGTGCTCGAAGACGCCGTCGATCATGTAGGTGACCGTCTCGAAGCCGCGGTGCGGGTGCCAGGGAGTGCCCTTGGGCTCGCCGGGCGCGTACTCCACCTCGCCCATCTGGTCCATCATGATGAACGGGTCGAGCAGGGCCAGGTCGATCCCCGCGAACGCGCGGCGTACCGGAAATCCCTCGCCCTCGAACCCCTGCGGAGCAGTCGTCACCTGCCACACCGGGCGGGGCTGGTCGCCCAGGCCGGGCTCCGGCAAGCGGACGAGCGTGGTCAGGTCGTCGACGGTGACTGCGGGCATCTCGCCCACCTCCTGCTGGTTGCGCTGCGCCTCCCTGGCGCTGCGCCCATCCCAACGGTAGTTGAATGTTGAATATTCCGTCGAGGGCGCCGAGCGGATTGGGAGCGTGTGGCGACCCGCTGGTAATCTTGAGGACGCCTCACCGGCATGCGCCATTAGCTCAATTGGCAGAGCAGCTGACTCTTAATCAGCGGGTTCGGGGTTCGAGTCCCTGATGGCGTACCAGGACCAGCCCAGTCACAGCCCCATTCTCGATGTCGAGGGTGGGGCTGTTGTACTGACCCAAGGCCGGACCGGTCACAGACTGGTCACGAGACTCGCGCGGAACGAGTGCGTCGGCTCGCTCGGCTGCTGCACGCCCGACTCCCTCGAGCAGGTGAGCGTACGTATCAGCAGTAACCGAGATCGAGGAGTGCCCGAGGACCTTCACACCATCGAGAGGTCCAACCCGGATGCCAGCACCAGCGAGGCGCGCGCGTGACGGAGATCATGCAGTCGGGTCGGACGCAGCCCCGAGGCCCTGACCAGACGAAGGAATCGCTTGGTGCCGAGGCCGTACCCCGTGAGGAAGCGCCAGACGCGTGCCACGCAGTCACGGTAGGGCCAGACAGACGAGTGGGGCGTCCTACGAAGGTAGGTCGCCCCACTCACCGTTCACGAAGTGCCGTTCTCCTCACCCGAGCAGGTGGTTGAGCGCGCGGCCTATCACGGCGTTGCGTTCGGCCTGGGTCGAGACTCCCTCCAGCCCGAAGCCCAGCAACAGCGAGTGCGGCGTGGCGATCGCGTTGCCGACAGGGAAGCCCGAGGCATCGGTCTGGATGAAGTTGTTGGCGTTGGGTGCGCTGGCCGCGGGCGGCCCGGTGATGTTCCAGCCGTCCAGGCCCGTCTCGAACGACGTGCTGGTGCCGTCCGGGAGCGTGATGTCGTCCAGGAACACTCCGAGCCCCTGCGTCGCCCAGTCGCTGGCGTAGGCGATGGAGATCTCGACGTTCTGGCCGGCGTACGGCGAGAGGTCGATGGTCCACTGCTGCCAGCCGCCCGAGTTGCCGCTCGCGGCGTTCCACGCACCCGTGCTGCCGGTGCTCGTGCAGCTGCCCACACCGTCGAACGTCTGGTAGTGCGCCAGCTGCGGATGCAGCGTGACCCAGCCGGCAGGACAGCTCTGACCGGTGTCGGTCGTCGTGTGCCCGTTGGCGTCCGGCAGCGTCGTCCAGTCGTTGCCGCCCGGGGTGCGCGCCTCCACGAAGAGGTGGTCCCACTGCGGCTCGGTGTCGTATGACGTCCAGAACGTCATCGACCCACCGGACGCCGGCACCGCGATCTCGCGGGTGAGCCTCTTGTAGGAGACGTCCGCGATCTGGGAGTACACGTAGTGCGTTCCGGTGTGCGGGTCGAACGGCCCTCCCGGCCTGTCGTACCTCGCGGCCGCCCAGCTGTGGAACTGCTTGTACTGGTCCGTCGGCAGCACACCGCTGGTCGCGATGAACGACGAACGCCGCGTGGCGTTCCCGGCGAAGACGGGATCGTCGAGACCCCACGAGAGACCGGCGAACGGGTCGGCGGTGCCGACGGCGTCGAACGCAGCGCCGTTGTCGTCGAGGCCGTCACCGGGTACGGCGAGATAGGCGCCCAGGTAGTACTGCAGGACGTCCTGCGTCTGGTCACCACCGCCGAACGAGCCCCACAGCGGCAGGCACCGCCGCGGGTCGATACCCGCGGGCGGCGGGTTGCAGGCGACCTGGCCCTTCGGGTCGTACAGCTGGTTGCCGACGTTGTTCGTGTACTGCTGGCCCGCGGAGTCGCCCGCCAGCAGCACCTTCCCGCCCTCGTTCATGTAGGCGCGGAACTCCAGAATCTCGTCGAGTGCCAGTCGATCCGCGTTGCCGGCGCCCCGGCCCGCCGTACGGGTCACCAGGTCGTTGCCGGTCTCCCAGACCACCGCGTCGTAGTGGCTGAGCACCCCGAGTGCGTCCGGGGCGAGCCGCCCGGCGGCGTCGACGTCGTACACGTCGGCCTGCTCGCCGTTGGCCGCCAGCGCCTGCACATAGGTGTCGGCGAAGTGCGGACCCGGAGTCTGCACCGGCGAGGCACCCGTGTAGTCCTCGGCCGCCACGACGAGCACGCGATGGCCGGTCTCGGAGACGGCCTTGTAGGTGAACGAGTCACTCCGCTGGCCGCCGCCCTCGAACCAGACCTCGACCGAGTCACCCGGGTCGGTGCCGGTCACCACGCCACGCATCTGGTGGTAGTAGACCGCTGCCGGGTCGTAGCGTTCGCCGCCCTGCCACTCCGACGTCGGCGCCGACTGCACCGCGCCACCGTTGATGCGGTACTTCACCGTCACGGCACCGAGGCTCCGCTTGGCGATGACCGCCACCGGCTGCGGGTCGCCGTACGACTTGGTGAAGCTCAGCTGGACGCCTGGGTTGCTGCTCTTGTAGGGGTCCTCGGTGTCGATGTAGAAGGGCTTCGTCGTGATCCCGGTGACGGTCTTGGGGTTGGCCGGATCCACCGCCGAGTTGGCCACGGACTGGGCGAACGGCAGGTTGCGCTCGAACTCCGCCTGGACCAGCGCCGGGTCGTCGGGGAACACGAAGCCGCACGTCGGACAGCCCGCGGACAACTCGGGCGTCCACGCCAACGTGCCGTCCCTGACGTTCGCGTAGTCCGTCGTCTCGCCGTTGGTCACGTAGAGCACGTCGGAGGACAGGCCTGGGTGGAACCCGGCGATCGCCGGGTGGTCCAGGTTGCCGGACATGGCGTAGTAGATCGGGTCGTCCTCGGTGGGCGTGCTGGTCTGCCACCCCTCTGGGTAGAGCAACCACTGGCCATTGGAGTGGTAGTTGACCTGGAACTTGAACCTGATCCGGTCGAGCAGTCCGGTCATGGCCTGGGTCTCCGGCTCCGACGCCGGTGCCGGGCCACGGTAGGTGTCGCTGGACGGGATGGACGACGAGCCCTCCTCGTCCCAGCCCCAGTGGTTGGGGAAGTTGCGGTTCGGGTCGACGCCGTCGCCGACCTGGGTCACGCCGTCGCCGTTGTTGTCGCGCAGATTCTTCCGCCACAGCCGCTCGTGGTCGAACGTGTACTGGTAGCCGTCCGGGTTGGCGACGGGCATGAACCAGAGCTCGGTCTTCTGCAGCATCTTGCGGACCTCGCGGTTGTTGGCCCGCCACTGGTCGATGTAGTAGTTCATCAGGCGCCGGTCGACCTCGGTCGAGATCCACTCACGGGCGTGCTGGGTGGCGCTGTAGAGCACCGCCGGCCGCGAGCCGTCGCGCTCCTCGCCAGCGCCCTGGGTCAGCTTGACCGCGATGATCTCGCGGCCCTGAGCGGTGTGGCCGAGGACCTCGAGCTTCACCAGCTGGGGGTTCTCGCGCGCCGCCGCGTAGAGCTGGTCGCGGATGCCGCCGGGCTCGTCGTACGAGCGCCAGACGTTGTAGCCGCCGACGGCCTGCGCCGCCGCGAACTGCCGGATGGTCTTCCCGCCCTTGACCCGGGTCAGCGTCGGCTGGAGGCCCTGGTCGCGCAGCCGTTGCGCCTGGGCACGGTCGAGCACCAGGTCGACGGCCACCTTGTTGCCGGCCTTGCGCTGACTGCTCACGTCGAGACCCTGCTGGGCAAGCGACGCCAGCTGGTCTGGCTGGACCACCACGGTGTAGACGTCCAGGCGATCCGGATCTCTGCCTGCGCTCTGTGCAGCCGGCGTGCTCGTGAGACCCACGCCCAAGGCGACGATGACCGCCGCTACGAGTGAGATGACAAACGTACGACGCATGGCGCCACCTCCCGAGTTCGGCCCCGAGTTGGCCAGGCCTGGACTCTTGCACCCACCCCCGAGGCTCGCAACGGTTGCTGAGTGCCCCTATCTATCTACGGCACAGGTCTCCACGCCACCGGCGAGCCGGCCCAGGAAGGTCCGACACTCAGGGCTGTGTCCCCTCGGTCGGAGTCGACGACTGAGCCCGGAGAAGTCGCCGGTCAGGCCAGCCGGCCACAGCAGCGCCGGCACCACCACCACGATCAAGGCGAAGAGCACGGCCCCCATCAACGGCCGCGCGCACACCGTCCGCATGTACGCCGCGACCATCGCTCCCGGCAGCACGAACAGGAACGCCGACGGCATGAACCACCAGCTCCACGTCACCAAGCCGGCGTACACGACGATCCCGATGAACCGACTCCAGAACGTCCGCCCCCAGTGCTTCGCACCTCTGCAGGGGCTTGCCGCTGTCGGTGCCTCGGCTGCGGTCTGCGTTGAGCTGTGATGTGGTGCTCATGTTCGCTCCTTCGATTCGTATCAGCTGGTGACAAACGGGTCAGTCGCCGGCACTGGCCGTACCGGGTCGGACCATATGGACGGCGGCGAGCATGACTTCGCACGAATCACTCCCACCACGGACCCCGATAGACGCCCTCGACCGAACACTTGATCACCGGGGCCGTCCCCTGTATTGGGTACGGCGCGGGGAGACGGTTGTCCGCAGCCGGGATCGGTCCGCATACTCGAAGGAATCGTCCCGTCCAGGGACGCGGGGAGTGCCGGGGGCTCGGCGTGAGCGGCAGCAAGTGGTGGAGCGGTTCCGTCCTGGCCTGCGTCGCGGCACTCGGGCTGTGCGGCAGCGTCGCGAGCCCCGCGTCGCAGGCGGCGACCGCGCGGTCCGGCATTCATGAGCGTGCCTCCGACGCACGCGTCGGTCACGCTGCCTCCTCGTCCAGGCCGCATTTCATCAAGAAGGTCAGTCGCAGCGGTCGCTACTTCCTCGACCAGCGGGGACACCCGGTCATGCTCCGGGGCGACACCGTCTGGGGGCTTGTCTTCAACGCCGGACGCTACGGTCACGGCACGACGTGGCGGTCCGACATCAGGAACTACCTGTCGGCCCGGGCGGCGAAGGGCTTCAACACCGTGTACGTCGCCGCGCTGGGGAACACGATCAACGAGGGGCGCTACGACACGGGAGCGACCTGGGACGGCATCTCCCCGTGGGTCGGTGGCAGCACGTCGAACATCGGCCCGCACGTCGGCACGCTCAACAACGCCTACTGGAGGCGCGTCGACTACCTGATGCGGACGGCCAAGGCCGACGGGATCACCGTCATGCTCGACGTCATCTACGGCGACGACATCAACGAGAACGGCCGGCCCGGAGCCATGTACCAGGGGCACTACCCGAGCGACGGCCAGATGAAGACCTACGGCCGGATGCTCGGCAACCGGTACAAGAGCTTCCCCAACCTGATCTGGATGATCGGCGGCGACTACTTCGGCAACGCAAACGCCAAGGTGGCGCTCACGCTGAGGGCGATCCGCAAGACCGGCTCCAAGCAGCTGATCAGCGTCGAGAACTGGGACAAGACGTCGTCCTACCAGACTGCGCTGGGCCGGAGGTTCGCCCAGTGGGCGGACATCTACTCCTACGCGCCGACGTACCGGTGGTGCGAGAGGGCCTGGGCCCAGCGCACCCGCCCGCTGGTGTGGGCGGACGGCTACTACGACCAGGACTCCGGCGCGAGCAACAACCAGCTCTACCGGCAAGAGGTCGGATGGGCCCTCACGTCCGGCAGCCGGGGCAGCGTGTACGGCGCAGAGGGGCTGTGGGGCTGGTCCTCCGGCTCGTTGCAGTTGGCCCGGCACCCGAGCCCCGCTGCGCGCCAGATGGTGACCGCCTGGAACGCCGTCTCGAAGCTGCACGGCTGGTACCGCCTCGTCCCCGACATCCACTCCGGCAAGGTGCTGACAGGCGACCGCGGCACGAAGATCAACTCCGATGACGACTACACGAGCCCGTCCAACGACTACATCACCGGCTCCATCACGTCCAACGGGACCCTCGCGCTGATCTACCTGCCCCGGGGCGGGACCGCGCACGTCACCTGGGCCCACATGGGCCGATCGCACCGGACCGCGCGGTGGCTCGACCCGACGACCGGGGCCCTGAGGTCCACCCGGGCCGGGCGTAAGTCGTACCAGGCACCGCCGAACAACGCAGCGGGCCAGTCCGACTGGTACCTCGTGCTGCGGGCAGCGCACTAGGCAGGGCTCAGCAGGGCTCAGCAGCACGGCAGCCGTCGGCACGAGGGGGATCATGATGGTGCAGCTCGCTCGGGCAAGGAGGCGGCGGACGCCGTCCCTGCTCCTGACCGCTGTCATCGCGCTCGGGCTGTGTGGTGGCGTCGCGTCGCCCGGCCTGGCAGCCCGCACGTCCACGGCCGGATCGCTCGCCGCGTCGCCGGCGCGGGCGATCGCCGGGGAGCACGTGGCGCTGACCGGCAAGGTCCCGCCCTACCGCGCCCGCTCGGTGGTGCTGCAGCGCGAGAAGGGCAGGTCGTGGGTCAAGGTCGAGACCCAGCGCTCCTCGGCCAGCGGTCGGTTCGCCTTCACGATCCGAGCCCGCAGCACGACCACGACGTACCGCGTGCTCGCCCCGAAGGCCAGGATCGCCGGTCACACGTATGCCGCCGTGGAGACCGCGCCCCGCACGGTGACGACGGTCCGGCAGAAGGCCACCTTGGCGCTGCCGGGCGTCGCGCTGGTGGGTCAGGCGGTGACCGCCACGGCCACGATCCAGCCCGCGCGTCCGGGGAGGACCGTGCAGCTGGAACGCAAGACCGGCAGCGCGTGGACCGTCGACGCCACCGGCGCCGAGAAGGCGTCCGGCCGGGTCGACTTCTCGGTCAAGAAGCAGACCGCCGGCGCCTACCAGTACCGCGTGGTGGCGGTCGCGGCTCATGGTGCCGCCGAGGTCTCGTCCCGCACGGAGACCGTGACCGTCAACGCCGCGTCGACCGGCGGGGGGTTCCTCACGGCAGTGAGCCCCGACCATCGCTCCTTCCTGGACCAGGACGGCAACCCGATCATGGTGCGTGGCGACACCGCCTGGGGACTCGTCTCCAACGCGGGCCGGTGGAGCGGGACCTGGCAGTCCGACATCGACACCTATGTCGCGGCCCGCGCGTCAGAGGGCTTCAACGCCATCTACGTCGCCGCGCTGGGGAACACCATCAACGGCGGGCGTTACGACACGGGGGCCACCTGGGACGGCGTCTCGCCGTGGGACGGGGGCAGCACGTCCTCGCTCGGCCCCAACGTCGGCACTCTCGACAGCACCTACTGGAACCGCGTCGACTACCTGGTCAACGCCGCCAAGGCCGCCGGGGTCACCGTCCTGCTCGACATCGTCTACGGCGACGACATCTGGGAGAACGGACGTCCGGGTGCCCTCTCCCAGAACGGCACGCTGCCGACCAATGCCCAGATGACGACGTACGGCCAGATGCTCGGCCAGAGGTACAAGGACGACCCGAACCTCGTCTGGATGATCGGTGGCGACTACTTCGGCAACGCCGACGCCAAGGTCTCGCTGACGCTGGACGCGATCCGTGCGGCGGGGGCCGACCAGCTGATCAGCGTGGAGAACTGGGACAAGACCAACTCCTACGCGACCGGCCTCGGGAAGAGCTACGCCCAGTGGTCGGACGTCTACTCGTACGCTCCGACGTACCGCCAGTGCGAGATCGCGTGGAAGGCCTCCCCCACGATCCCGCTGGTATGGATGGACGGCTACTACGACCAGGACTCGGGCGCGAGCAACAACCTGCTCTACCGGCAGGAGCTGGGCTGGGCCCTCACCTCGGGCAGCCGCGGGAGCACGTACGGATCCGAGTCGGTCTGGGAGTGGCACTCCGGTGCCCTCGACGCAGCGCAGCATCCGGACACGGCCGCCCGGCAGATGGTGACCGACTGGAACGCCGTCTCGGCGCTGCCCGAGTGGTCCCAGCTGGCGCCGGACACCGACTCCACCACGGTGCTGACCGGCGACCGCGGTACCAAGATCGCCAACGACGACGACTACACGAGCCCGACGAACGACTACATCACCGGCTCGATCACTCCCGACGGGACGCTCGCCCTGATCTACGTGCCCGTGGGAGGGACGGCCCACGTGACGTGGGCGAACATGAAGAGCGGCGGTCGCACCGCGAAGTGGCTGGACCCGACCACGGGCCAGCTGCAGTCGGTCGCGGCGGGCAACACGTCGTACACGACGCCGGGGAAGAACGCCGCCGGACAGGCGGACTGGTACCTGGTCCTGCAGGCAGGTGCCTGACGCCGGCTCGCAGGACCGGTGACTGCGGGCCCGCCGACGCCCCCCATCCAGGCGCCCCCGACACCACGCCGGCGAGCCCGCCTGGTCGGAGTACCCCGGGCTTCGTCGTGGTAACTCGTCCTCGAGGATGATTCCGAGCCGACGTTCACGACCGGTCCTGTCAGGTCCGCCGGCCCTGTCTCGTCTACCTCCTGAGACCACACGATCTTCGGGAGGAACCACCATGAGCACAGCGCTGGAAGCGCTTCGCCGCGACTTCGGCGGCGACATCATCGACCCCGCGGCCGTCGAGTACGCGGACGCGAGCCGGACCGTGCTGACCGCCGGCACCCCGGCGTACGTCCTGCGTCCGTCCGGGGTCGCGGACGTACAGGCAGCGGTCGACTTCGCCCGCGAGGCGGGACTGCGGCTCTCCGTCCGCGGCGGGGGCCACGGCTTCCCGGGCTTCGGGACCAATGACGACGGCGTCGTCATCGACCTCCGCAGGCTCGACGACATCGAGATCCTCGACGAGCAGCGCCGGGTCGTCCGCATCGGCGGCGGCGCGACCTGGGGCCAGGTCGTCGACGCGTTGGCACCCAGCGGCCTCGCGATCTCGTCCGGTGACACCAGGACCGTCGGTGTCGGCGGCCTGACGCTGGCCGGCGGCATCGGATGGAAGGTCCGGAAGTACGGCCTCGCGCTGGACAACCTCGTGGCCGCCGAGCTGGTCACCGCGAGCGGCGCCGCCATCCGAGCGAGCGCCGACGAGAACGCCGAGCTGTTCTGGGCGATCCGGGGAGGCGGCGGCAACTTCGGCGTCGTGACCGCCTTCGAGTTCCAGGCACACGCGACGACGGACGTGTTCTTCGGCTCGGTCAGCTTCCCGGCGGCCGAGGCGGCGACGGTGCTCCAGGGCTGGGCGGATCACCTCCGCACGGCGCCCGGGGAGCTGACCTCGAACGTGGTCTTCGCGAACCCGTTCCTGGGCGGCCCGCAGGCGCCGGTCCAGGTGTACGTCGCCTACGACGGGGACGATGCCGCCCTCGCCGCGAAGGCCATCGACCCGATCCGGCGACTCGGCACCGTGCTCGACGACGACGTCGCACTGATGCCGTACGCCGACGTGCTCGAGGAGGGACTCGTCCCACCGCCCGGCATCCGCTTCCTGGCGCGGAACGCCTTCGTCGACCAGGACTCCGTGCCCAAGGTGCTGCAGGTCCTGTCCGAGGTCGCCGCGACCGAGCGATCGCCCACCATCGCGCTGCGCAGCGTCGGTGGCGCCGTGTCCCGCGTGCCCGGCGACGCGACGGCGTACGCGCATCGTGGGGCGCAGCTCATGGTCGTCACGACGTTCATCGGGCCGCCGCCCGCCATCGACGCGGCGCGGGCGGCAGACGAGGCGCTGTGGGAGAACCTCGGGCCGCACGTGAACGGCGCCTACGCCAACTTCCTGACCACGGCCACCGACGACGACGTCGCGGAGGTCTACCCGACGGAGACCTACCGACGGCTCGCGGCGGTCAAGCACCGGTACGACCCCGACAACCTGTTCGCGGGCAACCACAACGTCCGGCCGAGTGAGGACCCTGGACCGGTCACTTGATGCCCGTGCTCGCGATCGACTGGACGAACCACCGCTGACCGGCCAGGAACAGCACGAAGACGGGGATCTGGCTGATCACGGTGGCCGCCATGAGGACGGGCCAGTTGGTGTAGTGCGCACTGGTGAAGGTGGCGAGGCCGAGCTGGACCGTCATCTTGCTCGACGACGCGATCACCACCAGCGGCCACAGGAAGTCGTTCCACACCGAGAGGAACGTGAGGACGGCGACGGTGCTGAGGGGTGGTCCCATGAGTGGGAGCAGGATGCTGCGCAGGATCCGGAACCGACTCGCGCCGTCCATCAGCGCCGCCTCCTCGAGCTCGACGGGGAGCGAGAGGAAGAACTGGCGGAGCAGGTAGATCCCGAACGGCGTGGCGAGGTTGGGCAGCACGAGCGCCGGGAGCGTGTCCACCAGGTGCAGGTGCTTGACGATCAGCAGCGTCGGGATCATCACGACCTGGAACGGCACCATCAGGGTCGCCAGGACTGCGAGGAACACGACCTGGGAGCCAGGGAACCGGAGCCGGGCGAAGGCGTAACCGGCAAGGCTGCACAGCACCAGGTTGCTCACGACACAGGTCACGGACACGATCGCGCTGTTCAGCAGCCAGTGTCCCAACGGCGAGTCGTTCCACGCCGTGGCGTAGTTCGACCAGTGCGGGGACGACGGCAGTCCCGGTGGGAACCGCCTGGTCTCCTCCAGCGTGGAGAGGCTGGTGAGCACCATCCAGAGCAATGGTGCCGCCATCAGCAGCGCCACAGGGAGGAGCACCAGGTGCCAGGCCGAGGGCACCCACCGCCGGCGTACCGAGGACGCGCTCGTCATCGTGACCCCCCGGCGTCGGCGGGGTCGCGGGTCAGGCGCAGCTGGACCAGGGTGATCACGGCGATGACCACGAACAGCACGACGGCGATGGCGGCCGCGTAGCCCGCGTGGAAGAACTGGAACGCCTGGATGTACAGGTAGTAAACGACGACGGTCGTGGCGTGGAGCGGGCCGCCCTTCGTGGTCACGTACACCTCGTCGAACAGCTGCAGCGCGTTGATGGTGAGCCACACGAGGAGGAAGGCCGCCACCGGGCGCAGCAGGGGGACCTCGATCCGCCAGAACGCACCCCGACGCGAGCAGCCGTCCATCTGGGCGGCCTCCACCAGGTCCTGCGGGATGCCCTGCAGGGCGGCCAGGAAGATCAGCGTCCCGAAGCCGACCCAGCCCCAGACCGTCATCATCACCACCGCGAACAACGCGCCGTTCGGCGAGGAGAAGAACCCGAACGTCGGCAGCCCCAGCTTGGCGAGCAACGCGTCCACGAGACCGTAGTCGGGGTCCAGCAGCCAGGTGAAGATGACGCCGGTGGCGATCGTCGAGGTGACCACGGGGATGAACACCGCGAGCCGGTACAGGCTGATGCCCCGGACCCGACGGTTGAGGGCCGCCGCGGCCAGCAGGGAGAGCACCAGGGTCGACGGGACGAACATGAGGGTGTACACCACCGTGTGCTGCACCGAGTCCTTGAAGACCGGGTCGTGCACGAGCAGCCGGTAGTTGTCGAGTCCCGCCCACTGCCCCGGGGTCTGCAGGTCGTTGTGCTGGAAGGACAGCCAGAACGCCCAGACAACCGGGAGCAGCCCGAAGACCCCGATCAGGACCACGCTCGGGCTCACCATCACCCATCCGGTGACCGCATCGCTGCGGCTGCGCCACGACCGCGTCCTCCGACGCGGACCCTGGTGCCGGGTGTCGCCTCCGCGCGGCGGCAGGATCGAGGCGCGGGAGCGACGACGGGTCACGAACCGGCCAACGCCGACGTCACCTGGTCCGAACCCTCCTTCAGGGCATCGTCCGGTGATGCCTGGCCCAGCAGGACCGACTGGACCATCGTGCCGATCGCCTGGGACACCTCGGCGTACTGCGGGATGTTCGGGCGCACGTGCTTGACGTTGTCGAGGTTGGCGACGAACACCTTCTCGGCGGGGTACTTCTTCAGGAACGTCTGGTACGCCGGGAGCTTGGTCTCGGACTGACGGACCGGGAGGTCGCCGGTCGCGATCGCGAACTTGATGTGCTCGTCGGCCGAGGTCAGCCAGCTGACGAAGTCGAACGCCGAATCGGACCTGGCCGAGGAGTGGTCGAACAGCATGTAGAGGTCCGGACCGGAGATGGTCTCGTGGTTGCCCTGGTAGCCGGGCAGGTAGGTCACGCCGTACGGGACGTCGGCGTTGATGCTGGACAGGTCCCACGGCCCGGTCCACAGCATCGCGATCTTCCCGCTGTTGAAGAGGTTGAGGTAGTTGCCGTTGCCGTTGTCGAGGTAGACCGACTTGTCCGTGACGGCCATGTCGTAGAGCTGCTGCAGGGCAGCCTTGCCGGCCGCGGAGTCGAACGCCGGTGCGGTGTTGTCGGCGTTGAGGAGGTCGCCGCCGGCCTGCCAGAGCATCGCGAGGTAGCGCCAGACGGTGTCCTCGCTGCCGTCGTTGACGTAGGCCCAGCCGTAGGTGCGCGTGCTCGAGTCCGTGAGCTGCTTCGCCGCGTTACGGAAGTCCTCCCAGGTCCAGTCGTTGGTCGGCGGTGCGACGCCGGCCTCCTCGAACAGCTTCTTGTTGTAGACCAGCGAGAGGTTGTCGATCAGCGCCGGTACGCCGACGACCTTGCCGTCGACCGTGGCGGCTTCACGGCCGGAGAGGAAGAAGTCGTTCCAGTCGACGCTCGCGTCCTTCACCCGGTCGGTGAGGTCGACCAGCTTCGGCTGCCGGGCGAGCTGCGCGGCCGACGACCCGTACTCGTAGGCCACGTCGGGGAAGTTGCCCGCGGTGAAGCCGGCCAGGGTCTTCTGCAGCGCGCTGTCGTTGCCACCGTTGAACTGCAGGGTGACCTTCTGGTCCGGGTGCTGGCCGTTCCAGTCGTCGGCAGCGGCCTGGAGCGCCGTGGCCTCCTTGTCGGTGTACCCGTGGGCGACCACGATGTCGGCGCTGCCGCCGCTCCCGCCGTCGCCGCCACCGCCGCAGGCGGACAGGGCGCCGGCGGCCAGGGCTGCCACCGCGACGAGGCTCGAGACGCGGAGGCGCCCACGCCGCAGTGCTGCGCGAGCCGTGAGAGCCATCGGGCCTCCGTTTCCTCTGCATCATTTCAAGCAGAATCGAACGCGAAGTTTGTTCAGCCTTGCACGCTCCGCGAGAAGTGGTCAAGCATGTGCGAGGTCGATGCGCGAAACGAGCACACGTGTGCGCGTTACTGTGCATCCATGCGTCAAGACGTCCGATTCGGGCGGATTCTGCAGCGGCTCAACGAGAGCGGCTCCGTCGGCGTCGCCGAGCTCGCCGAGCAGCTGGGCGTCTCGGAGGCCTCGGTACGCCGTGACCTGACCCGCCTCGAGCAGCAGAACCTCCTGACGCGCACCCACGGCGGCGCCGCGGCGAGCGGCGTTCTCTACGAGCTGCCCATGCGCTACCGCGGCGGTCAGCACCACGACGCCAAGCGGGCGATCGCGGCGGCGGCCGTCGCCCTGATCACTCCCGAGACCGCGTCCGTCGGGCTCAACGGAGGTACGACGACCACCGAGGTGGCCCGGGCACTGACCGGTCACTCCGGGCTTCGCGTGGTCACCAACGCCCTCAACATCGCCTCGGAGCTCGCGGTTCGCTCCAGCATCGAGCTGGTGGTCTGCGGGGGCAGTGCGCGGCCCGAGTCCTACGAGCTCGTGGGCCCGCTGGCCGAGCAGACCCTGGCTCACCTCAACATCGACATCGCGTTCATCGGGGTCGACGGGATCAGCCCCACCGCGGGGCTGACCACCCATCACGAGGTCGAGGCGCAGACGAATCGCGCCCTGGCCGGGATCGCCGACCGGGTGGTCGTCGTCGCCGACTCGAGCAAGCTGGGCAAGCGGGGTTTCGCCCGCATCAGCGACCTGTCCATGGCCTCGGACCTGATCACCGACACCGGCGCACCGTCGGACGCGGTCGACGCCCTGCACGGTGCCGGGCTCGCCGTCCACCTCGTCGAGCCGGCCTGATCCACCCGACGCCGGCTCAGAGCCGCACCCGGGTCCGCAACCCCTCCGGCAGCAGGTCCCGGTGGGCGTCGACCATGGCGTCCGCCAGCCGCCAGATGTCGTCCAGGGCGAGCGTCGCCGAGGTGTTCGGGTCCACCATCAGCGCACGACGGACGAGCTCGGGCCGTTCCTCCAGGGCGGCGCGCACGGTCAGGTCGACGACCGAGAGGAACTGGCGGTTGAGAGCGGCACAGGCGGGCGGAAGGGCGTCTACAGCCTGGGGGTGGGCGCCGCTCCCGTCCAGCAGGCACGGGACCTCGACGCCCGCGCCCGGCGCGAAGTCGGGCATGAAGGACGCATTGGGCACCGTCACCTGGATCGTGCGTGGCTTTCCCGTCACCAGGCTGTGCACGACCTGCGGCGCGTACTCCGCTGCCTCGTCCTCGGGCTCGACGTACCGGCCCTCGGCCACCAGCGGCACCAGCGCGTCGATCTCGGCAGCGTTGTCCGCACTGATCCCGAGGTAGTCGCCCACCGGGATCCGCAACCGCTCGATCTCGGCGTCGTCGTGCAGGTACCACGCGACGTACTCGCTGGAGTGCTCGCTGGTCTCGGTCGGGTAGTAGCCGAGACGGCGGTACATGTCGACGCGCACCCGGCGCCTGAGCTCGGGGTCGGTCGCGATCCGCTCGTCGAGCAACGGGTACAGATCCTCGCCGTTCCGCTCCCAGCGCAGCACCCAGGCCTGGTGGTTGACGCCGGCGCTGTGGAAGTCGACCTCGCCGAACGGCACGCCGACGAGCTCGCTGAGGTCGTGCACCGTCCAGTAGACCGAGTGGCACAGCCCCAGTGCTTTGACGTCGGGGTAGCGAGCACCGAGGTACTGCAGGTTCATCGCCATCGGGTTGGTGTAGTTGAGCAGCCACGCGTCCGGGCACTCGGCCCGGATGCCCTCGGCCAGCGCGTCCAGGACGGGGAACGTCCGCAGAGCGCGGAAGACGCCGCCGACCCCGAGGGTGTCCGCGATCGTCTGCCGGACGCCGTATCGCGCCGGGACCTCGAAGTCGGTGACGGTCGCGGCGTGACCGCCCACGTTGACCGTGTTGATCACGAAGTCCGCCCCGGCGAGCGCCGGCCGGAGCTCGGCCTCGGTCCGCACCTGCGCCGGCCGTCCGTGGTGGGCCACCGTCAGCCCTGCCAGTGCCTCCGCCAGACGGAGCCGATGCTCGTCGACGTCGTGCAGCACGAGGGTGAGGGGGCCGAGGTCGTCATAGTTGAGCAGGTCGCGCAGCAGCTGCCGGGTGAAGACCGCCGAGCCGGCGCCGACGAAGCAGATCGTCGTCATGTCCGGAGCATGGCAGTCGGGACGAAAACGAGCAAGAAAGTGCAGACTGGATGACCGTTTGTGGACAGATGTGCGCGCGATCGGCCACGATGGGGGCGTGTCCTCCGAACCCGGCTCGGCCGACTCCGGCGCCGAGGTCCTGGTCGTCGGCGACCTCAACCCGGACCTGATCCTGACCGGTGACGTGGTCCCCCGCTTCGGGCAGGCCGAGCAGCTCCTGGACGACGCGAGCCTGGTGATCGGGGGCTCGGCCGCCATCACCGCCCACGCGCTGGCCCGGCTCGGTCGCCGGGTGTCCCTGGTGGCGGCAGTAGGCGACGACGTGTTCGGTCACCAGCTGATCGAGCAGCTGAGGTCCGCCGGGGTCGACACCGGCGCCGTCGTCGTCCGCGAGAGCCTGTCGACCGGACTGACCGTGGTGCTGAGCCGCCGCGAGGACCGCAGCATGCTCACGCTGCCGGGGGCGATCGACTCACTCGCTGCGTCGGAGATCCTGGCCGCCGCGTCCGGCCTGGTGACTGGCGGGCTCCGCCACGTGCACGTGTCGTCGTACTTCCTCCAGCCTCGCCTGGCCGGGGAGCTCGCGGGTGTCCTCTCGGCCCTGCGCGAGCGCGGGCTCACCACCTCGCTGGACACCAACGCGGACCCGAGCGGACGCTGGGAGGGTGTCGATGACCTGCTCCCCCACCTCGACGTCCTCCTGCCCAATCGGGCGGAGGCGGTGGCACTCGGCGCTGACCCGGACCCGCGACGTGCTGCGGCCGCCCTGGCCTCGCGCGGACCGGTGACCGTGGTCAAGAACGGTGTCGAGGGAGCCTTCGCCGTCGGCCCCGACGGAACGACCGTCGACGACCCGGGATCGCCCGTCGACGTGGTGGACGCGACCGGTGCAGGAGACACGTTCGACGCGGCGTTCATCGCCGCCTGGCTGGACGGCGCCGACCTGAGGACCGCGCTCCATCGGGCGGTGAAGGCGGGCCGCCACAGTGTCCTGCACGTCGGTGGGACCGCCGGGCAACCCACCGCTGCAGATCTCGCCCAGGACTCCCCCACCGCACTGTCAGGAGGACAACCGTGACGACCCACTCGACGTCGCCCGGGAGCGACGTACGCGACGAGATCGCCCGACAACCCGACGCCTGGACCCGCGCGATCAGCCTGGCCCGTGACCTCGCCGACGTGCTCCCCGAGCCCGGCGAGAAGGTCGCCGTCATCGGCTGCGGCACGTCGTGGTTCATGGCCTCGGCGTACGCCGCGCTGCGCGAGGGCCGTGGCCTGGGTCCGACCGATGCGTTCGCGGCCAGCGAGCTCCCCCGCGAGCGCGAGTACGACCGAGTCGTCGCGATCTCCAGGTCGGGCACGACCACCGAGGTGGTCCGGGCGATCGAGTCCGCTCGGTGTCCGGTCGTGGCGATCACCGGCGTGGCCGGCACCCCCGTGCCCGAGGTCGCTTCCCACGCCGTCGTCCTCGACTTCGCCGACGAGCGCTCGGTGGTCCAGACGGTCTTCGCCACCACCTCGCTGACCCTGCTCCGCGCCTCGGTGGGCGACAGGCTCGAGCCCGTCGTCGAGCAGGCGCGGGAGGTGCTCGCGGGTGAGCACGGGCTGCCATCCGCACTGGCCGAGGCCGGTCAGGTCTCCTTCCTCGGCTCCGGGTGGGCGTACGGCGTGGCCCAGGAGGCGGCGCTGAAGGTGCGCGAGGCGGCCCAGCTCTGGACCGAGTCCTACCTGCAGATGGAGTATCGGCACGGGCCGATCGCCGTCGCGGAGCCCGGCCGGGCCGTGTGGGTCCTCGGCACTCCGGTAGCCGGAATCGTCGATGACGTCGCGGCGACAGGAGCCACCCTCGTCAACGACGACCTCGACCCGATGTCGGACCTCGTGCGGGCCCAACGACTGGCCGTCGAACGCGCGGAGCGAAGTGGCCTGGACCCGGACCGTCCCCGCCACCTGACCCGTTCGGTGGTGCTGGCCGACTCGTGATCCTCTGCGTCTGCCTCAGCCCGGCGATCGACGTGACCTACCACGTCGAGCGGATGGTGAAGGGTGCCACCGTCCGGGTGCGTAGCGTCTCCGAGCGTCCCGGGGGCAAGGCCGTCAACGTCGCCCGCGTGCTCCACGCACTCGGCGAGCCGGTGCTCGTGGTCGCCCCGGTCGGGGGCGAGACCGGAGCGGAGCTGCGGCGGACACTCGCGGAGCTCGGGATCGAGTGCCGGTTGGTCCCGGACGAGGCGCCCACCCGGCGTACGGTCACCGTCGTCGACGACGAGGGAGAAGCCACGTGCCTGGTCGAGCCGGCCTCGATCACGCGCTGGCCGGAGATCCACGGGGCGTTCTTCGAGTCGCTGGCCGATGCGGACGCCGTGGTGATCAGCGGTGGCCTTCCGGCAGGGGTCCCGTCCCGCGGGCTGACGCAGCTGATCGAGGCGGGACGGGCACGGAGCGTCCCGATCGTCACCGACACGCACGGCCCTGCCCTGCTCGAGGCGATCGAGGCCGGCGCCCACGTCGTCAAGCCGAACGTCGAGGAGCTCGCTCATGCGACGGGTGACGTCGACCCGGTCCGCGCTGCACGGCACCTGACGGACCGGTACGGCACCGTCGTGGTGCTCTCCCGCGGGGGTGACGGCGTGGTCGCCACCGCACCGAACGGGACCTGGGAGGCCCGCCCGGCAGCAGTCGTCCGCGGCAACCCGACCGGAGCCGGGGACGCCCTCGTGGCCGGGCTGGCCAGGGGTCTCGCGGGCAGTCGCCACGCCTGGGACCACCCCGAGAGCCTCTTGCGCGACGCGGTCGCGCTCTCGGTCGCCTCGGTGTTCACCGCCACCGCCGGCACCGTCGACCTCTCCGCCTACGCCGAGGCTCGGGCGGGCATCTCGGTCATGTCGCCGGACGGCGTCGGATGAGCCTCACCGATGCCGGGTCACTGGTCGGCGCCGCTGCCGCACGCGGCACGGCAGTGGCGGCGGTCAACGTGATCACGCTCGAGCACGCCGAGGCGATCGTCGAGGCAGCCACCGAGTCCGGGCAGTCGCTGGTCCTCCAGGTCAGCGAGAACGCGATCGGCTACCACCGTGGCGCGGTGCCGATCACGCGTGCCGTGCATGCACTGGCCGAGGAGGCACCGGTCCCGCTCGCGGTGCACCTCGACCACCTCACGGATCCCGATCTGGTGGCATCGGCGGTCAGCGGGCCGCTTCGACCGCTGGTCGGTTCGTTGATGTACGACGGCGGACCCCTCTCCTACGTCGACAACGTGTCGCGCACACGCGAGGTCGCGACGGCCGCCCACGCCGTCGGGCTCTGGGTCGAGGCCGAGCTCGGCCACGTCGGCGGGAAGCCCGATGCCCCCGCGAGTGCGCACGCTCCCGGTGTCCGGACGGATCCGGACGAGGCCGCGGCGTTCGTGGGGGCGACCGGCGTCGACGCGCTCGCCGTCGCGGTCGGGTCGTCCCACGCGATGACCGAGCAGACTGCGCGCCTCGACGGCGACCTGATCGCCCGCCTGGCCGAGGCGGTCCGGGTGCCGCTGGTGCTGCACGGGTCGTCGGGCGTACCCGACGATCAGCTGCGTCGGGCCGTGAGCGCCGGCATCCGCAAGGTCAACGTGGGAACGGCGCTGAACGTCGCCCTGACGTCGTCGCTGCGCGCCTCCCTGGGCGCAGACGCGCGGGTGACGGATCCGCGCCGCTACCTCACACCCGCTCGCACCGCGATGCGCGACTCCGTGCTCCACCTCCTCGACCTGATGGGTTGACCATGAAGACGCTCCTGACCACCACGCTCCTGCTCGGCCTCGGCGCGGCTCTCGCCGTTCCCCCACACGCCGCAGCGGCCGCCCCTCGCGAGGCGCGCCTCGCCCCGGTGCTCTACGTGTCACCCACCGGCGACGACTCTGCGGCGGGCACCCCGGCCGAGCCGCTCCGCACTCCCCAGGTCGCGGTGGACCGCGTCCCCGACGGCGGCACGGTCTACCTCCTGCCCGGCACCTATCACCGGCAGCGGATCCTGCTGGAACACCGGCACGACGTCACGGTCGCCGCCACGAGGACCCGACGCGCCGTGCTGAACGCCACCGGGCTCACGCCGCGACTCGACGACTCCGGAGTCGTCGAGATCAGGGACAGCACCGGCGTGACCGTTCGCGGCCTCGACATCCGCGGGTATCGCACGACCTCCCTGCGCCGGGTGCCGATCGGCATCTACGTCACCGACCACGACCAGGGCGTCGTGCTGCAGTCCAACCACGTCCATCGCCTCGGCAACGACAACGGCACGCTCGGCAGCTTCGACATCAACGCGCACGGGATCGCGGTCTACGGTCGCGACCCGCGGCGCCCGATCAGCGACCTGCGGATCGTCGGGAACGAGGTCGACCACCTCCATCTCGGTGCCAGCGAGAGCGTCGTGGTCAACGGCAACGTCAAGGACTGGGCGATCCTGCGCAACCGCATCCACGACAACGACAACATCGGCATCGACGCGATCGGGTGGGAGCCGACGATCACCGGCCGGCACCGGTACACCCACGTGAACCGCGCGCGGGACGGAGTGATCGCCGGCAACCACATCAGCCGCATCATCAGCCAGGGCAACCCGGCGTACTGGGAGAACGGCAGCTGGTGCAACTGCGCCGACGGGATCTACGTCGACGGTGGCACGCAGATCTCGGTCCGGAGGAACGTCGTCCGGAGGAGCGACATCGGTATCGAGGCGGGCGCGGAGAACCCGCGGGGTCACACCAACGGGGTGGTGATCGCCCACAACGACGTCAGCGGGAGTCGGTACGTCGGTCTCGCTCTGGGGGGCTACAGCCCGAGCCGGGGCGACGTGTCCGACGTGCGCGTGCGGCACAACCACTTCCGCAACGACAACACCGACAACGACGGGTCGCCGGAGCTGCTGCTCCAGTTCAAGGTGCACCGGACGAGCCTGCTCGACAACACGGTCGTGGCGACGCACCGTCAGCGACCGCTTCTCCTGCAACGCGTGCGGATGGTCGGGACTCCCGCGGAGAACCGCGGTGTCCGGATCGACGGCAACAGCTACCGGTCGCCGGTGCCGGCTCCGCGGGCCGAGTTCATCTGGCTCGGCCACGACATCCGAGGCTTCGCCCGGTACCGGGCGGCCAGCGAGCAGGACCGGCACAGCACCTGTCACCAGGGGTAGGCGGCCTCACGAACCCGAACGGCGCACGTCGGTCGCCTCGCGCAGCACGGCCCACGCGTCGGCCACCGGACCGACGTGACCGAGCTTCTCCGGGTTGAGGACGGTGCGGATCGCCTGGATCCGACCCCCGAGCACGTCGACCGTCCAGGTGTTGAGCACGAGACCGTCGCGGTCTCGGAAGATCGCGCCGGGCTGGCCGTTCAGCTCGTGCTCCTCGATCGTGACGTCGATCTCGGCCAGCCAGGGCAGGAACGACCCGAGCAGGCGCGCGACGTTCGCAGCACCGAACGCGCCCCTGCCCCACTGCGGCGCCTTGCCACCACTGTCCGCGACCAGCTGCACGTCGGCCGCGAGGAGCTCCTGCAGGCCGCCGACGTCGCCCTCGCGCAGGGCGTCGAAGAAGCGGGCGGCGAGCTCCTCCCGCTCTCTCCGATCCGCCTCGAAACGGGGCCGACCGGCCTCCATGTGACGTCGCGCGCGTACGGCGAGCTGGCGGCACGCGTCCTCCGACCGACCGACGGCTGCCGCGATCTCCCGGAAGTCGAACGCGAAGACGTCCCGCAGCACGAAGACCGCACGCTCGAGCGGGCTGAGGCGCTCCAGCAGCAGGAGGGACGCCATCGAGACGGAGTCCGCGAGCTCGACCGACCGTTCGGGGTCGGCGTACGGATCCTCGACGAGCGGCTCCGGGAACCAGTTGCCGACGTAGGACTCGCGCCGGACGCGCGCGGACCGGAGAACGTCGATCGAGATCCGGGTCACGACGGCCGAGAGGTAGGCCTTGACCGAGGTGGGCTCGGTCGGGGACGTCTCGTAACGCAGCCAGGTCTCCTGCACCGCGTCCTCGGCCTCGCTGACGCTGCCCAGGATCCGGTAGGCGATCGCGAACAGCAGCGGCCTCAGCTCGCTGAACTCCGTCGTCCGGGTCACGCCAGCCCGTCCCGGAAGCCGTCACGCCACGACGGGTAGCGCAGCGACCAGCCGAGCTCCCGCTTCGCCTTGGCATTGGAGAAGCCCCGGCCCTGGGTCATCATCGTGACCGCGAGGTCTCCCGCGAACACTCGCGCGAGCCACGCAGGGACCCGCCGTGGCGGCTTCGCACCCGCACAGGTCGCGAGGTAGGTCAGCCACTCGCTCGCGGGTGCCGGCTCGTCGTCGACGATGTTGAAGACCCCGGTCGCCTTCTGCTCGACCGCCAGGACCGTCGCGCTCGCCGCGTCGTCGAGATGCACCCAGGAGGCGTAGCCGGCGCCACCCGCCACGAGCGGGAACTGTCGCTTCCGGATCAGCTCCACCTGGTCGTCGGTGGCCCCGGGGCCGTACAGCCCGCCGTACCGCAGCACGGCACCGCCGAACCCGAGCACGGCCTGCTCGAGGTGCTGCAACGCCTGCATCGCGGCCTCGGCCGGGGTCCCGGTGAGCAGGTCGAGCGGGTCCTCCTCCGTCTTGACCCATCCGCCCTCGCGGATGCCGTTCCAGTCGGCGTAGCTCTGGGAGACGAGGTGTGGCACCCCGGTCGCCTCTGCGGCCGCGACGAGATGGTCGGTCCCTTCCGTGCGGAGCCGCACGGTCGGTGCGAACCATCGGTCGAAGTGCTTGATGTCGGGCTTGCCCGCATGGGCCATCGAGATCGCAGTCATCTCGTTGACGATCACGTCCGGGGCGGCCGACGCCACGGCCTCGCCGACGGACACGGCGTCCAGGCCGTCCATCACCACACCCTTCGACCCGAGCTCGGACAGCAGAGCGAGCTTGGACTCACTGGTCGTGGTGGCCGTCACCTCGTGACCTCGCGCCACCAGCTGCGGGACCAGGCGCTGACCCAGGACTCCGGTTCCACCAGCCACGAAAACACGCACGACACATCACCTTCTCGTCTCGGAACTTCCTTCCGATCCCGAGACGAGACAGGTGATGTGCCCTGTGACATGCGCTGCTGTCGGCGCCGTGGAACGCCGGGGTCAGGTGACGGTGCGGATCAGCTTCTTGTTGACGAACTCCTCGATGCCGAACCGACCGAGCTCGCGGCCGAAACCGGAGCGCTTCACGCCGCCGAACGGCATCTCGACCCCCTCAGCACCGACACCGTTGACGAACACCATCCCGGCATCGATCTGGTCGGCGACGCGGGCGGCCTGCTCGGGGTCGTTGGTGTACACGTAGGAGCCCAGCCCGTACGGCGTGTCGTTGGCGATGCGCACCGCGTCGGCCTCGTCCTTCGCGCGGAACACCATCGCCACCGGACCGAACAGCTCCTGGTGGAAGGCCTCGCTGTCCTCGGCGACGCCGGTCAGGACGCCGCTGGGGTAGAACGCGCCCTTGCGCTCGCCGTTCGACTCGAGGTGGGCCCCCGCGGCGACCGCGCCCTTGACCTGCGCCTCGAGGCGGTCCGCGGCCAGCTGCGACGACAGCGGCCCGGTCTCCTGGCCGAGCATCTTCTCGGTGAACTTCGCGACGAACTCGTCGTGCAGCTCGTCCGAGACGATGAAGCGCTTGCCGGCGTTGCAGGCCTGGCCGGTGTTCTCCATCCGGGCCGAGATGGCGGCGTCGACCGTCGCGTCGAGGTCGTCGGAACCCAGCACGAGGAACGGGTCGGAGCCGCCGAGCTCGAGCACGACCTTCTTCAGGTGCCGGCCGGCAGTGGCGGCCACGGCCGCACCCGCGCGCTCGGAGCCGGTCAGGGACACGCCCTGGATGCGGGGATCTCCGATGAGCTGCTCGATCTGCTCGTTCGAGGCGTAGATGTTGACGTACGCGCCCTTCGGGAAGCCTGCGGAGTCGAAGATCTCCTGCAGGATCCGCGCCGAGTCGGGGCACTGCGGCGCGTGCTTGAGCAGCACGGTGTTGCCCGCTGCCAGGTTCGGCCCGGCGAACCGGGCCACCTGGTACGCCGGGTAGTTCCACGGCATGATCCCGAGGATCACGCCGAGCGGGCGCCGGCGTACGACGGCCGTGCCCTCGCCGTCGAGGACGGGGATCGGCTCGTCGGCCAGGAAGCTCTCGGCGTTGTCGGCGTAGTAGCCGTAGATGGCGGCACTGAAGTCGACCTCGCCGAGGGCGTCGTCCAGGGCCTTGCCCATCTCACGGTTCATCGCGCCGGCGAGCTCCTCGCGGCGCTCGGTGTGCAGCTCCGAGACGCGGCGGACCAGCTTCGCGCGATCCGCGACCGAGCTCGTGCGGCCCCAGCTGGTGAAGGCGTCCTGGGCCGCCGCCACCGCCGCAAGAACCTGCTCGTCGGTGTCGGTGGGGACGTCACTGATCCGCTCCCCGGTGTGAGGATCGGTCACGGCGTACTCGGTCATCTCGGTCCTTTCGTCATGCGAGAAAGAGGCGTCGGGTTTCCCGCTGAGTCAGGCGGGGTCGACTCCAAACTAGTCCGCTCGCGGTGGTCTGCCGAGACCTGTCCGATCGCACAGCCCGGCCCGGGACCAATGGCCCTACCGACGCGCGGGTGGGCGGCGTTCCATGGCTCAACGGCGGTCGGGACCGCTTCGCGCAGGGGGTTTGACAAGGCTGTCGGGCCTCGGCTCGACATGGGTGCACGATCTCGCGGTCCGGCCGCCTTTCTGTATGCCCCCTTCTGTATGCCTTGATCCGCCTCCCTGGCCACCCCCGCGTCTCTGTGCGCAGAATGCGTGCGGAGAAAGGGGGCTCATGACCGAGCACTTGACCATGAACACCGTCATCCATGCGGCGTTCAGGCGCGACCTCGCGCGGTTCGACACCGCGCTCGCCACGTTCCCGGACGGATCCCAGGAACGGGCCGACCAGCTGGTCACCGCGTGGGACAACTACTCCCACCAGCTGCACAACCACCACCAGGACGAAGAGACGATCTTCTGGCCCGCGTTCCGCGAGCTCGGAGCCGACGAGTCGCTGACCAGCGACCTGGGCGGCGAGCACGCCGCGATGTTGTCGGCGCTCGACCACGCCGACGAGGTCGTACGCCGTCTGCCGGCCGATCCGTCCGCCTCACGGGCGGCCGACGCTCGGGCAGCGGTGGCGCAGCTCGGGGAGGTGCTCCACGACCACCTCGCTCACGAGGAGGCCGAGCTCGAGCCGTGGGCGGCCTCGCAGCAGGACACGCCTCAGTTCAAGCAGGCCCGGGTCGACGTGAGGAAGGCGCATGCCGGTGAGGCCGGCACCTTCGTGGCCTGGCTCCTGGACGGCGCGGCGCCCGAGGACGTCGCCGGTCTCAAGCGGGAGGTCCCGGGCCCGGTCGTGGCGATGCTCAACGCGATCCCCGGACGCCACTACCGGAAGAACATCGCGACCACCTGGTCGACGTAGCCGGGCGTGCCGGTGGGACGGCCCTGGGTCGGCTCGGCGGCAATCCGTTCACCGGACGGCCACGAATCCTTGTTGCAACCGACTTGCAACAAGGATCGAGATGCGAATAAATGGCGCTATGGCGCACACGCTGGAGGCCGACCGATCCACGGAGGGCTCTCCGCTCACGCGGTTCCGCCGCAGCCTGACCGCGGCGGACTGGCGTGTCCTGTCGGCGATGGGCGGGTTCATCGTGCTGCTCCACGTCGTCGGGTTCGGGGTCCTGTTCGGGCTGGTCACGCCCCAGCACTTCTCACTCGGCGGTGATCACCCGGTGTTCACCGTCGGCGTCGGCGTCCTCGCCTACACCTTCGGCCTGCGCCACGCCTTCGACGCCGACCACATCGCGGCCGTCGACAACACCACCCGCAAGCTGATGGCCGACAACGACGAGCACAACGACGAGCACAACGACGAGCACGGCACCGACCGCAAGCCGCTGTCGGTCGGCTTCTGGTTCTCCCTGGGCCACTCCACGATCGTGTTCGGCCTGGCGCTGCTGCTGTCGGTCGGGGTGAAGGCACTGGCCAATCCCGTCGAGGACGACAGCTCCGCACTCCACTCGATGACCGGTGTCATCGGCGCCTCGGTCTCGGGCGTCTTCCTCTGGGTCCTCGGCATCCTCAACCTCATGGTCCTGCTCGGGATCATGCGCGTGTTCCGCGAGATGCGGCAGGGGCGGTACGACGAGGCGCAGCTCGAGGACCACCTCAACAAGCGCGGGTTCCTGAACCGCTTCCTGGGCGGTCTGACCAAGAGCGTGCGGAAGCCGTGGCAGATCTACCCGATCGGCGTCCTGTTCGGGCTCGGCTTCGACACCGCCACCGAGGTCGGCCTGCTGGTGCTCGCCGGCGGAGCGGCGGCGTTCGACCTGCCGTTCTACGCCATCCTCGTGCTGCCCATCCTGTTCGCCGC
>DATBDF010000273.1:0-23529 GCA_036270075.1 Nocardioides sp.
GCCCCCGAGGGTGGCAGCGAGCGGATGCGGAAGGTGATCAACAAGGCGGTCAACGAGGACGACCTGATCCGCACCGTGGCGACGGCGTACTCCCACGGCTGGCGGCAGGTGAAGCTCTACTTCATGTGCGGCCTTCCCACGGAGACCGACGACGACGTGCTCGGCATCGCCGACCTGGCGACCAAGGTGATCGCCAAGGGTCGCGAGGTGACCGGGCGCAACGACATCCGCTGCACCGTCTCCATCGGCGGTTTCGTGCCGAAGCCGCACACGCCGTTCCAGTGGGCGTCGCAGCTCGACCACGAGACCACCGACGAGCGCCTCCGCAAGCTCCGTGAGGTCGTGCGTGCCGACAAGAAGTACGGCCGGGCCATCGGCTTCCGCTACCACGACGGCAAGCCCGGCATCGTCGAGGGACTGCTGTCCCGGGGCGACCGACGGGTCGGCCGGATCATCGAGGAGGTCTGGCGCGACGGCGGCCGGTTCGACGGCTGGAGCGAGCACTTCTCCTACGACCGCTGGGTCGCCGCGTCCGAGCGGGCGCTCGCGGACACCGGCGTCGACCTCGACTGGTACACCACTCGCGAGCGTGGGTACGACGAGGTCCTGCCCTGGGACCACCTCGACTCCGGTCTCGACAAGGACTGGCTCTGGTCGGACTGGGAGGACGCGCTGGCGGTCGCGGACGACCCCGATGCCGTCCCGGAAGTCGAGGACTGCCGCTGGACCCCGTGCTACGACTGCGGCGTCTGCCCCGAGATGGACACCGAGATCCAGATCGGACCTACAGGACGGCAGCTGCTGCCCCTCAGCGTCGTCTAGGCACCCGCGCCGGACCTCGCCTCGATCACGTCCAGGTCACGCTCGGCGAAGCGGAGGTGCTCCCACTCCTCCTCGAGGATCACGTGGAGGCACGAGAGCGTGCTCTCGGGGTACTCGGGAGCGTGCGGGTTGCGGCGGGTCGCGGCGAGACCTTCGGGGGTGACGTCCGCCAGGAAGTCGCGCACCATCGCGACCCGGCCCGCGCGTGCCTCGAGGACGTCGTCGTACGACGGCGGGTCGGTCGCGAACACCGACATGTCGAAGCCTTCCTCGTCCATGCTGGCGTCCCCGAGCCCCAGTGGATGGAACGGCTGCTCGGCTTCCAGGATCCCTCGTCCCAGCCACATGTCGGTGGCCAGGACGAGGTGTCGCAGCGTCTGGGCGAACGACCACTCGCCGTCGACCGACTCGTCGACGGTGCCGTCCGGCATCGCGGCGGCGCGCTCGAGCGCGGCCGCCCAGGCGCGCTCGAGTGCCGACCACGCGGCACGGAGGCTGTCCGGATCGTCGGCGCGCCGCTCGGCGCGGCCGGGGAACCTCCGGTTGAGCTCGGCGTCGACGTACGAGATCACGTCGACGCCGTTGACGCGCAGGAACTCACCCTCGAACAGCCAGGGTGCGTCGATCTCGACGCCGTCGACCTGGACGCCGCGCATCACGGCACCGGACAGGTCGGTCCCGACGAAGCGCGCGCGGCTCAGGTCCGTGTCGACGAACCTCGCTTCCTGCAGGTCGTCCGAACGGTTGAACGTGGGCATGCGTCCAAGCTACGGCAGGACCCACCTCCGGCCGCTCAGGCAGCCGCGCTCGACCGGTAGACGGCCGTGGTGAGACTCGACCCGATCCGGCCCGTCTCGACCAGCTCCAGCGGGGTCGCGGTGCCGCGGGGCGGGAGGATCCGCTGGCCCCCGCCGGCGAGGAACGGGTAGACGATCAGCCGCAGCTCGTCCACGAGGCCGTGCTCCCACAGCGTGTGCACGAGCCGCCCGCTGCCGTAGACGACGATCTCGCCGTCCACCTGCTCCTTGAGCGCCCGCACCTCGCTCGGTACCTCGCCGGTCAACACGTGGGTGCTGCCCCACGCGGGATCGACCAGCGTGGACGACACGACGTACTTGCAGATGGTGCGCAGCCGGTCGGCCCACTCGCCCTCGCGGGTGGCCCAGCGCTGCTCGAAGTACCGGTAGGTGCCGCCCCCCAGCAGCAACGCCTCGGCGTGCTCGGCCTCGGCCTGCTCGTGCCGGCCCCAGACGGCGAGATCCTCGGCACTGGTGCGGGCGAACCAGCCGCCCGACCCCGATCCGGCATCGCCCGTGGGGTCGGAGATGACTCCGTCCAGGGTTGCGTTCTCACTGACCACGATCTTGCCCATGTCCTGCTCCTCCGATGGTGGGACTGTCATCGGTACGGACGCCGAACGCAGCGAGAACTGGGCGCCGGCCGGCTGATCAGAGCTTCAGCATCTGTGCCGCGACGAGGTAGGCACCCGCGACGGCGTCCGGGTCGTGCACGTCTCCGGGGCTCTGCTGGGTCTCCTGGGCGCGGGCTCGGATCGCCGCACCGGGGTCCGGGGCGACGAGCGCGACGCAGAGCCCGTCCACGACCGCCCCGGTGTCGTGGTCGTCCAAGCCGTCCAGGGCCAGACCGTTGTAGAGCACTGTCGCCACCTCGGCGAAGACCTCGCGAGCCAGCTCGAGGTCCACCTCCGGCCGTTCCTGGGCGACCGCCTCGGCCGTCGCCAGGAAACGGTCGTACGGCGGATGGATCGTGCTGGGCATGCGCCGAGCCTCATCGTGCGACCGACGCCCGGCAACCCGTTTTCGGCCGGCCGGCGCTCCTCGGGACGAGCCGGGCTCAGGCGCAGCTGCTGGCCGTCTCCTCGACCATCTCGGCCTCGATGGGCGTCTCGGGACGTCCGCCCCGGTTCACCAGGTAGGAGCCCGTGACGACGAGCACGAAGCCGACGACGGTCCAGACCGTCACCGGCTCACCGAGGACCAGGGCGCCCGCGATGACCGCGACGGCGGGGTTGAGGTAGGTGATCGTCGTGGCGCGGACGGGTCCGACCTCGCCGACCAGCGCGAAGAGGAGCATGAAGGCGGCGGCCGTGCACACGACCGCGAGCGCGATGACCGACGCGATCACGTTGCCCGAGGGCAGGGCACGAGGGACGCCGTCGCCGACGAGCACGACCGGCACGTAGGCCAGCGCCGTGATCGTCAGCGCGGTGGCCATGATCCCGATCCCGGGCAGTCCGTTGAGGGCGCGGCTCAGGATGGCGGGGCCCGCGGCGTAGCCCACGACGACCACGCCGACCTCGGCCACGGCGCCGAGATCGGATCCGCTGACGTCGAGTCCGACCAGGGCACCCACCCCGACGATTCCCAGGGCGAGACCGCACCAGGCGACCGGGGTGAGGCGCTCGGCACGGCCGGTCGCGAAGGCGATCGCGACCCCGGCGAGTGGCACAGCGGCGATCAGCAGCCCGGTCGTCGAGCTCGGCAGCCGGGTCTCGGCGCTGTTGAGGAGCACCCAGGGGATGGCGATCTCGACGGCCGCGAAGATGAGCATCCAGTGCCAGTAGGGCAGGAGCGGGCGGACGGCGTTCCTGGCGACGGCGATGGGCATCAGGATCAGCGCCGCGAGGCCGGTCCGGGCCAGCACCAGCTCGGCGGGTGAGAGCTCCTCGACCGCCACCTTGATCAGCAGGTAGGGGATTCCCCAGGCCAGTCCGAGGGCGAGGAAGAGCAGGGCGGCGCGTCGTGACACGACGTCATCGTGCCCGACGCCGCCCCCGATGCGCGCGGGTGTCCCACGGAACGTCCGAGCCCTCGGGTCAGCAGGAGTGGTCCGGCAGGAGGGCGAGTTTCGTGAACACGGCGGGGTGGTCGCTGGAGGCCGAGGGGAGCACCCGCGTGCTCCCCGGGACGACGGCGAGGTGGCTGTCGTACAGGACGTAGTCGATCCGGCCCTCCGGATCGGTCTCGGGCACCGTGTCTCCGCGTCCCACGCCACCCAGGTGCTGGGAGTCGAGCAGGTACTGCCGCAGGATCCGAACGGGAACGTCGTGGGGCCGGGAGTTGAGGTCGCCGGCCACGATGGTCGGTCCGGTTGCGTGGCGCAGGACGTTCGCGATCGCCTCGGCCTCCCAGGTTCGGCTGACCCGGCCGTCGCTCCCGTCGCTGAGGTGGGTCGAGGAGAAGGTGACGTCGCGGCCACCGACCCGCACCGTGGCTGTGAGGAGCCCGCGCGGTTCCAGCCCTGCGACCCCGGGAAGGGCCAGGTTCTGGCTCTCGACGACCGGGAACCGAGTCAGGATGGCGTTCCCGAACAGCCCGCCGTCCCACAGCAGGTTGGGTCCGTAGATCGCGCGCAGCCCGGTGGCCCGCGCGAGGTACCCCGCCTCGTCGACGCGACCGGTGCGAAGCGTCCGGCTGTCGACCTCGTTGAGACTCACCAGGTCCGGTCTGCGTGCCCGGATCTCCGCGGCGATCCGGTTCGGGTCGATGTCGCCGGCGCGGCTCACTCCGAAGTGGATGTTGAACTGGAGCACCCGCAGGACGGGCTCACGACAGCCCCGGTCCCGGCCGCTCACGACGGGCCGCAGCCCGGGGCCGGGGTTCGGCGTCGCGCCGGGCTCACCGGGAGGGCTGGCAGCCGCCGAGGCCGATGCCGTGACGACCCACGACGCAGTCGTGGGCGACGAGCCGGCGGGT
The DNA here is from genome assembly GCA_036270075.1 of Nocardioides sp. GTDB lineage: Bacteria > Actinomycetota > Actinomycetes > Propionibacteriales > Nocardioidaceae > Nocardioides. The sequence goes on from DATBDF010000273.1 coordinate 4,539, forward strand.
TCCTCCGGCAGTCGCATCGCCAGCACGGCCAGCGCCAGCACTCCGACGACGCCGGCCGGCGCGGCCCACCAGGCGCGCGAGTGGGCGCGGGTGCGGGGTCCGGGATCGTCCGGCACGTGTCCACTGTGCCCGACGAGCGGTGACGGCCGAGGCCTCAGCGCAGCTGGTCCTCCAGGTACGCCGGGCGTCCGACGTACGCGCCGACGGCCATGAGCGGGAGCACGAGGAGGAGCAGCAGCCAGAGCGAGGCGGTCCAACCGCCGGTGGAGTCGTAGAGAAGGCTCACGAGGAACGGGCCGACGGCCGACATCAGGTAGCCGAGCGACTGGGTGAACCCGGACAGCGCGGCCGTGCCGTCCGCGGTGTGTGCCCGCAGCCCGATCAACGTGAGCACGAGCGGAAAGATCGAGCAGCCGACCCCGATCAGGATGGCGGCCGGGATCGCGAGCGTGTGGGCGTCGACGAGCAGCATCCCGTAGCCCACCAGGTAGCAGGCGGTGACCGCCAGGATCATCCCCACCTGGTTGTCGCGGCGGGCGCACGCGGCCGGGATCCACAGCGAGAGCGGGATGCTCATCGCGGCGATGATCCCGACCAGGATGCCGGCCTCGCTCGCGTCGTACCCGTGGTCCCGCCAGAGCTGGGAGAACCACCCGAAGATCGAGTACGCCTGGAGCGACTGCAGGCCGAAGACCAGCACCATGGCCCAGCCGATCCTCGTCCGGGCGACGGCACGGAAGGTGATGGTGCGGACGTCGCGGGCCAGGTGGCGGTCGTTCGTGGACAGCGCCAGCCACGGGACAAGCGCCACCAGCGCGGTCAGCGCCCAGATCCCCAGACCCGCGCGCCAGCTGCCGAACGCGTGCGAGATCGGCACGGTGAGCAGGAACGCCGAGGTGAGCCCGGTCGCCAGTGCGGTGGTGTAGACCGCGGTCGCGCGACCGATCCGGTCCGGGAAGTGCAGCTTCACCAGGGACGGGAGCAGCACGTTCGCCGTGGCCATGCCGGCCAGCGCCACGGCCGACAGCACGAGGAACGTCGTGTCCGCGTGAGCCGCGGCCCGGCCGCCGAGACCGACCACCACAGCGACCAGCGACACGGCGGCGGCCCGGTGCAGTCCGACCGTCCGGGCGAACGCGGGTGCCAGCGCCCCGAAGATCGCGAATGCGAGGACCGGCAGGGCGGTGAGCAGCCCCGCCTCCGGACCCGACATGTCCAGCGCGTCCCGGACCTCCTCGAGCACCGGCCCGACGCTGACGGCGGCCGGGCGGAGGTTGAACGAGAGGAGGACCAGCCCGGTGAGCACCAGTGCAGTGCGACGGGCTTTGGACACTCCGCGGATCATCCCAGACCGACGCCGCCGGCACACCGTCGGGTGTCGGCGCTCTCGGGCAGGATGGTCGGGTGGCTGAGGCGGTGCGACACGTCGATGATCGGGAGCGACGCGCCAGGCTGGGGCTTCGCCACGCGTTGGCCGCTCCCGTGGCCGACACCCTGGCGGCAGCGCGGGCGGTCACCTGCCTGCACGCGACCGAGCCCGCCTCGGTCCACCTCGCTGCCTGGGCCCGGTCCGGGGCCACGCGGGCCGACGTCGACGACGCCTTGTACGTCGACCGCTCCATCGTCAAGCAGCTCGCCATGCGTCGTACGGTCTTCGCCTTCCCGCGTGAGCTCCTTCCCGCGACGTGGGGGAGTGCCAGCGCCCGGGTCGCCGGTCAGCAGCTCCGCCGGATGGCCCAGGAGATGCAGACGACCGGCGTCGCCGAGGACGGACAGGCGTGGGCCGACGAGCACGTCGAGCTGGTGCGCCGCATGATCGCGGACGACGGTCCGCTGACGACCGCCCAGGTGCGCGCGGCACTGCCGGCGCTGGACGCCAGGGTCACCCGTGGGAAGGGTCGCTACCAGGCCGACGTCGCTGTCGCGGCCTCCGTGATCGTCACCCTGGCCGCCTCCGGCGCTGTCGTCCGCGGGGAGAACGACGGTGGTTGGAAGATCTCTCGCCCCCGTTGGACGACCGCCGCCGACTGGCTGGGCGAGTCGCCGCAGCCCCTGCCCGAGCCCGAGGGGTACGCCGTGCTGGTGGCCGCATGGCTCCGGTCCTTCGGCCCCGGGACGGAGAACGACCTGGTCTGGTGGCTCGGGTCGACCAAGGCGGCGGTCCGACGCGCGCTCGCCGACGTCGAGGCCGTGGCGGTGTCGCTCGACGGCGGGGAGACCGGTTGGCTGCTCCCGGACGACGTCGCGCCGGTCTCCGATGCCGGCCCGTGGGCGGCCCTCCTGCCCGCGCTCGACCCCACGACGATGGGCTGGAAGGAGCGTCGCTTCCACCTCGGCGACCATGCCGACAAGGTCTTCGACCGCAACGGCAACGGTGGCCCCACCGCCTGGTGGAACGGCCGCATCGTCGGCGTCTGGTGCCAGCAGCCCGACGGCCGCGTCGAGGTGGTGCTCGTCGACGACGTACCCGGCGCCGCTCGCCGGGCGCTCGACGCGAAGGCCGAGGAGCTCACGGCGTGGCTGGGCGGCGACGTCGTGCGCTCGATCTATCTCTCGCCCCTGGCACGCGCACACCTCGCCGAGCGCGGCTGAGTCCCGAGCGATGCTCGTGACCGAGCCACCGACGCCGGCACCTCATGCTGACCGCGCCGGTCTAGCCTGACCCGGTGCGAGAGCAGCCCGAGCAGCAGGCGCCGCCGGTCCAGCGGTTACGGGTCCGCTACGCCAAGCGCGGACGGCTGCGGTTCACCAGCCACCGTGACTTCAGCCGGGCGTTCGAGCGGGCGCTCGTCCGTGCCCGGATCCCGATGGCGTACTCGTCCGGCTTCAACCCGCATCCCCGCATCTCGTACGCCGGCGCCGCCCCGACCGGCGCCGCCAGCGAGGCCGAGTACCTCGAGATCGGCCTGGCGCAGACGGTGGAGCCGCACCGGCTGGCCGAGGACCTCGACCGTGCGCTTCCCGACGGACTCGATGTGGTCGAGGTCGTCGAGGCGTCGCCGGGCAGCCTCGCCGACCGGCTCGAGGCCAGCCGCTGGCAGATCGACGTCCCCCTGCCGATGGAGGTGGTCGCCCCGGCCGTCGAGGAGTTCCTGGGCAGGTCCTCGGTGACGGTCGAGCGGATGACGAAGAAGGGCATCCGCTCCTTCGACAGCCGGGCCGCGGTGCTGGAGCTGCGGGCCTCGGCGCACGACGAGACGTCACGGCTCTCGGTCGTCCTCCGGCACACCGTCCCCGCCGTCCGGCCGGACGACGTGCTGACGGGCCTGCGTGAGGTGGGCGGACTCGAGGACGTCGGCGCACCCCTCGTCACGCGGCTGGCACAGGGTCCGCTGGAGAGGTCGACGGGCACCATCGGGGATCCGTTATCCGGTTGACAAAGCAGGGATCGCGCGTCGGGTGTGCGATACTCGACGTGTTCGGTCCTGCGGCGTGCCGCTTCGGCCGAGCCGACGACGTTCTCGCCGGCCTCTCCTCCAGAGGTGGTCCGGCACACCGAGTCCAGGTCGTCACCCGACCGCGACGCGGCCGGCTGCCACGGTGACAGTGAGGTAGCCACGCAAGGCCCAGCGACCGCGGTCGGTGACGGTATGGGTGACCGTGACGCACCTGCGGAGGGTGTCGCCGCCAACGAAGGCTTTGCGCCGTCGGCCCTGTCCACTCGGGTCGCCGGCGTCGGACACGTCCGGGGCGGTACGCAGCGTCCGGACCGAGGAGCGACATGCTCGACGATCACGCGGACGGATCCGCGACTTCAGAACCCACCGACGCCGAGGCGGCCACGCCGGCCGCGGCCAAGAAGGCGACTCGCAAGCGGGCCACCAAGAAGGCTGCCGCGGGCCCCGCCCCGGAGGTCTCGGACGGCGGCGACACACCCGAAGGTGCCGACGTCTCCGAGAAGCCGGCCAAGAAGTCCTCGGCCAAGAAGACGGCCGGCAAGAAGGCGACCACCAAGAAGGCGGCGAAGAAGGCCGCCGAGTCCCCGGCAGAGGCTGAGCAAGCGCCCGAGGCCGCCGATGTCGGCACTGACGCACAGCAGCCGAAGAAGAAGAGTCGGAAGAAGGCCGCCGCGAAGGCCACGGAGTCGGGGGCCGACGACGCCGGCGAGTCCACGACGGAACGGCCGTCGGCGGCACCGCTCTTCCAGGCGCCGGAACCCACCGCGACGCGCGGCCGGCGTACCACCAAGAAAGCAGCAGCCGTCGAGGCGGCGCCGCCGGACATCGAGTCGGCGGGCCAGTCCGAGCCCGCAACCGCCGGCGACAGCTCGGAGGCGCCCGGCGAGGATGAGTCCGGAGGCGAGACCCCCTCGCGGCGCAAGCGGCGTCGGGGCGGCCGCCGTCGACGCAAGTCGGGAGGCGAAGGCGCCGAAGGCCAGGGCGACCAGGCGGAGCAGGACGGCTCCGCGGACGAGGCCGGTCCGGCCGACGGGGGCACGGGCGACGGGGCGGCCGACACGGCCGAGTCCCCCGAGAGCGGTTCCTCGCGGCGCCGCCGGCGCCGCCGGCGGGCCGGGGAGGACGACGCCAACTCGACCGACGACCCGGCCAACACGGTCACCAAGGTGCGCAGCGGCCGTTCCGCCGCCGACGAGATCACCGCGGTGACCGGATCGACGCGACTGGAGGCCAAGAAGCAGCGCCGCCGCGAGGGTCGTGAGGCCGGCCGTCGTCGTGCCCCGATCGTCAGCGAGGCGGAGTTCCTGGCCCGCCGCGAGTCGGTGAACCGGGTCATGGTGATCCGTCAGCGCGAGGACGTGACCCAGATCGGCGTCATCGAGGACAACGTCCTGGTGGAGCACTACGTCGCCCGCGAGTCCCAGACCTCCCTGATCGGCAACGTCTATCTCGGCCGGGTCCAGAACGTGCTGCCGTCCATGGAGGCGGCGTTCATCGACATCGGCAAGGGCCGCAACGCTGTGTTGTACGCCGGTGAGGTTAACTGGTCGGCGCTCGGTCACAAGGACGGGCAGCCGCGCAAGATCGAGTCGGTGCTCTCCTCCGGCCAGACCGTGCTCGTGCAGGTCACCAAGGACCCGATCGGCCACAAGGGCGCGCGTCTGACCAGCCAGATCAGTCTCGCCGGCCGGTTCCTCGTCTACGTGCCCGACGGCACCACGAGCGGCATCTCCCGCAAGCTGCCCGACACCGAGCGCAACCGCCTGAAGAACCTGCTCAAGGAGATCGTTCCCGAGCACGCCGGCGTGATCGTCCGGACGGCCGCCGAGGGCGCCTCCGAGGACGAGCTCACCCGCGACGTGGAGCGGCTCACAACCCGGTGGGACGACATCGAGAAGAAGGCCGCCAACAAGGGAGCGGGCGCGCAGCTCCTCTACGGCGAGCCGGACCTCACCCTCAAGGTGGTCCGCGACCTGTTCACCGAGGACTTCACCAAGCTCGTCATCGAGGGTGACGACGCGTGGGAGACCGTCCAGGGGTACGTCGCACACGTCGCGCCCGATCTCGAGGACCGGCTCGAGCGGTACGAGCGGAAGAAGGACCAGGACATCTTCGCGGCGTACCGCATCGACGAGCAGATCAAGAAGGGGCTGGAGCGCAAGGTCTGGCTCCCCTCCGGTGGCTCGCTGATCATCGACCGCACGGAGGCCATGACCGTCGTCGACGTCAACACCGGCAAGTTCACCGGCTCGGGCGGCAACCTCGAGGAGACAGTCACGAAGAACAACCTCGAGGCCGCGGAGGAGATCGTCCGTCAGCTCCGGCTGCGCGACATCGGCGGGATCATCGTCGTGGACTTCATCGACATGGTGCTCGAGTCCAACCGCGACCTCGTGCTCCGCCGGCTCGTCGAGTGCCTGGGGCGCGACCGCACCCGGCACCAGGTCGCCGAGGTGACCTCGCTGGGGCTGGTGCAGATGACCCGGAAGCGGATCGGCACCGGACTCCTCGAGTCGTTCTCCCACGACTGCCCGCACTGCCACGGTCGTGGTGTGGTCGTCGAGGACGCCCCGGTCGAGCCCAAGCGGACCGAGGAGGAGCCGCGTCGCGCCCGCCGCAGCCGCGGTCGCGGCCGTGCGCAGGAGTCGACGACCGAGTCGCCCAAGGCGCCGTCGCCCAAGGACATCGCCGCGATGGCCCGACACCACGAGGACCAGCACGACCTCGACGAGCACGACGACCTCGACGAGCACGACGACCTCGACGGGCACGAGGACGAGCACGACGGGCGTGACGACCACGACGACGACGCGTTGGCCGAGGCCGAGCTGTCGACGGCCGAAGCTGCGGAGGCTCTCGCGGAGGATCCCGCAGACGCCCCCGCAGCCACCACCGAGGAGATCGAGCCCGACCCCCTCGACCAGGTGCCGGCGGACGGCTCGCCGGAGCCGGCTCTGGACGCCGTCCAGGACCCGGTCCAGGTACCGGATGCGGAGCCCGTTGACGACGCCCTCTCCGAGCCCGACCCGACGCCGCCCGCGCAACCGGAGAAGCCACGGGTCGTGACCCGTAGTCGACGACGGTCCGCGAGCCGCCCGGCCGGGCCGCCGGCGTCGGCGGACGGCGTGGACGGAACCGACGCCGGGAGCGAGGCTGCCGCGGAGCAGCCCGCCGACGAGACGCCGTCGCTGCACGTGCCCGTGAAGCGCAAGGGCACGCGCAAGCGCTGACGGCCGCGGACGCCGGTGGTTGTCATTTTGCGGAGGGAATGCGGCGCCCGTACCATGGACCCTCGGTGCCCACTCGTCCGTCGAGCGGTGCGCCCTCTGTCCTCACCACTCGCCTGCGCCCGTCCGGGACGACGACACGTCGGGCGGCGGACCAGAGCAAGATCTGTGACCTACGAAGGAGACCGCGGTGTACGCGATCGTGCGCGCTGGCAGCCGGCAGCAGAAGGTTGCCGTGGGCGACGTCATCGAGATCGACAAGATTGACGTGGCCGTCGGCGAGACGCTGACCCTGCCCGTCGTGATGACCGTCGACGGTGACAAGGTCCAGGCGACCGGTCTCGACAAGGCGGGCGTCACGGTCGAGGTCCTCGGCGCCACCAAGGGCCCGAAGATCGTGATCCAGAAGTTCAAGAACAAGACCGGCTACAAGAAGCGCCAGGGTCACCGCCAGAAGTACACCCAGGTCAAGGTCACCGACATCAAGGCCTGACCACCGGTCACCCAGACTCCAGACGCACAAGACAAGGACACCAGCCATGGCACACAAGAAGGGTGCGGCCTCGACCAAGAACGGTCGGGACTCCAACTCCCAGCGCCTCGGCGTCAAGCGGTACGGCGGCCAGCTGGTCAACGCCGGCGAGATCATCGTCCGCCAGCGCGGCACGCACTTCCACCCGGGTGACGGCGTCGGCCGCGGTGGTGACGACACGCTCTTCGCTCTCGTCCACGGCAACGTGCAGTTCGGCACCAAGCGCGGGCGTCGCGTCGTCAACATCGTCCCGGCCGGGCAGTAACGCCCGCCGACCTCTGACCGAAGGGCGTCCCCGCCTGGGGCACGCCCTTCGTTCGATTTCAGGACCAGCTCCAGGAGCAGAAATGGCCGTCCCGTCCTTCGTCGACCGGGTGACGTTGCACGTCGCCGCGGGCCGCGGCGGCAACGGCGTCGCCTCCGTGCACCGGGAGAAGTTCAAGCCCCTCGGTGGTCCGGACGGCGGCAACGGTGGGCCCGGTGGGTCGGTGATCCTCCGGGTCGACCCCGGCGTGACCACGCTGCTGGACTACCACCACAGCCCACGGCGCAAGGCCGAGCACGGCGGGCAGGGCGCCGGGGGCCACCGCAACGGGTCCCATGGTGCGGACCTCGTCCTGCCGGTGCCGGACGGCACCGTGGTCAGTCGGGTGAACGGCGACGTCCTGGCCGACCTGGTCGGCCCGGGCACCGAGCTGGTCGTGGCCGAGGGCGGCCGCGGCGGCCTCGGCAACGCCGCCCTCGCGAGCTCCAAGCGCAAGGCGCCCGGCTTCGCCCTGCTCGGCGAGCCCGGCGAGGCCCTCGAGATCTCGCTCGAGCTGAAGGTCGTCGCCGACGTCGGGCTCGTCGGCTTCCCCAGCGCGGGCAAGTCGAGCCTGATCGCAGCGATCTCCCGAGCGCGGCCGAAGATCGCCGACTACCCGTTCACCACGCTCGTCCCCAACCTGGGCGTCGTCAGCGCCGGCGAGACGACGTACACCGTCGCCGACGTGCCGGGCCTGATCGAGGGGGCCAGTGAGGGCCGCGGGCTCGGGCACGAGTTCCTCCGGCACGTGGAGCGGTGTGCCGCGATCGTCCACGTGATCGACACCGCGACCATGGAGCCCGGCCGCAACCCCGTCGACGACCTCGACGTGATCGAGCGCGAGCTCGCGTCGTACGGCGGGCTCGACGACCGGCCCCGCCTCGTGGCGCTGAACAAGATCGACGTCCCCGACGGCCGCGAGATGGCCGACCTGGTCCGGCCCGACCTCGAACAAAGAGGGCTGCGGGTGTTCGCCGTGAGCGCGGCGTCCACCGAGGGGCTGCGAGAGCTGACGTTCGCGATGGCCGAGATCGTCCAGGCGGCACGTGCCCAGCGGCCGACGGCGCCGCGCGAGCGGATCGTGATCAGGCCACCCTCCGCCGATGGGGGAGACGAGTTCAGTGTCAGGCCGACCGCCGACCCTTCGACAGGCCCAGGTCAACGCGCCTGGCAGGTCACGGGCGTCAAGCCTCAGCGATGGGTCCGGCAGACCGACTTCAGCAATGACGAAGCCGTGGGCTTCCTGGCCGACCGGCTGAACCGGTTGGGGGTCGAGACCCGACTGCTCCAGCTCGGGGCGGCCGAGGGTGACGCCGTGCTCATCGGCGACCCTGACGACGCGGTCGTGTTCGACTTCCGTCCCGGGGTCGATGCCGGCGTCGAGATGCTCGGGCGGCGCGGTGAGGACCAGCGCTTCGAGGAGTCCAGACCGGCGGCCCGCCGTCGTCGCGACATCGACGAGGCCATGGACGACCGTGGCGAGGGCGAGGCCCGAGCGGACGTGGCGCGTCGGATCGACGCCTCTCGGCGGCAGACAGGCCCGATCAGCTACGAGATCGGCTCCGAGGACGACCCGGACCGTCCCGAGAGCGACGGCTGACCGATGAGCGGCGAGCCTGACCGCTCCCGACGGGTCGCGGCCGCGCGCCGGCTCGTGGTCAAGGTGGGCTCGACGTCGTTGACCACCGCCGAGGGCGGCATCGACCCTGCACGCGTGCGCCGCCTCGTCGGCGCCCTGGCGGACGCGCGCTCCCGCGGTGTCGAGGTGGTCCTGGTCTCGTCGGGCGCGATCGCGGCGGGCCTGGCTCCCCTCGTCCTCAAGCGCCGGCCGCGCGCGCTTCCGGCCCAGCAGGCGGCTGCGGCGGTGGGACAGGGCTTGCTGGTCCACCGCTACACCGAGGAGCTCGCGACGCACGGCATCGTGGCCGGACAGGTGCTCCTCACCGCTGACGACATGACGCGACGCAGCCACTACCGCAACGCGCACCAGACGTTCGCGAAGCTGCTCGAGCTCGGGGTGCTGCCGATCGTCAACGAGAACGACACGGTCGCGACCTCGGAGATCCGGTTCGGTGACAACGACCGGCTGGCGGCGCTCGTGGCCCATCTCGTGCACGCCGATCTGCTCGTGCTCCTCAGCGACGTCGACGGGCTGTACGACGACCATCCCGCGGCCGAGGGGAGCCGGCTCGTTCCGGAAGTGGCACTGGACGACCACCTCGCCGGCATCCGGACCGGACGGTCCGGGGCGACCGGGCTCGGCACGGGCGGCATGCGGACGAAGCTGGAGGCCGCCCGGATCGCGACCGGTGCCGGCATCCCGGTGCTGCTCACCTCGGCCGAACGGGCGGGCGACGCACTTGCCGGCGAACCCGTCGGCACCTGGTTCCATGGCGCGGGCCGACGACGGCCCACACGTCAGCTGTGGCTGGCACACGCGACGGAGCCGAAGGGAGTGCTGCTGCTGGACCCCGGGGCGGTCCGGGCGGTCACCCAACGTCGGGCCTCGTTGCTGGCCGCCGGGCTCACCGGCGCGACCGGGAGCTTCGTGGCCGGCGATCCCGTCGACCTCGCTGGTCCCGACGGGGTCGCGGTGGCCCGTGGCCTGGTCAACTTCGACGCGGACGAGATTCCGGCCCTGGTCGGCAAGACCTCTGCGGTCCTGCGTCGCGAGCTCGGCGCGGCGTACGAGCGGGAGGTCGTCCATCGCGACGACCTGGTCCTGCTCGTCCCTTCGTCGTGAGCGCCCGTCACGCGGGCTGGTTTATCGGCCGTCCCCCGGGGCAAGATCGGCGCATGACGCCCCGACGACTCCTGGCCATGGCCGCCTCGCTTCCGGTTGTCGTCGCCCTGCTGGCGGCCACGACCTCGACGCCCGCCTCGGCGCGTCCGGTCGACGACCGGTGCCTGCAGCGCGCCCCGATCCCGGCGTCGGCCGTCGCCACCGCGTCCCGGCTCGGCTGCTCGCTGGTCGGTCGGGTCGTGACCGACGGGCGCGTGTCGGTCACGGTGCCACCGCCGGGCATGAGTGTGGCCGGCGAAGGTGTCGGGACGCACGGTGAGGCGCGGGGGCTCCGGGTCACCAACACCGGGAGCCGGATCCGCGTGGTGTCCGAGGCCCGCGGTTCAGGCGGCCGTGGCGGCGGCGGGTGGTACCTCGCCCCGCTGTCGACCACGACAGGGACGACGACAGCCACCACGACCACGACGACCACGTCGACGATCACGAGCACCACCGGAACGATCACGCCGTCCTCCCCGGCCATGATCGTGACGCAGCGCGCGGGGAACAGGCCGGCGTGCAAGGACCGCACCTTCAACCTCGAGCACCACAAGTGGGCACGGTCCCTGGCGTACCGCATCAACGTCGCCAAGATGCCCGGCCGCTTCCGGGCGAAGACCGTGCTCGACCAGATCCAGGCGGCGAACGCCAACATGCGCAAGGGCCGCAACACGTGCGGCAAGCCGAGGCTGGGGACTCCCGTCTCGCAGTTCCTCGGTCGCACGACGAGGAAGCCCAACGTGAGCCCGGCGGGCCCCAGCTGCGGGCGTGCGAACCGCAACAACATCGTCGGGTTCGGCAACCTGCCGGGTGGGCTCCTGGGCTGGACGTGCTACTGGTACATCGGCAACCGGATGGTCGGGACCGACATGCTGATCGACAACGGGCCCATGCTGGCCACCAAGCTGTCCAGTTCCTGCGGCAACGAGTGGGACTTCGAGGGCACGGTCACCCACGAGTGGGGTCACGCTTTCGGCCTCGCCCACACCGGGTCGGGCCACGCCAACCTCACCATGCAGCACCTCCTCAGGCCGTGCTCGACCTACGCCCGGACCCTGGGGCTGGGTGACTGGCTCGGCATGAAGAAGATGTACGGCGTCCGCTAGACCGGTGTGACGCGTCCACGCCACGGGTTGACCCGCGTCGCGAGCACGCCGGGGTCGAGAGGTGTGCGACGTGAATATTCGGATGCGGGACGGCGCGCGGCTCCCTACCGTTCTCACCATGGGTATCGAGGAGTGACCTCAACCAGGCGCCGACCGGCGGCCTGACGACCGCGCCCGACCTCGTGCTGAGGGGGCCTGCGGTCAGGACGTCACTCCTGCTCGTCGGAGCCCACCATGCCCAGCCCTCCTCCTGTCTTCCTGCCGTCCGCGCCCGATGTTGCGACGCTCCACCGTCTCCGGCCCGTCGGCCCGTCGCACGACGTGGTGCGTCGTTACTCCCGCGCACGTCGCAACCTGCTTCCTCGCGCCGACCACGTCACCGCTGTCTCGGGCGTGTGGGCCCATCAGGCGGTGCTGCGCAGCGAGGCGACGCTCGAGGTCGTGCTCTGGTGCCCGGGCGAACGTCCGCACCCGGAGCTCGAGGCGACGGCGGTCTCGGCAGCCGCCCGCGCCTCCCGTGCGTTCCGCATCTCCGAGCGGATCCTCACCCGGATCCAGCCGGACGCGACGGCGCCGGCGCTTCTGTCCCTGGTGGAGCTCCCGGGCTGGGAGCCGGATCGCGTGCTCGGCGGCCACGCTCGGCTGGTGCTGGTCGCCGACGGCATCGAGTACGCCGGGAACCTCGGCACGCTGGTGCGCACGGCGGACGCGTGCGCCGCAGACGCGCTGGTACTGACCCGCGCGACGGCACGGGTGACCCACCCGAAGGCGTTCGCCGCCAGCCGCGGCACGGTGCTGACGACCCCGGTCCTCACCTACGACTCGATCGCGTCGGCCCGCGCCGCGCTCAGCGAGGCCGGCTTCACGGCGTACGTCGCAGACCCGGCGGGGGCCACGCCGTACCGCTCGGCGGGTCTCGGGAGCGGCCGGACCGCGGTCGTGGTCGGCTCCGAGGGGGACGGCGTCAGCGACGAGTGGCGCGTGGGCCTGACCCGGGTCGCGATCCCGATGCTCGGCCGGGCGGACTCGCTGAACGTGGCGGCGTCCGCGGCGGTGCTGCTCTTCGAGGCGCGTGCCGCACTCGACCAGCAATGAGCCCCATGAAGACCTGACCCAGCCTCGGTTAGCGGGGGTCGGGGAAGGGCCGTACGCTGGGCCTGATATGGACGACGCGCTCGGCAAGACCGTCTACCTCGACCACGCCGCGACCACCCCGATGCTCCCGACCGCGGTCGAGGCGATGACCGCACACCTGAGCGAGGTCGGCAACCCCTCGTCGCTCCATGCGAGCGGGCGTTCCGCTCGGCGCGTCGTCGAGGAGTCGCGCGAGACCATCGCGCAGGCGCTGAACTGCCGCCCGGGCGAGGTGGTCTTCACCTCCGGAGGCACCGAGGCCGACAACCTCGCCCTCAAGGGGCTCTTCTGGTCCCGACGCGACGCCGACCCCGCACGCGTACGGATCCTGGCGTCGTCGATCGAGCACCACGCGGTGCTCGACGCCCTGGACTGGCTGGCCGAGGAGGAGCACGCGCAGGTCGAGCTCCTGCCTGTCGACGGCCGTGGGCGGCTCGACCTCGACGCCTTCCGTGACGCGGTCGAGCGCGACCCGGGCTCGGTCGCGGTGATCTCGGTGATGTGGGCCAACAACGAGGTCGGCACGATCCAGCCGATCGAGGACGTCGTAGCCGTCGCCGCGGCTCACGGCATCCCCGTCCACACCGACGCGGTCCAGGCGGTGGGCGCCGTCCCGGTCGACTTCGCCGCCAGCGGGGTCGACGCGCTGACCCTGACGGGACACAAGCTCGGTGGGCCGTACGGCGTGGGAGCGCTCGTCCTCCGCCGTGAGCTCACGCTCACGCCCCTCCTGCACGGCGGCGGCCAGGAGCGTGACATCCGCAGCGGCACCCTCGACATGCCGGCGATCGCCGGCTTCGCCACCGCGGTGGAGCACGCCGTCAAGGCCCAGCCCGAGTACGCCGAGCGGATGACCGCCTTGCGTGACTCGCTCGTGCGCCGCGTGACCGAGGTCGTCCCCGACGCGCACGTCCACGGCGACCGGGAGGCCCGGCTCCCGGGCAACGCGCACCTCGGATTCCCCGGCTGCGAGGGCGACTCGCTGCTGATGCTGCTCGACGCCCGTGGCATCGAGTGCTCCACCGGCTCCGCCTGCTCCGCCGGTGTGCCCCAGCCGTCCCACGTGCTCCTCGCCATGGGGTGCGACGCCGAGGGCGCTCGGCACTCGCTGCGCTTCACGCTCGGCCGTACCTCGACGGAGTCCGACATCGACGCTCTGGTCGCGGCGATCGGGCCCGCGGTCCAGCGCGCTCGCGGGGTTCGCCTCTGATGAAGATCGTCGCCGCGATGTCGGGCGGCGTCGACTCGGCGGTCGCCGCGGCGCGTGCGCACGAGGCCGGCCACGACGTCACCGGCATCCATCTAGCGTTGTCGCGCAACCCTGCGTCGTACCGGTCCGGCGCGCGGGGCTGTTGCACGATCGAGGACGCCAACGACGCTCGCCGTGCCGCGGACGTGATCGGCATCCCGTTCTACGTCTGGGACCTCTCGGACCGGTTCCACGACGACGTCGTCGAGGACTTCATGGATGAGTACGCCGCCGGGCGAACGCCCAACCCGTGCCTGCGGTGCAACGAAAAGATCAAGTTCGCCGCCGTGCTCGACCGCGCCATCGCTCTCGGCTTCGAGGCCGTCGCCACGGGCCACTACGCCCGGGTGCACACCGCGGCCGACGGGACGACCGAGCTCCACCGCGCGGTCGACTCCGGCAAGGACCAGTCCTACGTCCTCGGCGTCCTGACCCAGGACCAGCTGTCGCACGCGCTGTTCCCCTTGGGCGACACCGCGAAGCCGCAGGTCCGGACGGAGGCGGCGGAGCGCGGGCTGCTCGTCGCCGACAAGCCGGACTCCCACGACATCTGCTTCGTCTCCGACGGGGACAACGCCGGCTGGCTGCGCGAGAAGCTCGGCGAGCGGGCCCCCAACCACGGCGGCTCGATCGTCGACGCGGCATCGGGCCAGGAGCTCGGCCGTCACGACGGCACGTTCGGCTTCACGATCGGCCAGCGCAAGGGGCTCCGGCTCGGCCGGCCGGCGCCGGACGGGAAGCCGCGCTACGTCCTCGACATCGAGCCGGTGTCGGGCACGGTCACCGTCGGCTCGCGTGCGGACCTGACCATCGACCGGATCACCGCCGATCGGCCGCGCTGGTGCGGCGCCGCTCCGACCCAGGACCTCGACGGCACGGTCCAGCTGCGGGCGCACGGAGACGAGCACCGCGCTCGGGTGCACGTCGTCGACGATCGGGTGGAGATCGACCTGCTCGACCCGGCCCAGGGCATCGCGCCCGGCCAGGCGGCGGTGGTCTACGACGGCACGCGGGTCGTGGGCTCGGCCACGATCGTGTCCACCGATCGCGTGGGCGCTCCCGCGTGACGGTCGCCAGCGGCGTCGGGTCGTGGCCCGGCACCACGGCCGAGGAGTACGCCGAAGCCGTGCGCGTGGTGCTCGGCGAGGTCCCGGACCTGCCGTACCTGCCCGAGCTCCCGGGTCGCGGTGCACCGGCCGGCATGGTCGGCCGCACGCTGGCCATGATCGGTGACCTGGGCTTCGACCTCCAGCCCGCCGGGTGGCGCCTGACGGATGCGTCGGGTGTCGACCACCGGCGGGCTCGCTCGCTGCTCGCGCAGGATCTCGACCAGGTCGAGGAGCAGGCGCAGGACTTCCACGGTGTGCTCAAGGTCCAGCTCGCCGGCCCCTGGACCCTCGCGGCCGGCGTGGAGAAGCCGCGGGGTGACAAGGTGCTCGCGGACCACGGGGCGCGTCGCGAGCTGGCCCAGGCGCTGGCCGAGGGCGTGGCGGCTCACCTGACCGACGTACGCCGACGCGTCGGGGCCGAACGCGTCGTCGTCCAGGTCGACGAGCCGGCGCTCCCGGCCGTGCTGGCGGGCGCGGTGCCCACAGCGTCCGGTTTCGGCAAGCACCGCGCCGTCCACCCGCCGGAGGCCTCGGAGGGGCTGGCGTGGGTGCTCGAGCGAGCAGGGACGGAGCCGTGGGTCCACTCCTGCGCTGCCGACACCCCGTGGCGGCTCCTCCGTGGTGCCGGGGCGCGCGGGCTGAGCACCGACCTGGCTGTCCTCGACGCGGAGGACCTCGACGCCTTCGCGGAGGCGCTCGACGCGGGGGAGCGGGTGGCCCTCGGCGTCGTTCCGTCGGTCGATCCGGAGACGCCACCGAGCGAGACTGCAGTCACCGAACGTGTGCTGCGGGTGCTCGACGTGCTGGGCCTGGACCCCGACGGCGTCTCCGACCTGCTCGTGCTCACCCCGTCCTGTGGCCTCGCCGGCGCCTCACCGGCGTGGGCTCGCGACGCGACGGAGCTGTGCCGGGGCGCAGCCCGGAACCTCTCGTCGTCGGCCGGAGGCGATGAGTCGTGAGCGACATGACGACCCGTCCCACCCTGCGCGGCACCTTCGGCATGGTCTCGTCCACGCACTGGCTCGCGTCACAGGCAGCGATGGCGGAGCTCGAGGCGGGCGGCAACGCCTTCGATGCTGCGGTGGCCGGTGCCTTCGTCCTGCACGTGGTCGAGCCGCACCTGAACGGCCCGGGCGGTGAGGTGCCCGCGGTCTTCGCGACGGCCGACGACCCCACGCCCGTGGTCCTGTGCGGACAGGGAACCGCGCCGGCGGGCGCGACGATCGAGCACTTCCGGTCCCTCGGCCTGGACCTCGTCCCCGGCTCGGGACCCCTGGCCGCGGCGATCCCCGGCGCCGTGGACGCGTGGCTGATGCTCGGACGCGACCACGGCACACGTCCACTCCGCGACGTCCTGTCGTACGCCGCCGGGTACGCCCGGCGTGGCCACCCCTTGCTGCCGGGAGCGGCGTCGACCGTCGCGTGGATGGAGCAGCTGTTCCGCGAGCACTGGCCCACGTCGGCCGAGCGGTGGATCCCCGGTGGCCGGCTGCCTCGGCCGTGGGAGCTGGTCACCAACCCGGCGTACGCCGACGTCCTCGACCGTCTGGCGATCGCCGGCGAGGCGGCCGGGACCGGACGCGAGACGCAGTACGACGCGGCTCGCCGCGCCTGGCGCGAGGGCTTCGTCGCGGACGCGGTGGACGCGTTCATGCGGCGACCCTTCCTCGACTCCAGCGGCTCGCCCCATGCCGGGGTCCTCGGTGGCGCTGACATGGCCGCCTGGCACCCGACGTACGAGCGGGCCGTCACCCACTCCTTCCGGGGTTTCGAGGTGGCGAAGACAGATCTCTGGGGACAGGGGCCGATCCTGCTCGAGTCGCTCGCGATGCTGGACCGTCTGCCGGACGAGGCGCTGGACCCCTCGACGCTCGAGGGTGCGCACGTCGCGGCGGAGGTCCTCAAGCTGGCGTTCGCCGACCGCGAAGCGTGGTTCGGCGACGGCAGCGACGTATCCGTGGCGGAGCTGCTGGACCCGTCCTACGCCGCAGCGCGACTGGGCCTGGTCGGCGATGTCGCGTCGGCGGAGCTCAGACCCGGCTCGCCGGGCGGGCGGATCCCACAGCTGCCGGACCACGTCCTGCACGGGTTCGAGACGCCAATGACGGCCGGGCTGGGCGAGCCGACCGACTCCTTGGCCGGAGAGATGAGGGGCGACACCTGTCATCTCGACGTCGTCGACCGCTGGGGCAACATCATCTCGGCGACCCCGAGCGGCGGCTGGCTGCAGAGCTCTCCGACGGTGCCGGAGCTCGGCTTCTGCCTGGGCAGCCGGATGCAGATGTTCTGGCTCGACGAGGGGCTGCCGTCGTCGCTCGCACCCGGACGTCGGCCGCGCACGACGCTGTCCCCGACCCTCGTCCTGTGCGGAGGTGAGCCCGTGCTCGCCGTCGGCACGCCGGGCGGGGACGAGCAGGACCAGTGGCAGCTGGTGCTTCTTCTCCGCCTCCTCGCCGGTGGGGAGGAGCTGCAGCAGGCGATCGACGCTCCGATGTTCCACACCACCTCGCGACCGAGCTCGTTCTACCCACGGGAGATGACGCCCGGCGGCCTCGTCGCCGAGGACCGCCTCGGCGAGGACGTCATCGAGGCGCTGGCCGCCCGCGGTCACGTCGTCACCCGCGCGGGCTCGTGGACGCTCGGCCGTCTGTGCGGGGTCTCCCGAGACCCGGAGTCGGGTCTGCTCGCGGCAGGCGCCAACCCACGCGGCAACCAGGGGTACGCCGTCGGGCGCTGAATCTCGCGTACGGTCCGTGCAACCGCCTGGCATCGTCGCCTCGTTCGAGGGGTGACCGGCCCGTATCGGGGTGCCGGCCGATGACGCGGCGGACGAAGGACGGCGATGGCACGACGCGATGCGGAGGAGTTCACGTCCTTCGTGCTGAGCAGCCAGCCGGGGCTGCGGCGCACGGCGTTCTTGATGTGCGGCGACTGGCAGCTGGCCAGCGACCACGTGCAGGACGCGTTGATCCGCGTGTACCGGCACTGGCCACGGCTGCGCGGTGAAGCCGAGGCCCGGGCGTACGCGCGCAAGGCGGTGGTCAGCGTCGTCATCGACGCCAAGCGCCGCCGTTCGAGCACCGAGGTGCCGGTCGAGGCGGTCCGCGACGTCGGCGCCTCCGACGACGCCGAGCGCTCGGCCGACCGCGAGCTGCTCACCCGATGCCTGGCCCAGGTGCCGACCCGGCAGCGGGCCTGCCTGGTGCTGCGCTACTACGACGACCTGTCGGTGACCGAGGTCGCGAGCCTCCTCGGCATCTCCGAGGGCACCGTGAAGTCGCAGACCGCCCGAGGTCTCGACACCCTGCAGGCCGCGTTCGCGCAGGAGACCCACGACGAGCTGTCCGTGAGCGGGAAGGAGTAACGATGCCCCGCGACCTGACCGACCTGATGGAGCGGGCGACCACCGCCCCGCCCCCCGAGCCGCACGACGCGGCGACCATCACGCACCTGGCCGCCCGGCAGCAGCGGCGGCGGACGACGAGCATCGTCGCGGGGCTGGCGGTGGGCCTGGTGGCGGCCGGCACGCTGGGCTACGGCGTGTCCCGCCACGATGACACTCAGCCGGAGCCGGTCGGCCGGTTCAAGTACGACCAGACCGTCGACCTGTCGTCGGCGGTGCCGGCCAGCACCTTGCCGGGCTATCACGCGGTGCCGTGGACGGTCCCCTCCGTTCAACACTTCGGGTCCTCCTCGGACAAGTCGCCGCTCCCGACCTACGCGGACATCGACGCGCAGGGGCGGTTGGTCGTGGAGGACCTCCCGAACGGACACGGGCCGGGAGAGCACCCTTCAGGTCATTACCGTGCGCGCATCTACGCGCGGCCGAAGCAGGCTCCCCTGCCGGTCCAGGCTCCGCCATCCGTGCCCGCGGGTCAGCATCGATGGATGCCGTCGTTCCTCGACGACGGGCGACTGCTGTGGATGAACGGCGAACCCGTGGGCAGGTCCGGGTTCCACGTCACCGACCTCGACGGCGGACGCGACTTCTTCGTGAAGAACAGTCCCGCCGCCCCCGGGATGGGCAACGGGGTCGCGGGCTGGGTGGCCGGGGACCACTACTGGTACACCGTCGTCGATGACGTCCAGATGAAGAGCTCGTACCCCGTCATCAAGCATTCGCTGTACCGGGCGACGTTCTCCGGCGACG
>DATBDF010000274.1:0-11920 GCA_036270075.1 Nocardioides sp.
CCGCCAGGGTCTCGGAGACCTCGGCCTCGTGGTCGTGGCGGCGTACGGCGCCGCGGACCGCCGCGACGGTGCGCTCGGAGAGGAACTCCTCCTTGCCCGTCACGAGTGTCACCCGACCGAGGACGTCGGCGGCGCTCGGACCTCGCATGGTCCGAAGCCTCGCACACCGGTCCGACAGATCCGAGAACCCGTCGCCTCACGCCGGAACCACGACTGTGTCACCGCGCAGCCACGGCTGACAGTCGGTCGTCGCGTTCGACGACGGCGACGGCGCCGTCCCGATCGGTGCGCATGACCTGCTCCCCCGTCGCGGCAAGGCCGGTGATCGTCTCCGCCGCCGGGTGGCCGTAGTCGTTGTCGGCGCCCACCGAGATCACCGCGAGCCTGGCGCCGAGCGACTGCAGGAACGGCAGGTCCTGGTAGCGGCTGCCGTGGTGCGGGACCTTCAGCACGTCGACCCGAAGCCCGGGCAGGGCCGTGGCCACGCGCTGCTGCCCTTCCGGCTCGATGTCACCCCCGAGGAAGAAGGTGACACCTCGGATCCTCGCCAGCAGCACGATACTGGCGTTGTTCGCCGTGCTCCCGTCTCCGGGCCCTCGCGTCGGAGAGTTCGGGAGGGGCCACACCGGCTCCAGCGTCAGGTCACCGATGCGACGTGTCCGGGCGTAGGGCGCCTCGACGGGCCGCAACCCGGCCTGGCCGGCCGCCTCGCCGACCACCGACACGCCCTCCGGCGGGTCCTGGAGGCGGGACACCCAGATCGCATCGACCTGCCGCCCTTCCAGCACGCCGGGGAGGCCGTCCACGTGGTCCGCGTGGAAGTGGGTGAGCACGACCAGCGGGACCCGGCGTACGCCGAGGTCGTCCAGGCAGCGGTCCATGGGGCGCGGGTCGGGGCCGGCGTCCACCACCACCGCGGTGTGGGCCACGCCGGTGGCGAGCACCAGGCCGTCACCCTGCCCGACGTCGCAGGCCACCATCAGCCAACCGCCCGGTGGCCAGCCGGGCGTGGGGACACGGACCAGCACGACGAGCACCAGCACCGCGCAGCACGCGACGCCGGTGCTGCGGTGAGCCAGCACCCTCGGGGCCACCACCGCAATCGCGCCACACAAGCCCGTCAGCACCGCCAGCGCCACCGGGCCGCTCCCCCACGACACCGCGGCGGTCGGCAGGGACGCGCCGCGCTCGGCGACCACGACGATCCAGGCGACGCACCAGCCGGCCGCGACCCCGACGACTTGCCCGGCAGTCGGCCAGACCAGGGTGACTGCTCCCCCGAGGAGCCCGAGCACGGTGGCCGGCCCTACCGCAGGCGCAGCCAGGAGGTTGGCCGCGACGGCGACCAGGCTCACCTGACCGGCGATGGCCGCGATCAGGGGCGTGCACGCGAGCTGCGCCGCTGCCGGCACCGCCACGGCCTCGGCGAGCCAGCGCGGGAGCCACCGGCCCAGGGCATCGCGCCACCCGGGGGCCAGCAGCAGGATGCCGGCCGTCGCGAGGACCGACAGCGCGAAGCCGACCGCCGATGCCAGCGTGGGGTCGACGAGGAGCAGGACGACCGTGGCGACGCCGAGGGCGCGCATGCCGCGATCGGCGCCGTTCGCTCCCATCCCGAGCAGCGCGACCGACCCCATCGCCGCGGCGCGCAGCACACTCGGCTCGGCTCGTGCGAGCAGCACGAAGCCGACGATCCCGGCGGCTCCGACGGCGTACAGCCAGCGGCCGCGGACCCGGCACCACCGGGCCAGCACCAGCGCGAAGCCCACCACCAGCGTGAGGTTGGTGCCGGAGACCGCCAACAGGTGCGTCAGCCCCGTCGTACGGAAGTCGTCGGCGAGCGCGGGGTCGAGCTCCGCGTCGTCGCCGTCGACCAACGCCGGAACGAGCGCCCGACGGTCGGCCGGGAGCCCGGACACCGACTCGCGGAGCGCCTCGCGCATCCGGGCCGAGGCGCGCCACCACGGGTCGGGCCCGGCGCGGATGTCCGGCCACGCCGACGTCGAGACCACGGCAGCAACGTCGTCGCCGGACGCGACGCCGAGGTGGCCGGTGACCTGCACGGTGGAGCCGAGCGGCACGTGCAGCCAGGCGCCGGACCCGAAGACCAGCACCGGCTCATGCAGGTCGATGACGTGGCCACCGGCCACGACCTCGCGGGCGTCCAGCCGAACCAGCACCTCCTGGGCGAACCGCCCCTGGATGAGATGCGGGTCATCCACGACGCGCCCGGTGAGCACCACGCCCGCTCGGAGTCCCGCCAGCTCGGTCAGCGGGTTGTGGGCGATGCGCTCGTAGCGCACCCCGGAGGCCGTGGCGACGGCGCCGAACACGAGCACGCCCGCGAGGAAGGCCCGAGCGCGGCCGGGCGCCGCTCGACGCCACGCGGCGAGAACGCCGAGCGAGAGCACTCCCGTCAGGGCGGCCGGCAGCGCCAGACCGTGACCGGCACCGGCCAGGGCACCCGCCCAGCCGAACGCCGCGAGGAACGCCGTCCGCAGATCGGGGATCCCGCCTCGCACGTGGTCTCAGATCGTGACGTAGGGAGTGAGCTTGGCCAGCGTCGCGTCACCGATGCCGTCGACGTCGAGCAGCTGGTCGACCGACGCGAAGCCGCCGTGCTGGCTGCGCCAGGTGAGGATGGCCTGCGCGGTGACCGGCCCGACGTCCGGGAGCGACTCGAGGGTCGTCTGGTCGGCGGTGTTGATGTTGACGAGGCCGGTGACCGGTGAGGTGCTCCCGGATGCCGCGGTCACGGGACCGGCGACGCCGACCTGACCCACGACCACCTGCTCGCCATCGGTCAGGACGCGAGCGAGGTTGAGCCCACCGAGGTCGACGCCGGGGCGTGCACCGCCAGCGGCACGCAGGGCGTCGACGACCCGGGCGCCCTGGCGCAGGACCGCGATGCCGGGACGTCGTACCTTTCCCGTCACGTCCACCACCACCCGGGCCCTCGCCGCGCCCGGTGGTGTCGTCCCCGGCTCGGTACCCTGCGGGTCGGCGCCCTGCTGCCCCGGCTCCCCGGTGACCGGCGTGGCCAGCGCGGCGATCGGGGTCGTCAGCGCCGCCGGCGCCATCACCTCGTGCCCGGCACTCCGCACCAGCCACCAGCAGGTGAGCACCAGGCCGACGACGGCGAGGACCGCGACCACCGTGAGCTGACCGGGACCGAGCGCGACGCGCCCCCGCACCGCCTCGGGGAGACCGAGACACCACGACACCGGGCCGCGTCGGGAAGCGTGCCGGCCGGGCATCCGCGCGGTCATGGGCCGCCGGCCCTCCGCCTCATGGGGGTCGTCCGGACCAGCAACCGCCTCGTCGACGTCCAGGTCGGGCACCGGCCGGATGCGAGTGTGACCGTGCGGGCTCCCTGATGCCACCTGGCGCGGAGGCGGCTCGGCGGCCCGGCCGTGGTCACGCGCGGCCGCGAGCTCCGTGGTCAGCAGCTCGAGGCGACGTGCCACGGCGGCGTCGTGCTGAGCGGCGAGGGATCGGCTGCGCATGGCAGGACGGTAGGAACGGGCACCCGCAGCACCGAGCAGTGGCCACGAGCCCTGTGGACGGAGTCGGCCGGGTCGCGAGCTGTGGACGGGGAGCGGCCCGGTCTCGGTATCCGGAGAGGCCTAGTCCTGCGTCAGCAAGGGGGCCAGGCAGACGGCGACCATGCCCGGACCCACGTGGGCGCCCAGGACGGCGCCGAGCTCACCGCACCACACCTCGCGGCCCTCGAGGTTCTCCGCCAACCGTTCGGCGAGCCGGCCGGCCAGCTCGCCCGCACGGTCGGGGTTGGCGAGGTGCGAGACGCACAGGTCGACCCGTCGGCTGCCGGCCGCCTCGACGATGAGGTCCTCCATCCGGCTCAGGGCACGCGCCGCGGTACGCACCCGGTCGAGGTTGACCACGCGCCCCTCGTCGATCCGGAGGAGGGGTTTGACCGACAGGGCGCCGCCGAACAGGGCAGCGGCAGCGCCGATCCTGCCGCCCCGGCGGAGGTACTCGAGCGTGTCCACGTAGAACAAGGCCGTCGACGCCTCGGCTCGCGCTCGCGCCGCCCCGGCGGCGTCCGCCACGGAGCCGCCGGCGTCCAGCACGTCGACCGCGCTCAGGGCGGCGTATCCCGTGGCGACGCCGACCTGTCTCGAGTCGACGACCGTGACCGGCACCGGGGCGTCACGGGCTGCGAGCAGGGCGGACTCGTGCGTGCCACTCATCTCCGCGGACAGGTGGATCGAGAGGATCTCCTCCGCCCCGTCCGCGGCCGCCTGGGCATAGACCTCGGTTAGGAACGCGGGGGACGGGCGCGACGTGCTGACCGGGCGGAAGTCCTTGAGCGCCTGCGCCACCATCTCCGGCGTCGCGCCGCCCGGTCCCTCGTCGTACACGGTGGCTCCGATCACCACCTGCAACGGGACGACGACGATCCCGCGCCGATCGAGAACCTCGGGCGGCAAGGACGCCGTCGAGTCGGTGACGACGACGGCCTTCCCGGGCATGCGCGGCAGGCTAGCCGACGACGATGTTGACCAGCTTCGGCGCGCGCACGATCACGCGGCGGACAGTGGACCCGTCGATCGCGCGTACGACGGCCGGATCCGCCAGGGCGGCGGCCTCCAGGTCGGCGTCGCTGATCGACGGCGGCACGTCCAGCCGCGCCCGCACCTTGCCCTGCACCTGGACGACCGCAGTGACCGAGTCCTCCACCAGCAGCGCCTCGTCCACGTCGGGCCAGCCGGCCCGTGCCACCGACGGCTCGTGCCCCAGCCGCTCCCACATCTCCTCGGCGGTGTACGGCGCCACCAGCGACAGCAGGACGGCGACCGCCTCCGTCGCCTCGCGCACGGCCGGGTCGTCCGGCCCGGCGCCGGTGTCGATCGCCTTGCGGGTCGCGTTCACCAGCTCCATCGTCCGGGCCACCATCACGTTGAACCGGTGGGCCTCCACCAGCTGGTCGCACTCGCGCACGGTCTTGTGGGTGACCTTGCGCAGGGCGACGTCACCCGCCGACGGGTCGCTCCCGGCGGCGGAGGTGACGTCGCCGCTCAGCCGCCACGCCCGCTGCAGGAACCGCAAGGACCCGCTGGGCGACATGTCCGCCCAGTCGATGTCGTCCTCCGGGGGTCCCGCGAAGACCAGGGTCAGCCGTACCGCATCCACGCCGAACGCCGATAGTTGCTCCCCCAATCTGACGCCGTTGCCCTTGGACTTCGACATCTTGGCGCCCTCGTTGATGACGATTCCCTGGTTCAGCTGGGCCGAGAAAGGCTCGCGGAACTCCAGCAGGCCCATGTCGGCCAGCACCTTGGTGAAGAACCGCGCGTACAACAGGTGCAGGACGGCGTGCTCGACGCCGCCGATGTAGATGTCGCAGGGACCCCACATGTTCGCCAGGTCGGGGTCGAAGGCCTGACCGCGGTCGTGCGGCGAGCAGTAGCGCAGGAAGTACCACGACGAGTCCACGAACGTGTCCATCGTGTCGCTGTCGCGCTTCGCAGGCCCGCCGCAGCGCGGGCACTCGACGTTGACCCACTCCTCGGCCGCAGCCAGCGGGGAGACCCCCTTGGGGGTCAGGTCGCGGCCGCGCAGCTCGGGCAGCAGCACGGGCAGCTGGTCCTCCGCGACCGGGACCTCACCGTCCCTCTCGCAGTGGATGATCGGGATCGGTGCACCCCAGTAGCGCTGGCGCGACAGCAGCCAGTCGCGTAGCCGGAAGTTCACCGCGCCCTTGCCGATGTCCTGGGCCTCCAGCCAGTCGATGATCGTCCGCTTGGCGTCGCCGACGGCCATGCCGTCCAGCGACACCGAGTCGTTGTGGGAGTTGACGGCCGGCCCCTCCCCGACGTACGCCTCGCCCTCCCAGTCGTCGGGCGGCTGCACGGTGCGGACGATCGGCAGGTCGAAGGCCTGCGCGAAGTCCCAGTCGCGCTGGTCCTGCGCGGGTACCGCCATGATGGCGCCGGTCCCGTAGTCCGCCAGGACGTAGTCCGCGGCGTACACCGGGATCTGCGCACCGGTCACGGGGTTCGTCGCGTGGACGCCCAGGAAGACTCCGGTCTTCGGCCGATCCGTCGCCAGCCGGTCGATGTCGCTGGCCTTGCGCACCTCCTCCAGGTACGCGTCGTACGCCGGGCGCTGCTCGTCGGTGACCAGCTCGCCGGCCAGCGCCGCGTCCGCCGCGACGACCATGAACGTCGCGCCGAACAGCGTGTCCGGACGTGTCGTGTAGACCGTGATCGGCTCGTGCCCCTCGACCGGGAACGTCACGTGAGCACCCTCGGACCGGCCGATCCAGTTGCGCTGGGCCGTGATGACCCGCTCCGGCCAGGTCGGAGCCAGGTCGTCCAGGCAGTCCAGCAGCTCCTGGGCGTATTCGGTGATCTTGAAGTACCACTGCGTCAGCTCGCGCTTGGTGACCTCGGCACCGCAGCGCTCGCAGTGCCCGTCGATGACCTGCTCGTTGGCCAGCACGGTCTGGTCGTGGGGGCACCAGTTGACCGGGCTCTTCTTCCGGTAGGCCAGCCCACGCTCGTAGAACTTCAGGAACAGCCACTGGGTCCAGCGGTAGTAGTCCGGGTCACTGGTGTTGAAGGTGCGCGTCCAGTCGAAGCTTGCGCCGAAGCGCTTGCACGAGTCAGTCTGGGTCGCGATGTTGGCGTAGGTGAACGTCGCGGGGTGCTCGTCGCGCTGGATGGCGGCGTTCTCGGCGTTCAGGCCGAACGAGTCGAACCCCATCGGGTTCAGCACCTCGTAGCCCTTCTGCCACCAGTGGCGAGCGACCACGTCGTGCAGCGCGAACACCTCCGCGTGGCCCATGTGCAGGTCGCCCGACGGGTACGGGAACATCGTCAGGGCATAGCGCTTCTCGCGGGTGCCGGCACTCACCACGTCGTCGCTGGCCTTGAACGGCTGCAGCTCCTCCCACCGGCGGTACCACTTCGCCTCGGTGGCGGCGATGTCGTACGTCGCAGCCTCGGCCTGGTCCTGGCTCATGGTCTCTACTCTCTCGTCTCGCTCAGCGTCTCCGACTCGTGGACATGAAAAAGCCCCTCGCAGGGAGGGGCGGCCGCGCGACGTGGAACGTCAGCGCGGCTGTCGAAGAAGCAGGGTGCCTGGGCGGTGTGGCATGGCGCCATCGTAACCGAAACGTGCTGGCGACCGGACATGGGTGACCGTAGGTTCCCGGCCATGACCGAGCAGGGTGCCGATCTGGGCAGGTACGACGACTGGCTGGGCTGGCTGCGGAAGCAGGGCGAGTCCGACCCCGACGTCCTGGTCGTCTTCGTCGGCGGGTCAGCGGTGACCGGCGGGTACGACGAGCACTCCGACCTCGACGTCGAGGTCCTCACGACGCCGGGCGAGGCAGTCGCGACGTACCGCCGGATGCTCGACGCGGCCCTCCGCGACTTCGAGGTCCACCACCTCTGGGAGCTGCCCGAGGCGACCTGGCCGGACGGCCGTCAGGCCTTCCTCAATCTCACTGCCGACGCCGGCGACATGTCGCGCCCGACCCGGATCATCGACCTGCACGTCTCCGACCTCGCCGACGAGCACCGGCTGGTCGACGAGCGCCGTCACGGCCCGCCGATGGTCGTCCACGACCCCGCCGGGCTGGTCGAGCTGCGTCACGTCGACGAGGAGGAGATGGCGAGGGCTCGCGCCGAGGCCGTCGCACAGGCTCGG
This sequence comes from Nocardioides sp., assembly GCA_036270075.1. Lineage (GTDB taxonomy): Bacteria > Actinomycetota > Actinomycetes > Propionibacteriales > Nocardioidaceae > Nocardioides. The sequence continues at coordinate 7,681 of DATBDF010000274.1, forward strand.
GCACGCCGACCCACCGCGCAGTGGCTCGTCAACCGCGCGATCGCCCGAGGAGACGAGGTGGAGGCCCAGGCGTTCCACTTCGGGTACGGCGTCAACCCGCTGGTCCGGCTGCTCCGGATCCAGCACTGCCCGGCCCGCCACGACTTCGGCCTGCGCTACCTGCGCACCGACCTTCCCGCCGGGTACGCCGACCGTGTCGCGGCGCTGCTCGACGGCGGCGACCTGCAGAGCCGCGCCGACGCGACGTTCGCCTGGCAGGACGAGCTGCTGACCGAGCACGGCCCCGCGGCCGGCGAGGGCTGACGCGGAAGCTACCTGCACGCCGCCTGCTCGCATCCCCTCAGGACATGGGTCGGCGACGACGCGATCGGGCCCGGGCCTCAGGCTGCAGGTCCTTCGTCGGGGTGACGGCCGGCTGCCTCGTCGACGGCGCGCTTGTCAGCCTCCAGCTCCGCCTCGTCGATCACGATCGGCCGGGTGACTGCCCACCCGATCATCAGCAGCCCGACGATGGTCAGGACGATGCCCATCCAGAGGTTGGCGTTCACGCCGTCGGCGCGGGCCTTCTCCGCCTCCGACGTCGAGAACGAGACGAGCAGCAGGATCACGCCGTACACCAGCAGCAGCAGTCCGATGATGTTCCGGATGTCGAACAGACCAGCTCTCTTCATGGCGTCTCTCTCCTAGCGGAAGATCAGGTTGAGGACGGTGACCATCACCAGGGAGACCCCCGCGAGCTTGACCGGCGAGAGCCACCAGTGGTCGGCGTGGTCGTCGGCGAGGTCCTCCTTCGGGGTGAGCGAGTAGACCAGCCCGCGCAGCTTCGACTCCTCCTTCGGCTCGGTGCCCGCTGTCACCACCACGCTGACCACGATGTCGACGACGAACGCCGCGCCCGCCGCCACGAACGCGGCACCCTGTCCGCTGAGGTTCAGCACGCCGGTGCTGGCCGACCCGAGGGCGTCCTCCGACAGGATCGCCACGACCACCGCCGCGACCGTGCCCGCCACCAGCCCCGTCCAGCCGGCTGTCGGGGTCATCCGCTTCCAGAACATGCCGAGGATGAACGTGGCGAACAGTGGTGCGTTGAAGAACCCGAACAGGGTCTGCAGGTAGATCATCATGTTCGGGTACTGGCTCGCGAAGTACGACGTACCGATGGCCAGCACCGTCGCGACGACGGTCGCCCAGCGCCCGAACGTCGTGTAGAAGTGGTCGGGCTTGTCCTTCTGGACATACGTCTGCCACAGGTCGTAGCTCGTGACGGTGTTGAACGCCGACACGTTCGCCGCCATGCCGGCCATGAACGCGGCCAGCAGGCCGGCGATCGCGACGCCGAGCAGGCCGTTGGGCAACAGCTGTTTCATCAGCAGCAGCAGTGAGTCGTTGTAGGTGATCCCGCCCGCCCCGGTCTCGGCGCCCTTGGACTTCATGTCCGACAGCGAGGTCACCAGTACCGCGGCCAGCATCCCCGGGACGATGATGATGAACGGGATGAACATCTTCGGGAAGGTGCCGATGATCGGGGCGCGACGAGCGGAGTTCATGTCCTTGGACGCCATCGCCCGCTGCACCTCCACGAAGTTGGTGGTCCAGTAGCCGAACGACAGCACGAAGCCCAGGCCGAAGACGATCCCGACCACCGACCAGAACGACGAGCTGAAGCCGGTGAGGTCGGTGCCCGGCCACGACTGCATCTGGTTGCCGGTCCCTGCCTTGTCCATGGCGTCGGTCAGGCCGTTCCAGCCGCCGATCTTGTTCAGCGCGAGGATCGTCAGCGGGAGCAGCGCCGCGACGATCACGAAGAACTGGAGCACCTCGTTGTAGATCGCCGCCGACAGACCACCGAGGGTGATGTAGGACAGGACGATCGCGGCCGCGACGACCGTGGACACCCAGATGCTCCAGCCCAGGAGCGAGTTCACGATGGTCGCGAGCAGGTAGAGGTTGACGCCGGCGATGAGGATCTGCGCGACTGCGAAGCTGATCGAGTTCACCAGGTGGGCGGTCGGGCCGAACCGGCGGAGCATGAACTCCGGCACGGAGCGGACCTTCGAGCCGTAGTAGAACGGCATCATCACGACGCCGAGGAAGAGCATCGCCGGGATGGCGCCGATCCAGTAGTAGTGGAACGTCGCCATGCCGAACTGCGCGCCGTTCGCGGACATGCCCATGATCTCGACGGCACCGAGGTTGGCGCTGATGAACGCCAGGCCGGTGATCCAGGCGGGCAGCGACCGGCCCGACAGGAAGAAGTCGATGCTGCTCGAGACCTGGGCCCGGGCCGCCATCCCGATCCCGAGAACGGTCACGAAGTAGATCGCGATCAGCAGGTAGTCGACCCAGCTCGCGTCCATGCGCAAGATCGACGACGCCCAGACATCCATCGAAAACCTCCGACTCATCCCGTGGCGAGGAGGCGTTGACTCCCGCGCCCGTTGGGGTTGTGGGAACGGATTTCGTTGTACCCCGAACGGGTGAGTCGATGCATCGAGGCGCCGAGCCGGGCGGGCCGAGTCGTCGTGCGACGACTCGGCGCACGCCTCAGTGGACCAGGCGCAGCACCATCGGCGGCCGCCACCACTCGCCGCGGTTGGCCTTGAGTGCGCCCATCAGGTGCAGGACGAACGCGGCGACGAGTGCGGCGGCGAAGGTGAAGAAGCCGATCAGGACGAACATCAGCGGGATCGACACCAGCAGCGCGATGCCGGTGGTGATCTGGATGTTGAGGGAGTTGGCGGCGCTCTCGCGCACGAACGGGCCCTTGTCCTTGTAGATCAGGTACAGGACCAGCGACGCGACGAAGCCGAGCGTGCCGCCGCTCACCACCATCGCGACCAGCGGGATGGCGTGCGAGAGCATGCCCATCGTGCGCTCCTCGGACGGCGTCATCGCGCCGGGTCGGGCGTACGGGTTCTCGGTCATCCGGTGCTCCTGGGTCCTTTCGGTCGTGGTGTCACCCTCTACTCCAGCACACGTCGCGGCCGGTTTCCGGTCGTCCGGGGTAGGACCGGGGTGCGACCCGGGACGACCCCTACGATGCGGCCATGACGTCTCTGGACCTGTTCCGGCTCGACGGACGCGTCGCGATCGTGACCGGCGCGTCGTCGGGCCTGGGGGTGGCCTTCGCACGTGGGCTGGCGGAGGCCGGAGCCGACGTCGTGCTGGGTGCGCGTCGGGTCGACCGACTCGCCGAGACGGCGTCGCTCGTGGAGTCCGTGGGTCGTCGCGCCGTCGCCGTCGGGACCGACGTCACCGACCCGGAAGCGTGCACCGCGCTGGTCCAGGGGGCCGTCGAGGCGTTCGGGAAGGTCGACATCCTGGTCAACAACGCCGGGCTGGGCACGGCTGTCCCCGCCACGCACGAGACCCCTGAGCAGTTCCGCTCCGTGATCGACGTGAACCTCCACGGGTGCTACTGGATGGCGCAGGCCTGTGGTCGGGTCATGCAGCCCGGGTCGTCGATCATCAACGTCTCGTCGGTGCTCGGACTCACCACCGCGGGCCTCCCCCAGGCGGCGTACGCATCCTCGAAGGCGGGCCTGATCGGCCTCACCCGCGACCTGGCCGCCCAGTGGACCGGTCGCAAGGGCATCCGCGTGAACGCGATCGCGCCGGGGTTCTTCGAGTCGGAGATGACCGACCAGTACCCCGACGGCTACCTCGAGGCGCAGCAGGCCCGCATCCCCGCCGGCCGCAAGGGCGACCCCCGCGAGCTAGCCGCCACCGCCGTCTTCCTCGCCTCCCCCGCCGCCGGCTACATCACCGGCCAGACGCTGCCGGTCGACGGCGGTATGACGATCACCTGAACCCTTTCGGTGGTTGAGGAGCGAGCGCCGACACGTCGTGCAGGCGGGTGCACACCTGTGCCAACGTCTGGGGACGCAGCAGAGCGCAGGAGGTGAAGCGTGCGGATCGCGGTGGCGGGGGCAACCGGCGTCGTCGGGCGCCACGTCGTCGACGAGGTACGACGGAGCGGGCACGAGCCGGTGTCGCTGGCACGCACGCTCGGGGTCGACGTGGTCACCGGGAAGGGGCTGGCCGAGTCGCTCGAGGGGGTTGACGTCGTGGTCGACGTGCTCGGCACGCCGGCGCTGGGAAGGAGCAACGCGACCGAGTTCTTCGAGACGACCTCGACGAACCTACTGCCGGCGGAGGGCCACGCCGGCGTACGGCACCACGTGGTGCTGTCGATCGTGGGGATCGACGAGGTGCCGTTCGGCTACTACCAGGCCAAGCT
>DATBDF010000275.1:0-18741 GCA_036270075.1 Nocardioides sp.
CATCTCGCCGAAGGTCTGCTCGCGCTCGGTGAAGGTCGTGGCCTCGCCGGTGACGACGTGGTCCGACACCGTGCAGATCGCCAGCGCCTGGCCGCCGTGCCGGGCGGCCAGCGTGTAGAGCGCGCTCGCCTCCATCTCGATGGCCAGGACGCCGTGGTCCGCCATCCGTCGCGTCAGCTCGGGCCGGCTCGCGTAGTACGAGTCGCCGGAGAAGATCAGCCCGACGTGGACGTCGGTGCCACGGCGCTCGGCCGCCTCGACCGCCCCACGGAGCAGCCCGAAGTCGGCGACCGGCGCGTAGTCGAGTCCCTCGAAGGTGATCCGGTTCATCGACGAGTCGGTGCAGGCGCCGGACGCGACCACGATGTCGCGCAGGGCGAGTCGCTCGGTCAGGGCACCGCACGACCCGACGCGGACGATGCTCCGGACGCCGTACTCGGAGAAGAGCTCGGTGACGTAGATCGCCGTCGACGGCTGGCCCATGCCCGATCCCTGGACCGAGACGGCGCGGCCGCGCCAGGTGCCGGTGTAGCCGAGCATGCCTCGCACCTCGCTGTAGCAGCGGGCGTCGTCGAGGAACGTCTCGGCGATCCATCGGGCGCGGAGCGGGTCGCCGGGCAGGAGCACGACCGGCGCGATGTCGCCCTCGGCCGCTCCGATGTGGATGCTCAGGGTCGGATCTCCCGTCCGGTTCGCTCGTCGCGGCCGCGAGCCGTCATGGCCAGCGAGTACAGCGGGCGGTCCTGGGTCTCGACGTACACACGTCCGACGTAGCTCCCGATCACGCCCATCATCAGCAGCTGGATGCCGCCGAGCAGGAACATACCGACCGTGATGAACGCCCAGCCGGGCACGGTCCGTTCCGGCATGAAGACGCGCAGCCAGACGACCCAGACCGCGCCGGCGGCGCTGAGGACCGAGATCAGGACGCCGAGCCGCGAGATCAACCGCAAGGGAAACGTCGAGAAGCCGAGGATGCCGTCCGCCGCGAGCTTGAGCATGCTCCGAAGTGGATACGACGAGGAGCCGGCGTAGCGGGGCTCGCGGTCGAACGGCACCGCCTCCTGCCGGAACCCGACGTGCGCGACGATGCCGCGCAGGAACCGGTCGTGCTCGCGATACCGGATCACCTCGGCGACCACCTGGCGGTCCAGGAGCCGGAAGTCGCCGACGTTGCGCGGGATCTCGACGGACGCCAGCCGCGACAGCAGCCGGTAGAACGCGTGGGCCGTGCCGCGCTTGAACGGCGAGTCCCTCCGGGTACGGCGCTGGGCGAAGGCGACGTCCGCTCCCGACTCCCATGCGTCGATCAGCTCGAGGCTGACCTCGGGCGGGTCCTGGAGGTCGGTGTCCATGACCACGACGGCGTCGCCGGCCGTAGCGGCGTCGAGACCGGCGGTCACCGCGATCTGGTGACCGAAGTTCCGGGACAGCGAGATCACGGTGACGCGGTCGTCGTCGCCGCTCAGCCGGAGCAGCACATCGAGGGACGCGTCGCGGCTGCCGTCGTCGACGTAGACGAACTCGAAGTCCAGGTCGGGCCGCTTGGAGGTCGCCGTGACCAGGGCGTCGTGGAAGACGTCGAGGACGTCCTCCTCGTCGTGCACCGGCAACACGTAGGAGACCAGGCGGCGGTCGGGGGTCATGTCGAGTGATCCTGTGCGCCGAGGCTGTGCGCACGGTGTGAACCGGCCATGGCTAGCCTGCTGAGCGTGACGTTCCCGCACCTGGAGCTGGCCGCCGATCCGCACGACCGGGTGGGGGAGCACCGGGCGGACGACGCCTGGCTGGACCGGGCCTGGGCCGACCCGCAGACGCGGGTGCTCGTGGTCGCCGGAAGCCGGGTCCGGCCGGTGGACGGCGCCGTGCCGTGGGTGCGGAGCGCCGACGTCCCCGACGGTGGCACCCGCGTCCTGCTCGGCGAGCGCGAGGACCTGGTCTGGTTCGCGCTGGTCCTCGACCCGGCGTACGCCGAGGGCGAGGGCTGGGTGGGCATCCGCGACCTGTTGCCGCACCTGGCCGGGGCCGGCGTCGAGCAGGCGCCGCTGGTGTTCCACGCGATCGGCCTGGCCGAGTGGCTGCTGGCCACCCGGTTCTGCCCGCACTGCGGGGGCCGCCTCGAGCCGCGGATGGCCGGGCACGAGCTCGTGTGCGCCGGTTGCCGGCGACGTCAGTTCCCACGCACCGACCCCGCGGTGATCATGGCGATCTCCCACGGTGAGCCTGGAGCGTCCGACGAGGCGCTGCTGCTCGGACGGTCGGACGTGTGGCCGACGGGCCGCTACTCGACGCTGGCCGGCTTCCTGGAGCCGGGGGAGACACTCGAGGACGCCGTGCGTCGTGAGGTGCTCGAGGAGACCGGTGTCGTGGTGGGGGAGGTGACCTACTTCGGCAACCAGCCCTGGCCGCTCCCGGCCAGCCTGATGCTCGGCTTCCGCGGGCGTGCGCTGTCCCGCGACATCCACGTCGACGGGTCGGAGATGCAGGACGCCCGCTGGTTCACCCGCGACGACATGCGCACCGAGGCGGCGGCGGGCACGCTCCTGCTGCCCGGGGGCGTCTCGATCAGCCGGTCCCTGGTCGAGGACTGGTACGGCGGCCCGCTGCCGGGATCGTGGTAGAGCCAGGACCGAGCGACACGGCCGAGCCTTGTCACTCGGCCGCAGAGACCCGCTCAGCGCGCTTGCGCGCAGGCTGTCTCACCTCACGAAGCCAGCTCGGCCAGCTTCTCCTTGACCTGGAACACCGAAGGGTTCGTCTGCGCGGAGCCGTCGGAGTACACGAGGGTCGGGACCGTCTGGTTGCCGTCGTTCACGCGCTCCACCAACTCCGCGGCCTCGGGGTGCTGCTCGATGTCGACGACGTCGTACGCGATGCCCTCGCGGTCCATCTGTCCCTGCAACCGGTGGCAGTAGCCGCACCACGGGGTCGAATACATGGTCACCTGGTTGGTCACCGTGCTGATCACCGAGCTGGCCACCGATGTGCTCATCCGAGGACTGCCCCTTCTCGCGTCTATGTTGATGTCATCTTCAACCATTCTGCTCCAGGAGTTCTTCCCGCGTGAGCCACACGTCACACCTGCCCGACCGGCCCGGAGACCTGTTGAGCGCCCTCGACCCCGAGCAGCGTGAGGTCGCCGAGGCACTCCGCGGGCCGGTCCGCGTCCTCGCCGGGGCGGGCACCGGCAAGACGCGCGCGATCACGCACCGGATCGCCCACGGAGTGGCGCAAGGCCTCTATGTCCCCACCGAGGTGCTGGCGGTCACGTTCACCACGCGTGCCGCGGGCGAGATGCGGGGCCGTCTGCACCGCCTCGGCGCCCCGGGCGTCCAGGCGCGCACCTTCCACAGCGCGGCGCTCCGGCAGCTCCGGTGGTTCTGGCCCACGACATACGGCGGTGAGCTCCCCACGCTCACCGAGTCGAAGATCCCCCTCATCGCGGGGGCAGCTCGGCGTCTCCGCGTGCAGAGCGACCAGGCGTTGCTGCGCGACCTCGCCTCCGAGGTCGAGTGGGCCAAGGTGAGCAACGTCGGACCCGACGACTACGCGCGGATCGCAGAGCACCACGGCCGAGCGGTGTCCGGGCTCGACCACGAGACGGTCGGGCGCCTCTTCGGCGGCTACGAGGAGGTCAAGCGGTCGCAGGCGCGCATGGACATGGAGGACGTCCTGCTCCTCACCGCGGGGATGCTCGCCGACGAGGAGCGGGTCGCCGCGCAGGTGCGTGCGCAGTACAAGTGGTTCGTCGTGGACGAGTTCCAGGACGTCTCGCCGTTGCAGTCGGCACTGCTCGACCTCTGGCTGGGCGGTCGCGACGAGATCTGCGTGGTGGGCGACCCCGCCCAGACCATCTACTCGTTCGCCGGTGCCGACGCGTCATACCTCCGCGACTTCCCGCGCAAGCACCCCGGCACGACCTCCGTCGAGCTCTCACGCAACTACCGGTCCACCCCCGAGGTGGTCGAGGCCGCCAACACCGTGCTGGCCGGCTCCGGCTCGACGACGGTGCGGTTGCGGGCCCAGCGGCCCGCCGGGCCGGCGGTCCGCTACGCACCGGCCGCCGACGAGGTGGCCGAGGCCGACGCCGTCGCCGACGCGGTCGGCGGGCTGATGCGCGACGGCGTGCCCGCCTCCGAGATCGCGGTGCTGTTCCGCATCAACGCCCAGTCGGAGTCCTTCGAGGAGGCGCTGGCCTCCCGCGGCCTGCCCTACGTCGTACGCGGTGCCAGGCGCTTCTTCGAGCGGCCGGAGGTGCGCCAGGCGGTGACGCTGCTCCGGGCTGCTGTCCGTACCGACGAGGGATCGGCCACCGTGCTGGACCTGGTTCCCGCCACGCTGGCCGGGATGGGCTGGACCACCGAGGCGCCGACGACCCGCGGACAGACGCGCGACCGCTGGGAGTCGCTGCAGGCGCTGATGACGATGGCCGAGGAGGCCGGGGAGATGACTCCCACCGACTTCGTCGCCGACCTCGACCGGCGGGCCGCCGAGCAACACGCGCCGGCCGCCGGTGGCGTCACCCTGGCCACGCTCCACGCCGCCAAGGGCCTCGAGTGGGACGCCGTGTTCCTGGCCGGGATGCACGACGGCGCGATGCCCCTCACCCACGCCACCTCGGACGCCGAGATCGAGGAGGAGCGTCGCCTGCTGTACGTCGGGATGACCCGCGCCCGCGAGCATCTCGTGCTGTCCTGGGCGGCCGCCCGCACGCCCGGCGGCAGGGGCAACCGCCAGCCGTCACGCTTCCTGCAGACGCTGCTGCCGGCCGAGGCGCGGGCTGCCGGCGCCAAGGCCAAGCCGCGGCGCGCGGCCCACTGCCGCGAGTGCGGCAAGCCGCTGTCGAGTGCGGCCGAGAAGAAGCGGGGGCGGTGCAGCGACTGCCCGGCGTCGTACGACGAGGAGCTGTTCGAGCGCCTCCGCGCCTGGCGCAAGGCACGTGCCGACGAGGAGAGCGTCCCGGCGTTCGTCGTGTTCACCGACGCCACACTGCAGCTGATCGCCGAGCAACGACCGACCTCCCCCGCGGCACTGCTGCGCATCAGCGGCGTCGGCCCGGCCAAGCTCGAGCGGTACGGCGAGGCGCTCCTCGCGGTGGTTGGGTAGCCGTCGGGTGATACCTAGGTGACCGGCGGAAAACTTTCTGCAGAAATAGGCATCAAATGGTTTGCCGCTTACCTGCTCCCCCGGGTAGCGTTTCCTGCACGACATGACCGACTGCGCATCACGACCCCTGGCAGGGTCGGCGCCCGACACTCGAAGGAGGTGGCCCGGATGATCAACAACAACCGCACGATGACGGCTCAGAGCCCGTCGTTCGGCATGTCCGCGTATGGCCAGACCTCCCTCGAGGCTTCGGCCATTTCGGCTTTCGCCGGCGTCCAGGTGTGGACGTGCGCCCGTGTCCGCCACATCGGCGACATGGGTCTCGCGACCACCAAGGACGACTTCCCGGGGACCTCTGCCTGGAGACCACCGACCTGTTGAGATAACAGCCATCGGCAGCCTCCAGGCCGCGGAACCCGAAACCCGGGATCCGCGGCCTTTCTGATTTTTGCTCCACCCGCAAGCGATCAGGTCACACAAGGAGGTGAAAGACATGACCATCACTGTTCTCGACCGCCGGGACGGGTCCGCCGATGCGCTGCTGCCTGCGACGCTCGGTGAGCTCCACGACCGGGCCGACACGGTGCCCGACGACCTGCTGCCCTGCCGAGTGAACAACTCGGAACTGTGGTTCGCCGAGTCGCCGGCCGACGTCGAGTTCGCCAAGGCGCTGTGCCAGGACTGCCCGGTACGGGACCTCTGCCTCTCCGGAGCTCTGGAGCGGCGTGAGCCCTGGGGAGTCTGGGGCGGAGAGCTGTTCCTCCAAGGAGTGGTGATCCCCCGCAAGCGCCCGCGTGGGCGCCCGCGCAAGAACGAGCAGGCCGCCTGAACCGGTGACCGGCCTCGCACGACGGCCCTGTCTATCTGTCCTCAACTGGAAAGAACTTCCTTGAACACCACGACCAAGAACGGAAACAAGATCATGATGAACATGCTCATGCAGGAAGACCTGGCACGCGCGCAGATGTCCGCGCGCCTGGGAGAGGCGCAGCAGCTGCGTCGCGGCCGCCAGCAGGCGGCGGCCCGGCGTTTGAGCCGCAAGGCCGAGCAGGCCGCGCGGCAGGCGCGTCTGGCCCTCGCCCGCGCCAACTGAGGAAACACCGCCCTCGACCTGATCGCGAGTGTTTCCGGGAGCCCGGTACGACGAGTTCGTACCGGGCTCCCGTGCATTTTCACGGCCCCGTCTCGACCCGCGGTGGCCTAGTTTGATCCTGTGAAGACCTGCGACTTCTGCGGGAAGCAGGCGGAGGACGCCGACGCGATGACCTGGGTCACCTCCGTCGAGAACGGGCGTCGGAAGACCTACTGCGACACCTGCTCGCGCGAGCACCTGCGCGCCATCGAGAGCAAGCTCGACTCCGAGTGGTGGTGAGCGCTAGCCCCACGCGCAGCCGCAGTGGGGGTGGCGGAGCCAGTCGCGCCGGGTGACCTCGAGGTCCTCGGTGACGGTGACGGTGGCCGAGCGGAGGGACGACTCGAGGTCGTCGAGCACGCGGACGACGTCGCGCACGGCCCACGCGACGGCGAGCTGCACCAGGCACGGGTCGGGGTCTGCCTCGGGGGCGGAGGGCAGCTCCTCGAGCTGGTGGAGCACGGTCGCGCGTCGCGGATCGAGGTCACCGAGGTGGGCGTCCAGGCAGCGCAGGCAGGCGCTGCGACCCGGCTCGACGAAGGGTCCCAGGCGGGTCGCGTGGGGGAGCACGGCGACCCACAGATGGGTCATGTCGGCGCGGACGAGCGCGTCCGAGACGGTGCGCCGCGGTTCGCCCACGGTCACCACGAGGCGCGGGCAGGCGTCCTCGGCCCGGGTGAGGCCCGCGGTCGCGCACTCGAGCAGGACGCGGTCGGCGACCGTCGCGTCGGCGGTGATGGAGATCGGCGCCGGCGCGTGACCTCGGCGCCGGCGGGCGGCGTCGATGACCCAGCCGTCGCGGACCAGGCCGTCGATCACCTCCGTGAGCTCGGCCGGAGGCCGGTGGTCGAGATGGCTCAGGGCCTGGTGGAGTCCGGGTCGGTCACGGAGCACGATCCGGTGGGGTGCGTCGAGGCCGACCTGCAGGTGCCGGTCGTCACGGCGTACGACGCGGAGGCCGTCGCGCAGCACCGGCAGGACCAGGTCGCTCCACGTTGTTGCCGCCACGCCGTCGACCGTGCCACACCCAGGCACGACGCGTCGGGCCCCGTCCACAGCGATCGCTCGCCGGGGTCGGAGGCCGTCGGGCATACGGACGGCGCCACCCGAGGGTGGCGCCGTCCGATGAGGTCTGTGCGGTGTCTCAGGCCTTGCCGAGGATCCGGTTGAGGTTCGTCCCGCAAACGGGGCAGACGGCCTTGGCCATCCGGGTGCCCTTGTCGTTGACGCGGACCTCGCCGCTCGCCTCGCGCTTGGCCTTGCACTTCACGCAGTAGAACTCGCCGCTCCAGGTCTCCGCCATGACGGCCTCCTTGCTCGTTTCATTCACGGTCGTCGCGACGGGGGAATCAGGGGAAGCCCGCCGGGACCGGGCCGCGCTGGGCACCCGGTCGGCTTCGACCCTACGGCACACGGGGTACGGCGCGTGGGCGGCGCACCGCTGAGCGTGGAAGAGCCCGATTTCACGCTCAACCGGACCATGGTCCGGTTGAGCCTCAAGGAGGGCCTCAGCGCGCTGGTGGGGGCGGCGGGAACCGAAGTGTTCGCCGGGCGCCGAGGCCCTCCTTGCGGGGGGATCGTGGAGCGCCACTCGCCGGCCAAGGCGACCCGAGAGGAGTGGCAAGACGGGGGCCCGGGGTCTGGACGACGCTTGCCTTCCCCTTGCGAACGTCATCCGGATTCCCGGGACCCCGTCTGCGGAGCACGCTAGGAGTGAGACGGCGAAGGGGTCAACGGGATCGGTCGGGTTGGCCCGGCCGGCTGTGGACAGGCCTGTGGACGACCGCCGTGACCCTGTGGAGAACTGGTGGACGGCCCCCGCGCGGGTTGGGGACGCGCTGTGGACCGATCCCCGCGGAGGGGCCGTCGAGGCCGCCTGACCAGCGAGAATGTCGTGCACCGGGTGTGGACGGAAAATTCTGCCCTTGGGGAGAGTCGGCCGCGTCGTGGGCCACGGGGTTCCGAGCCGACGGGACCGCACGGCAGGATCGTGGCGTCGGAAGGAGCCGGATGAGTCGCGAGCACGACACGTCGGACGGTGCGGCGTACCAGCAGGGACCGGTCGCCGCACTGCGCCGGATCGCGTTCCTGATGGAGCGGGGGCGGGAGGAGACCCGGCGCGTCCAGGCGTTCCGCAAGGCGGCCGCGACGATCCTGCCCCTCCCCGAGGACGAGGTCGCCGAGCGGGTCGAGGCCGGCACCCTGACCGACCTGCCCGGCATCGGCCCGAGCACCGCCGCGGTGGTCGGGGCCGCCGTGCGCGGCACGAAGCCGGAGCGACTCGCCACGCTCGAGGCGACGTACGCCGGGCCGCTCGCCGCGGGCGGTCGCGAGCTGCGAGCGGCGCTGCGAGGGGATCTGCACTCCCACTCCGACTGGTCCGACGGTGGGTCGCCGATCGAGGAGATGGCGTTCACCGCGATCGAGCTGGGCCACGAGTACCTCGTGCTGACCGACCACTCGCCGCGCCTGACCGTGGCGAACGGGCTGAGCGTCGCTCGGCTGACCAAGCAGCTCGGCGTCGTCGACGCGGTCAACGAGCATCTCGCCGGCGCGGGGTTCACCCTGCTCAAGGGCATCGAGGTCGACATCCTCGACGACGGCGGCCTGGACCAGACCGACGAGATGCTGGCGAAGCTCGACCTGCGTGTCGCCAGCGTGCACTCGAAGCTGCGGCAGGACTCCGCGGGCATGACGAAGCGGATGCTCGGAGCCATCCGCAACCCGCGCACCAACGTGCTCGGCCACTGCACCGGGCGGATGGTGATGGGCAACCGGGGCACCCGGCCGAGCAGCGAGTTCGACGCGAAGGCGGTGTTCGAGGCCTGCGCCGAGCACGACGTCGCCGTGGAGATCAACAGCCGTCCGGAACGCCGCGACCCGCCCTCGACGCTGATCGCTCTCGCGCGCGACATCGGCTGCCGCTTCTCGATCGACTCCGACAGCCACGCGCCGGGCCAGCTCGACTTCCTCGACTACGGCTGCGAGCGCGCCGAGGCCGCCGGCATCGAGGCCGAGCGGATCGTCAACACCTGGCCGCGCGAACGGCTCCTGACCTGGGCCGCGAAGGCGGGATAGGACGTATCGCCGGACCCCCGACAGGCGGGCGTGTCGCGCCCGGCTGACACGGGACGACCCGTCCGGAGCGGCTACCCCGGGACGTCGGCCGTGACCGTTACCGTTCGGGTATGGAGACGACGCCCCGGCCGGACGTCGAGGTACGCCGGTCCAAGCGGCGTCGCAGGACGGTCTCGGCGTACCGCGAGGGCGACCGGATCGTCGTCCTGATCCCGGCCACGCTCAGTCGCCGCCAGGAGGCCGAGTGGGTGGAGGCGATGGTGGCCCGGGTCGAGAAGGCCGAGGCGCGCCGCCGGCCCAGTGACGACGACCTGCTGGCCCGGGCCCTGGAGCTGAGCCGCACGTGGCTGAGCGGACGCGCGCTGCCGGCGACGGTCCGCTGGGTCGACAACCAGCGCAGCCGCTGGGGCTCGTGCACGCCGGTGGACCGGTCGATCCGGCTGTCACGCCGGTTGCAGGACATGCCCGACTGGGTGGTCGACTACGTGCTCGTCCACGAGCTCGCCCACCTGATCGAGAGCGGCCACAACGACCGGTTCTGGAGCTGGGTGGACCGCTACCCGCACGCCGAGCGCGCGAAGGCCTGGCTCGACGGCTACTCCACGGCCGCGCGGCTGGAGCCGGCCTCCCTCGACTGAGCGGTCGCTCGGGAGGCGAGCCGCTCGCGCGACCGCGCGATCAGCTCGTGCATCTCCGGCTCCAGGTCCGGCAGGGCGCCGAGCGGCCACCACCGCACGTCGAGGGACTCGTCGCTGGCCTCGGGCTGGGCACCCGCGGGAGCCAGCGCGGCGTACCGCACGTCGAGGTGGTCGACGCGGCCGTGACCGCGGCAGAACTCGACCTCGTGGACGTCCAGGTGCACCGGCGTCGGGTCGACGACCAGCCCGGCGATGCCCGACTCCTCGCTCGCCTCGCGGGACGCCGTGGTGAGCAGCGAGTCGTCACCCCGCTCCCAGTGCCCGCCGAAGTGGAACCAGCGACCGGCCCGGCCGTGCAGGTTGAGCAGTACCTCCGCGAGATCCGCCGAGAGCACGAGGGCTCCCGCGGTCAGGTGACCGGGGGAGCACGATCGCTCGAGCCCGTCCGGGTGCTCGACCAGGTGAGTGACCAAGCGGTCGCGCACCGCGGCCTGCTCACGTGAGGGGGCGGGCCAGGTCCGGAGCGCGCCGAGCGCCTCGGAGTGGGCGGTCACTCCTCGGGTGTGTCGTCGGCGGGGTCGTCGGACGGGTCGTCCGGGCCGGGAGTCCCGCCGTCGAGCAGGTTGCGCAGCTCGGCGTCGAAGTCGTCGGAGCTCAGCTCCGCGGGGGCGTCCGAACCCTCACGGAACCCGAGCGGGTCGTCGAGATCCGCGTCGGTCGGCAACAGGTGGGGACTCATCCACACGCCGTCGCGCGCCTCCCTGCCCTGCCGCGTGCGGAGCGAGCCCCACAGCGTGGAGGCGTCGCGCAGGCGGCGCGGACGCAGCTCCAGCCCGACCAGGGACGCGAAGGTCTCCTCGGCCGGACCGCCTGCTGCGCGGCGACGGCGTACGGCCTCCTGGAGCTTGGCGGCGTTCGGCATGCGCTCGGCCGTGGCCTGGCTGACGACCTCGTCGACCCAGCCCTCGACCAGAGCCAGCGCGATCTCCAGCCGCTGCAGAGCGGCCTGCTGCTGGGGCGACTGCGGCAGGTCGAACAGCCCGCCCTCCATCAGCGCCTGCATGTTCTCCAGGTTGGTCGGGTCGACGCCGCGCAGGCGCTCCTCCATCGTCTCCTGGATGCGCTCGGTGTTGATCTCGATGCCACTGGCGTAGTCGGTGACCGCGCCGATCAGGTGGTCTCGCAGCCACGGGACGCCGGCGAAGAGCCGCTGGTGGGCGGCCTCGCGCAGCGCGAGGTACAGCAGGACGTCGTCCTCAGGGACGTCGAGGCCTTCGGCGAAGCGGGTGACGTTGGCCGGCACCAGCGCCGCCGTCCCGGGCGCCGCCAGCGGCAGGCCGATGTCGGAGGCCGAGACGACCTCGCCGGCCATGGCACCGAGACCGGAGCCCACCTGGGTGGCGAGCATCGCGCCGACCGCCCGGCCGAGCATCGCCAGGATCGGTCCGCCCATGTTGGCCGCCTCGGCCGGGAGCGCGTTGCCCAGCGCTCCGACGGATGAGGCGGCGATGGGCTCGACCAGCACCTTCCACACGTCCGTGGTCCCGACGACCCACTCGGCCCGGCTCCATGCCGTGGTCGAGGTGACGCCGGACGGGAAGTCGGTGGTCTCGTCGAGCCAGTGGTCGGCCAGGCGGATGGCGTCCGCGATCTCGTCGCGCTGACGCTGCGACGGCGTCGGGTCGGGGGACTGGGCCACGGTCTTGCGTGCGGTGTCGACCGCGACGTCCCAGTTCAGCGGCCCGTCGTAGGGCTGCATCATCGACTGGATCTGGCTGAACAGCTGGCCGAGATCGGGCGCTCCGCCGGAGAAGAACTGCTCGAACGGCGTGCCCCGGAACGGGTTCTGGTCGTCCGGCGGCGGTTGGTCGGTCATGACTCAAAGGTACGCGGTCGACGGTGAGTGTCACGCCGCCGCCGAGGGGTGACTAGGGTCGTCGCGTGGCCAGTTCCGATCCGAGCGCCGTGCGCCTCGTCGGCCTCCGCGAGACGCCCTTGGACGTCGCGGAGGTCGTCGCCGCGCTCGACGACGACGGGTCGGGTGGTCTGACGCTGTTCATCGGCCGGGTCCGCGACCACGACCACGGGCTCTCGGTGCACGGTCTGGAGTACTCCGCGCACCCGACGGCGCTCGACGCACTCCGCCGGGTGTGCGCCGACGTCGCGGAGCGGTACGACGTGCACGCCGTCGCAGCCGTCCACCGGGTCGGTCGGCTCGAGATCGGCGACGTCGCGGTGATCGTGGCCTCCACGTCGGCCCATCGGGGCACGTCTTTCGACGCCTCCCGCGAGCTCATCGACACGCTCAAGGCCGAGGTGCCGATCTGGAAGCACCAGCACTTCGCGGACGGTTCCGAGGAGTGGGTCGGTACGCCCTGACCGCGCCCCGACCGGGCGCGCCTGACCGGTCAGCGGCCGGTGGATCCCTACCCTGATCGGGTGCAGATCCTCTGGTGGCTGGTCCCGCCGATCGTGGCGACGGTGCTGGCGATGCTCTGGGTCTCGTGGCTGGGTCGCGAGGGCCGTGGTGAGGTCGATCCCGAGGTCGCCGCCCGCCGCCTGGGCCGGGCGATGTCCCGCCCGAGCCGCGTGGCGCCACGCGGCACCCCGGCCAGGTCGACGTCCCGGGGCGAGCGCAGCAGCGGCATCGCCGTACGCTCCTCGTCCCGTCCTGCCGCCTCCTCGGGTCGTGGTCGAGAGTCCGGAAAGGCAGCCGATACGGATTCCGCCCGGCAGGCATCCTGACTTCCGTCGGGTGAGAGGCTTGCCCGCATGACACAGCGCACCTGGGCCGCTCTGCTGGCCGTGCCGCTGTTCGTCGCGCTCGGGTTGTACATGGCCGTCAGCCCGCTTCCGTTCGTCACGTACGCACCCGGGCTCACCATCAACGTGCTCGGTGACAACGGCGACAAGCCGATCATCAGCGTCGAGGGCCACAAGACCTTCCGCGACGAAGGCCAGCTCCGGATGACGACCGTCTCGGTCACCCAGCGTGACGCGAAGCTCGACCTCCTCACGCTGATGCAGGCGTGGCACTCCCGGGACGACGCCGTCTACCCCTACTCGGTCCAGTACGGCGGCGGAGGCAGCCAGCAGCAGGACACCGAGGAGGGGCAGGTCGAGATGATCCGCTCCCAGGACTCGGCGATCGCGGCCGCGCTGCGCGAGCTCGGGTATCCGGTGCATCCCGCACTCGAGGTGCTCGCCGTGACGCCGGACATGCCGGCAGACGGCAAGCTCAAGCCACGCGACGTCGTACGGCGGTTCAACGACGAGCGGGTGACCGCCGCGACGCAGCTGGCGAAGCTGATCGAGAAGGTGCCGGACGGCAAGTCGGTCCCGATCACCGTGGTCCGCAAGGGCAAGCCGGTCACGATGCACGTCACCCCGACCACGAAGGACGGGCACCGGCTGATCGGGGTCACCCTCGGGATCGGGTACACGTTCCCGTTCAAGGTCTCGGTCAACATCAGCGACGCGATCGGCGGCCCGAGTGCGGGGCTGATGTTCGCCCTGTCGATCTACGACACCCTCACCCCCGGGTCGCTGACCTCCGGCGGAGACGTCGCCGGCACCGGGACGATCGACGGCAAGGGCAACGTCGGGGAGATCGGTGGCATCCAGCAGAAGATCGCGGGCGCCCGGAGGGCCGGCGCCCAGCTGTTCCTCGTCCCGCCGGCCAACTGTGCGGACGCACTCGGCGGCAACCACGGCCCCATGCGGCTGGCGAAGGCCACGACCCTGAAGGACGCGATCGCCGAGGTCACGGCCTGGGGCAAGGACCACGACGCACCGCTCCCGCAGTGCACGGCGGCCGACGGGCCGAAGGCATGAGCCAGGGCGAGACGCCGCCTGAAACCGCCGACGACGGTCTGCGTACGGCGGTGCTGGAGATCGAGCGGCACGCGGCCGAGGCCGGCTGGGACCAGCCGGCCCGTCTCTTCGCCCTGGTCGAGACGGCGCACCTGCTGGAGCGTGAGCCGCAGCTGGCCGCGAGCATCGGGGAGAGCCCGCTCACGCCGATCGAGCAGGAGGGACTGGCGCCCGGCCGCGCGCTGGAGGACCAGCTGACCGGGATCAGCTGGCCGGAGACCGTGCACGGCTGCGCCGCGCTGGTCGAGCGCGTGGTCCTCCCGCCGGCCGCGGAGTCCGCCCTCCCTGACGAGCCCACCCGAGCGGCCTCCTTCGCCTCCGAGCACCCGGACCGGCAGGAGGTCCGGATCGTGGCGGCCGCGACACGCACCGGCGCGTCGTGCTGCGCCCTGCGGATGAGGGCTCACGACAGCGACGACGCGGTGCTGGTCGGACCCGATCTGGTGCCCGGTCTGGTGGCGCTGGTGCGCGAGACCTTGGACGGCTCCGGCACACTCGGGCCTGACGATCCGCTCGAGGAGGCACCATGAGCGACTCCCTCGAGGAGGAGTTCGACGAGTTCCGCCCGCGCCGCTCACGGCGCGCGCGGGTTCTGCTGTTCTCCGTGCTCGGCGTGATCGTCGCGTTCTTCCTCGTCACGCTGTTCGCGTCGATCTACACCGACCGGCTCTGGTACGGCTCCGTCGGCTACTCGGGCGTCTACGACAAGATGCTCTGGACGCGGGTCGGGCTGTTCTTCGGGTTCGGCCTGCTGATGGCGGGCAGCGTCGCGGCGAACATGGTCGTCGCCTACCGGGCGCGACCCTTCAGCCGCCCCGACTCGCCGGAGCAGACCGGTCTCGACCGCTACCGCGACGCCGTGGCGCCGATCCGCATCCTGCTGCTGGTGTCGGTCTCGGCGGTGATCGGCTTGTTCGGGGGTGTGGCCGCGAACGGCAAGTGGCGGAGCTTCCTGCTCTGGGCCAACCGCGAGCCGTTCCATGTCACCGACCCGTACTTCCACAAGGACGTCGGCTTCTACGTCTTCAGCCTGCCCTGGCTCCACTTCGTCGTCGGTTACGTCATCGCGGTGCTCGTGCTGTCGGCGATCACGGCGATCGTCGTGCACTACCTGTACGGCGGGATCCGGCTGCAGGCCGCCTCCGACCGGATGTCGTCGACGGCGACCATCCAGCTCTCCGTCCTCGGCGGGCTGGCCCTGCTCGCCAAGGCGGTCGGCTACTACCTGGACCGGTTCGACCTGGTCACCGGGTCGAGCCCGGTCGTCACCGGGATGAGCTACACCGACCAGCACAGCGTGCTGCCCGCGCGCAACATCCTGATCGGCGTGGCCCTGATCTGCGCCCTCCTCTTCTTCGTGACGGCGTGGCGTCGCGTCTGGCTGCTCCCCGCCGTCGGCATCTCCTTGCTCGTGGTCACCTCGATCCTGCTCGGGCTGATCTGGCCCGCCTTCGTGCAGAACTTCCAGGTCAACCCGAACAAGCCGGACAAGGAGGCGCCGTACATCGCGGCGAACATCGCGGCCACGCGCGCGGCGTACGACCTGAACTCGATCAAGCTGACCCGGCAGAAGGCGGCACCGGCGACCCCCGAGTCGGTGCAGAACCTGATCGACCAGACCACCTCGGTGCCGGTGGTGGACCCCGGCCAGATCTCCCAGGCGTTCAGCCAGACCCAGGCCGTCTACGGCTACTACACCGTGCCGGACGTGCTCGACGTCGACCACTACATGATCGACGGGAACGACCGCGCGGTCGTGATCGGTGCTCGCGAGCTCGACCAGACGGGCATCAACGCCAGCGACCAGAACTGGTCGAACCTGCACACGCGCTACACCCATGGCAGCGGCGTGATCGCGGCCTTCGCCAACCAGCGGCCGGCCGACGACTCTGCGGAGAGCCAGCAGATCCAGTGGGCCGAGGGCCAGGACGTGGGCCAGGACTCGCTCCAGCGCGCCACGGGTCCCTACCAGGACCAGATCTACTTCGGCGAGGCCGGCCAGGGGAGCCCGGGCTACTCGATCGTCGGGAAGGCGCCCGGGGCGCCCAACACCGAGATCGACCTGACGTCGAACGGAACGTCGAGCTACACGACGTACGAGGGCGGGGGAGGCGTCGGGGTCGGCGGTTTCTTCCACAAGCTGATGTACGCGATCAAGTTCGGCGACGCGAACTTCCTGCTCTCGTCGCGGGTCGGTCCGGAGAGCAAGGTGATCTACTACCGCGACCCCGCCGAGCGCGTGGAGAAGGTCGCGCCGTGGCTGAACCTGGACGGCGACGTGTATCCGGTGGTCGAGGACGGACACATCCTGTGGGTGGTCGACGGCTACACCACGACCGACCAGTACCCGCAGTCCGAGCGTGACTCCTTCTCCGACATGACCAGCGACGTGGTCGGCCGGCCGCCCGGCGTCCGCACCCTGCCGACGGACCAGATCAACTACATGCGCAACGCGGTGAAGGCGACCGTGGACGCCTACACCGGGGAGGTCAAGCTCTACGCGTGGGACGAGTCCGACCCGATCCTGCAGGCCTGGGAGAGCGCCTTCCCGGGCACGGTGCTCAACCGTGACCAGATCCCGAGCGCCCTGTTGCCCCACCTGCGCTACCCCGAGGACATGTTCAAGGTGCAGCGCTTCCAGTACGCGCGGTACCACGTGAAGGACCCCGGGACCTTCTTCGGCGCCAACAGCCAGTGGCAGGTCTCGCCCGACGCGGTGCGCAAGGACGAGAACCAGGCGCCGATCCGGATGTTCATCCCGGACCCGGTGACCGGTGACCAGACGTGGTCGCTGACCTCGAGCTACGTGCCGAACAACAAGAGCAACCTCGCCGGGTTCGTCACGGCCGACTCCGATCCGACGACCGCCGGCTACGGCACCGTCACGGTCGAGCAGCCGCGCAACGAGAACGTGCCGGGGCCGGCGCAGGCCTACGGCCAGCTCATCAACGACCCGCGGATCACCCGGAAGACGCAGTCGTTCCGGCTCGGCGATGCCAGCCCGTCGTACGGGAACGTCGTGGGGGTGCCGCTCGCGGGCGGCCTCATGTACGTCGTACCGGTGTATGCCACGCGGGAGGGCGGTTCCACGTCGTCGTACCGGACCCTTCGGTACGTGATGGTCTCCTTCGGGCAGAAGACCGGGATCGGCGACACGCTCGTCGACGCCATCGAGGACATGATCGGCACCACCGCCCCACCCCCGCCGGACCAGGGCAACCCCGGCTCCCACACCGGCAACGGGCAGGGGAACGACCAGCAAAAGGGCGACATGGGCAAGGCGCACGCGCTTCTCAAGCGGGCGCAGCGCGACTTCGCCGCCGCCGATCAAGCGTTCAAGGACGGCAAGTTCGGCCGGTACGTCCACCTCAACCACCAGGCGCGCGCCGAGGTGGCGCGGGCGTTGAACCTCCTCAAGTAGCCGACCAGGCCGATTGGGGCCGATTTGGAAGGTGTTGCGGGCTCCCGTAGAGTGGCGCGAAGCGACGCGGGGTGGAGCAGTTCGGTAGCTCGCTGGGCTCATAACCCAGAGGTCGCGGGTTCAAATCCCGCCCCCGCTACCAAGAGAAACAGCAGGTCAGGGCCGAGTTTGTGCGTCACGACGGACCAGCCTTTCGCGTTCGATGTCAGCAAGGTGTCTGCTCACATTGCCGCGCGCGAACCGCGCGGTGAGCGGCGTGAGGGTCGGGAGCGATGGGGCGCGAAGGCCGACGAAGCTCGGCGGAATCTCGGGGGCAGGTCAGGCTGCTGACCTCTTGGCCAGTGACCCAGCGGTCAGGTCTGGTCCATTGGGATAGCCCGAGCCTCAATCCAGGGCCCAGGTTCAGCTCCCGCAGTCGCTGGGCCTGGCCAGCTCGCACATCACGCAGGGCGATTCACACCCGGGGACGTGCGGACTCCTGACGCCAGATGCGTGGGGGTACCCCGTATGTAGCGCGGAAGCGCCTGCTGAAGTGCGCGGTGTCGCGGAAGCCGAGAGAGTAGGCGATCGCCGAGATGGTGGTCTTACGTTGGCGCTCGTCTGTGAGTGCGGCCGCAGCTCGCGCCAAGCGTTCGATGATGATCCATTCGGCTATCCCGAGTTCGTTGTGCGACCACAGGCGATAGAGGTGGCGGAGTGAGATGTTGTGGGCTGCGGCGATCCGCTCAGGGGTGAGGGATGGCTCGACGAGGTGAAGCAGGATGTATTCAACGATGCGGGCGTACATTGCTTCGTTCAGCATTGAGCGGGCACGGAGTTCGGTCGCGTCCGCGCTAGCGATGACGGCTTGCGCGAGATGCAGGGTTGCCTGGCCGATATGTAGCTCGACTGCGGGGCGGCGCAGGGCGGCGGCGTGCGCACATAGCCGGGCCATGTGGGCTTGCATGAGCGGGTAGACGGGGCTGTCTTGCAGGAGCGGTGTGGCTCGCCGAACCGAGTCGGCGGTGAGTCCGAGATCCTCCCAGGAGACTTCGAGGGATGCCGCCGCTGCGTCCGGGCCGTATTGGGTGAA
Organism: Nocardioides sp.; assembly: GCA_036270075.1. Lineage (GTDB taxonomy): Bacteria > Actinomycetota > Actinomycetes > Propionibacteriales > Nocardioidaceae > Nocardioides. The sequence goes on from DATBDF010000275.1 coordinate 18,321, forward strand.
CTCGCACGGCTGGGTGAGGTCTGTGATGTTCAGGTGGCCGGCGCTGGAGGCCTCTTGGTGCTCGGCGACATCGAGACGGTAGCTGCCGGTGATCTGATAGCCGAGCCGGATTCCTTCGGGTGCACTGGCACGCAGCTCAGCGCGCCCGCGGGCCAGTCGGAGCGTGTCGCCGCGGGCGATGAACAAGCTGTGCTCGGCGAATGACCAGTGCTCCACAACGGTTCGCCCGGCCGCGTTCGGGCTGACATGGCTGACCCTGATCGGTAGTCCACCGTCGGTGAAGAGTGCGGTCAACGCCTCATCGGCCTGCTGCGTCGAGAGCTGCTGGCTGTCGAAGAGCACGGCCATCTCGCAACCTCTCAGTCGACTGCCCGGGAGTTCCCCGGATGGCGCCACGGCACCCTCGGGCCAGAAATTCGGC
>DATBDF010000276.1:0-4997 GCA_036270075.1 Nocardioides sp.
ACCAGGACGCCGACCGCGTGCGTGCCGCGCGTCGAGACGCGCGTGTGTCACTCACGCTGCCCTGCGTCCGGTCGCCACGAGGTGCAGGTCTACCCGAAGCCAGGCCCTGGGAACCTGCTCTCGGGGGCGACGGCGGGCATCATGAGGAGATGCGACCTGCGTTGGCTGACCTGCTGGACCTCGAGCCGCATCCGGAAGGGGGCTGGTACCGCCAGACGTGGCAGGCGGAGGAGCGGGTACGGACCCGCGACGGACGTGATCGGGCCACGGCGACCCTGATCCACTTCCTCCTGCCGGCCGGCGAGTGCTCGGCGTGGCATCGGGTGGCATCCGAGGAGATCTGGCTCGCGCACCGCGGTGTCGTCACGCTCGAGCTCGGTGGCGGCGGCGAGGCGCCGCACCCGGAGGTCGTCGAGACGCTCGGCGTGGACCCGACCGCCGGCCACCGGACTCAGGTGGTGGTCCCGACCGGGATCTGGCAACGGACGCTTCCCGCGGAGACCGACGCGCTCGTCAGCTGCGTCGTGTCACCGGGCTTCGACTTCGACGACTTCGAGCTCGCCCCCGACGCCGTCTGACGCGGTGGTGTCCCCCCGCGCTACGTCCTGGTCCTGGTCCGCTGCGGCTCGTCGTGCCAGCGCCACCACCCGTAGGGCGGGGTCTGGGGGTAGCCCGGTGGAGAGTCCTCCCACTCCTCCTGGCGGCCGAGCGCAGTCAGGTCGAGGTAGCTCCAGGTGGACCCGAGCGCCTCGTCGCCCCGGCCGTAGACGAAGGAGGTGCGGAACACGCGGTCGCCGTCGCGGATGAACGCGTTGGTCCCGTGCCACTCGTCCACCCCGAAGTCCGCGTCGAAGTCGTCGAGCAACGTGAACCACGGCATCGCCCAGCCCATCCGGGCCTTCACGCGCTCGATGTCCGCCTGGGGCGCGCGAGACACGAAGGCGAGTGACGTGTCCCGCAGGTGGAGATGTGCGACGGGCGCGACCTGGTCGGCGACCATCGAGCAGCCGACGCAAGCGTGCTCGGGCCAACCGTGGACGCCGGGCTCGAGGAACGCGCGGTAGACGATCAGCTGCCGGCGGCCGTCGAACAGGTCGAGCAGGGTCGCCCGGCCCTCGGGCCCGTCGAAGGCGTACTCCTTCTCGACCGGCAGCCACGGCATCCGCCGGCGCTTCGCGGCGACCGCGTCCCGGACGCGGGGGAGCTCCTTCTCGTGCCGGTGCAGCTCCTGGCGAGCCGTCTCCCACTCCTCGGGCGAGACGATCGGGGGTGTGTCCATCGTGGACTCCTCTGACGGGTGCTCTTGCCGTGCCTTCCGGTCAGGTCCTCCGGCGCAGGCGACGAAGGGTGGCTCCGACGGCGAGGGCGATGCCGCTCCCGGTGGTGAGCAGCGGCATCACCCACTCCTCGACCGGCACGCCGCCGATGTGCGCGACCGTCATCGGTCTGCGCTCTCGTACTGGTCGTGCCTACGGAACCACGACAGGTCGCCCTCGTTGCGCCCGAGCGGTGCCCGGTCGAGCCACTGCCACATGTTCCACGTCGCGTCGAGCCCTCGTGCGTACGCCGAGTAGGTGTGGTGCACGACGCCGTCCTGGAGCACGAACGCGCTCATGCCGGGGCCTTCGAACGGCAGGTTCGCCGGCTCGACCATCCAGCCTTCGAGCTCGCGGAAGTTGTACGTCGCGCCCTTCGCGATCGACTCCTCCGTGAACGACACGCCGAAGTCGAAGTTGAACTCGCTGCCGCCCGACGACGCCCACGGGAAGCTCCATCCCATGCGCTCCCGGTACGCGAGGAGCTTCTCCAGCGGTGCCCGGGAGACCGCGGTGAACGCGACGTCGTGGTGCCGGAGGTGGACCTGCGTCTCGTCGAACCCGTCCGCGACCCCCGAGCAGCTCGGGCAGCCCTCGTCCCAGTCCGGGCCGTACATGAAGTGGTAGACGATCAGCTGCGACCGGCCGTCGAACAGGTCGGCGAGCGTGGCTTCGCCGGCTTCGGTGTCGAAGCGGTAGTCCTGCTCCACCGGCACCCACGGCAGCTCCTGGCGCCGGTGGGCCAGGTCGTCGGCGAGCCGGGTCAGCTCCTTCTCGGCCTTCAGCAGGTCGATTCGCTCGTCGAGCCATGCGTCTCTGGTTGCGGTGCGGTGCGTCATCAGTCGCTCCTGGTGTCGGTGGCGAACGTGCGGTCGAGCTCGCGCAGGGCGTCGCTCCAGCCGTCATGGTGTCCGGCCCGGGCCTCGTCGTCGGGGAGCCCGACCTGATGGATCTCGACGAGGGTGGACTCCTGGACCGGCTCGAAGGTCACGGTGACGATCGAGTCTCGGTGGTGCGTGGCGGCCGAAGTCCACGTGAACACCAGCCGCCGGGGTCGATCGATCTCGCGGTAGGTGCCGGTGTGCAGCATCGAGGACTCGTCGTCGAGCATCACGATGCGGAACGCGCCGCCGACCCGCGGATCGGTCTCGGCTCGGGTCTCGCGCGAGGTGCCGGGCTTCATCCAGGTACCGAGGCTCTCGGCGTCCAACCACGCGTCGAACAGGACGTCCGCGGGAGCGGCGATCTCGCGCCGGACGGTGACGACGAACCCCTCGGTCATGACGAGCCCTTCGGTCGGTTGCGCTTCGTCACGAAGGCGTCGAGTGCGGCGAGCTGGTCGGTCCAGAACCGGCGGTAGTGCTCGATCCACTCGCCGGCTTCCTCGAGGGGCGCCGCCTCCAGGGTCAGGATGTGCTCGCGACCGCGCACCGTCCGGCGCACCAGTCCGGCGCGCTCCAGCACCCGGATGTGCTTGGACGTCGAGTTGAGCGAGATCGGGAAGGCGCTCGCCAGCTCCGTCACCCGCGCGTCGGAGTCCTCGAGCCGGGCCAGGATGGCTCGCCGGGTCGGGTCGGAGACCGCCGAGAACACCCGGTCCAGGACCGCAGCACTATGTTCACCCATAGGGGTGAACATACCGGGTCGCGCCCGGGAACGCAACCCCCGGCGTCAAACCCCTTCGCGCCTCTGGGGCGGCGGCTTAGGTTCCGCACCATGCGCAGCCGTCCATCCGACCTGGACGACGAGCCGCTCCTCCGCACCCTCGACGCCGGTTGGGGTCTGCGGGCCGGCTCGCTGACCTACGTGCCGGAAGGCGGCGGCAGCCACCACTGGAAGCTGGTCGGCGACGACGGCCGGCACCACTTCGTCACGGTCGACGAGCTCGACGACAAGGACTGGATGGCCGACACCAGGCCCGCCGTCCTCGACGGGCTCGGTCGTGCGCTCCGAACGGCGTGCGCGCTGCGCGACCTGTCCGGACTCGAGTTCGTCGTGGCTCCGGTCATCGCGCGCGACGGTGGTGTCCTGCAACGCATCGACGATCGCTATGTCGTCTCCGTGTTCCCGTACCTCACCGGCCACTCGTACCCGTTCGGGCCGTACCCGGACGCCGAGCTTCGACATCGCGCGCTCGACCTCGTCGCCGCACTGCACCGGGCGACACCTGTGGTCCGTGACCTCGCGTCCCGACCAGCTCCCCGCTTCGGTGGCGAACGTGACCTGGCGGCGTTCCTCGCCGATCCCACCCGCCCGTGGAATGCCGGACCCTTTTCCGAGCTCACGCGGGCACGCTTCGCGCAACACGGCCGCGGGCTGGAGCAGCTCGTCGCCGGGTTCGCGGCTCTCATCGACCGCACCGAACCGGCGCGGTCGAATCCGGTCATCACGCACGGAGAGCCGCACCCCGGCAACCTCATGTGCGTCGACGACGGCCTCGTCCTGATCGACTGGGACACGGTGGCGCTGGCGGCGCCCGAGCGCGACCTCGCGTTGATCCTCACCGACGACGAGGACCGCGAGCGCTACCAGCAGGCCACCGGGCACACGGTCGACGGTGACGCAATCACCCTCTACCGGCTGCGCTGGTACCTGGACGACCTCGCGAGCGCGGTGCGCATGTTCCGACATCCCCATCGCGCCACCGCGGACACGCGACGGTGGTCCGACGGCGTCGAGGCCCAGCTCGAGCAGCTCCCGAGCTGGCTGGCCCGCGTCGGCTGAGGATGACGCGGCCATCCGAGGGCCGCGAGGGCCTTTCTCGGCGCCGGGCGCACCGGTACGGTGGCGCAACGACGGAAGGGGCAGACATGGATCAGGTGCGGACGCTCGAGCTGGCGCTGGACGAGCTGACCGGGGTGATCGGCGCGCTCGACGACTCCCAGATGGACGTGGTCACGAACTGCGACCCGTGGACGGTGCGCCGCCTCGCGAGCCATGCCGTGAACAACCAGCTGCTCTGGGCCGGCATGGTGACCGGCGAGGACATCGTGTCGGCCGAGGTCACGATGGGCGCGGTCGCCTACGACGGTGATCTCGGTCCGTTGGCCGAGGACGCCGAGCGACGGTCCCTGGCGATGTGGAGCACCGGCGGGGTGCTGGACCAGGTGCATGCGACCCCGTTCGGGGAGCTGCCGGGAACCGTGGTCATCAACTTCCCCACCGTCGACGCACTCGCGCACGCCTGGGACCTCTCGGCGAGCATCGGAAGTGCGATCGAGTTCCCGACGGAGGCGATACCGGCGTTCGCCGCCGTCGTCGAAGCGACGTGCACCGACCACGCCCGGGAGGTCGGCATCATCCAGGCGGTCACCGAGCCTCCGGTCGACGCCACGGAGACCGAGCGCCTGATGGCGGCCGCGGGTCGCGCCATCTCGCGCTAGCAAACCCGGCGGCGATCCGAACGGGCCACCCGGTTCGAGGGATCGACCGCCGGCTCCCGCCCGCCGCGTAGCCTCGCCCGGCGTGAGCACGACCACCGCGACCCGGCGCGGCACGTGGACGCTCGTCGCGACCGGGCTCGGCCTGTTCATGATCTTCCTCGACGCGATGATCGTGAACGTCGCGCTCCCCGACATCCAACGCGACTTCGGCACCGGCGAGTCGGGGATGCAGTGGGTGGTCGCGGGCTACAGCCTGACCATGGCGATGTTCATGATGTCGGGCGGGACCTTCAGCGAC
>DATBDF010000277.1:0-24661 GCA_036270075.1 Nocardioides sp.
AGGCAGGACACCATGAGCGAGTCCATCCAGGGATCCGTCTCCGCGACCTACGGCGTGCACTCCGAGGTCGGACAGCTGCGGAAGGTGCTGGTGTGCGCGCCGGGCCTCGCACACCGCCGGCTGACGCCGAGCAACAGCGACGACCTGCTGTTCGACGACGTCATGTGGGTCGAGAACGCCCAGCGCGACCACGCCGACTTCGTCAACAAGCTCACCCAGCGTGGCGTCGAGGTGGTCGAGCTCCACGACCTGCTGGCCCAGACCCTGGAGCGCGACGGCGCGCGCGACTGGCTGCTCGACCGCAAGATCGAGCCCAACCACGTCGGGCTCGGGCTCGTGGACGGGACGCGGGCCTACCTCGAGTCGCTCGCCCCGACTCGGCTCGCCGAGTTCCTGCTCGGCGGTCTCGCCACGAACGACCTGCCGGAGGACTACCGCTCGGGCTACATCGCGCTGGCGCGTGAGTCGACCGGCGTCCGCGAGTACCTCATGCCCCCACTCCCCAACACGCTCTACACCCGCGACACGACGTGTTGGCTCTACGGCGGCCTGACCATGAACCCGCTCTACTGGCCGGCGCGCAAGGACGAGACCCTGATCTACAAGGCGATCTACCAGTTCCATCCCGACTACGTCGGGTCGACGGTGTGGTGGGGGGATCCCGAGCTCGACTGGGGCGAGGCGACGTTCGAGGGCGGCGACATCATGCCCGTCGGGAACGGCATCGTGCTGATGGGCATGAGCGAGCGGACGTCCCGGCAGGCGATCACCCAGGTGGCAGCGGCGCTTTTTGCGCAGGGTGCCGCCGAGCGCGTGATCGTCGCCGGTATGCCGAAGCTGCGGTCGGCCATGCACCTCGACACGGTCTTCACCTTCGTCGACCGCGACATCGTCACGCTGTACCCGACGATCATGGACGCGGTGCACACCTTCACCCTGCTGCCCTCGGACTCAGCGCCGGGCGTCGAGGTGGTCGACGAGGGCTCGACGGCGTTCGTCGACGTGGTCGCGTCGGCTCTGGGTCTCGCCTCGATCCAGGTGATCGACACCGGCGGTGACGTGTACCAGTCGGAGCGCCAGCAGTGGGACAGCGGGAACAACGCGGTCGCCCTCGAGCCCGGCGTCGTCTTCACCTACGACCGGAACACCCTCACCAACACCCTGCTCCGCAAGGCAGGGGTCGAGGTGATCACGATCGTGGGGGCGGAGCTGGGTCGAGGACGAGGCGGCGGACACTGCATGACGTGCCCGATCGTGCGTGAACCCGTCGACTTCTGACCTCCACTCTCCTCACCGCGCCTGCCCTCGTTCCTCGCGGTCCGTGGTGTGTCGCCACCCGAGCACGAAGAGGAGGCCGAGCAGGCCCGGCACAACCAGCGTCACCACGCGGTAGGTGACCATCGCGGCCACGAGCTGCGCCTCGAGCTCGACCCCCCCGACGGCGGTCAGAGCTGCCACGAGCGTGGCGTCCAGGATGCCGATGCCCTGGAAGGGGAAGAGGGTGAGCGGGAAGACGACCAGGAACGCCGCCACGATCTCGACCGCCGACAGCTGGTCGCTGCCGACCCCGATGAAGCGGATGGCCAGGAGCGCGATGGACGCGTCCACCAGGAGCTTCACGATCAGGGTGGGGATCGACAGCGCCACGCCCGTGCGGTACCGGTCGGCGATGTGCCCCTGGAAGCCGGCCACCGACGTGGCCCAGCGCTCCGGGTCGACCTTCGAGCGGAACCGGTGTGCGACCTGGCCCGCCAGACGGCCCAGCCGTTCCGCGAGGGGCCGGGACCTCGTCACCAGGAGACCGCCGACGAAGATCGCGATGGCCACGACGAGGGAGCCGGCCGCGACCAAGGCGTAGGTTCCGTCGAACCTGACGGTGAGCAGCAGCAGCACACCGAGCAGCGGGGCGATCCACCTGGCCATGTAGAACACCAGGATGTTGGAGGTGCCACCCGCAGCCGCACGGTCGATGTCGATGCCCCACGAACGCAGCACCACGATGCGGAAGACCGAGTCGGCGGTGGGCGGCGCGACCATCGACAACAGGGTCGCCCCCTGGTCGGAGGCCGCGGCCCTGACAGGAGACAACCCGTCGATGAAGTAGACCAACGGCATGGCGTTCAGCACCTGACGCACGACCACGAGGGCGACGAGAACGGCGAGCTGCCACCACTCGAGGTGGGCGATGCCCTGCCACACCGCGTCCCAGTCGATCTGTCCGACCAGGTCGATGATGATCTTGGCGCACGCCAGCGCCAGCGCGAGCAGGACGAGCCGGCGGATCCAGGTTGCTCGACCGGATCTTCCCGGTTCGGGCTCGTCGTGGAGCCCGGGTGCGACTGCGTGTGTCATGCCGTGACCGTCCCCATCCATGACTCGCCCGGCCTCGTCACGCAACCAGCATCGAGGATCGGGTGGCCGTGGGCCAGGGTCATCTGCGGTTCGGCAGCAGCCAGGCCAGGGAGGCGAGGTGGAACGGCGCCTCAGGTCCCGCCCGCCGGCAGTGGCAGGGGCCTACGCTGTCACGGAGCCGGGACGTCGGCATCCCGGCCGTGGACGATGAGGACGTTCATGGGCACATCTACGGCTCGTGTCCTGGCGGGCGCGGTGGTCTGCGCGGTGGTGGCCGTGACGTTCACGGCGTGCGACGACAGCGAGCCACGTCTGGACAGCCTGGGCCTCAGCCAGACCCCGGCGGACCTGGCTCAGCTCGAGGGCGGGCCCTGGGTCGCCGACGACATCTCGGACCCGGACGTCAGCCTGGTCCCGGGCTCCTCGGTCGAGCTGCGGTTCGAGGCAGACTCGCTGTCCGCCAACGCCGGCTGCAACACGTTGTTCGGTCGCGCCTCGATCGACGGCGACGAGCTGGTCGCGCCCACCCTGGCCTCGACCCGGAAGGCCTGCGACGACGACCTCATGCAGCAGGACGCCTGGCTGTCGAGCTTCCTGGGCTCGCGCCCGACCATGGAGGTGCTCGACCAGGACCTGTGGCTCTCCCAGGGCGACGACACCGTCGTCCACCTCGTCCAGCAGCAGTGAGCGGGTCGGCGGGCAGGCGCTACGAGCCGAGGTCGTCGAGGTATGCGGCGAGGCGATCCGCGGGCCACTGCTCCTCGAGGTCGGCCACGACCCGGTCGCAGACCTCGACACCGCCGCCCTCGGCCGGCGTCCACTCGCCGCGCGCCCACCCGGCCAGGTAGTCGTCGCTGCTGGTGTCGCCCAGACGCATGGCCGCCTCGTCGATCGCCTCCTGGAACCGGGGGGCCAGCGGCGCCTTGGTCACGACGTCGCCCTCGCGGGCGGCCACCATCGAGGGCAGGTCGCGCCAGTAGGTCACCTGGTAGTCGGTCACGGTTCGACGCTATCGGTCCGTGGGCCCGTTCTGCTCGGGCCGGCTTCGATGCAGGAACTCCGCCAGCGGCCCGGGCATCGCCGCCTGCCGGTCGCCCCAGTCGTAGACCACGACGGTGCCGGCGATCAGGTCGTGCAGCGCGCGATGGTCGCGCCGTAGCGGTATCAGCAGGAACCCGATGCCGAAGAGCAGCAGGCTGAAGGGGAGGGCGACGGTGCGGACCAGGACCACGCGAGGGGTCGGCGCCGAGCCGTCGGACCGCACGACCCGCAGCCCCGTCAGTGCCTTGCCGATGGTCCGCCCCGTGACCACCAGCCCGACGAAGATGTAGAAGAACGCCCACACCGCCAGCGCGATCACGCCCCAGGGGGTGCCGCGCCCGATGTCCACTCCGAACAGCACGCGCGTGAGGATGCTGAGGCCGGCGACCCCGAGGGTGTAGAGGCCGATCACCGCGCCGACGTCGAGCATCCCGGAGACCGCGCGGGTCGGCACCCCCGCGTAGTTGCCCGAGACGGTGGCGCGCGTGCGCTCGTCGGCGTCCTCCATCGTCAGGGCGGGCGGCCCCGACGGTCGAGCGTCCTGGGGACGCCGCAGGATCCGGAAGACGACCCGGTCCACGATGACGTCCAGCCCCACCAGCTGGCGGCGGCCCAGGTCGACCATCGAGGCCGCCATCGAGCGCGTGCTGTCGGCGACGACGTCCGGGATCCCGGACCGCTGCACGAGCGCCTGGATGTCGACCCGGGCCAGCACGGTGTCGAGGTCGACCCGGTCCACGATCGGCTGCGGGTCCACCCGGGCCAGCACGGCGTTCAGGTCGACCCGGTCGATGATGCTCTGGAGATCCACGCGCGCGAGCACGGCATCGATGTCGACCCGCTCGATCAGGACCTGGGGATCGACACGGGCCAGCAGCAGGTTCGGGTCGACCCGCTCCAGGAGCTCGTTGACGTCGACCTGGGCGACCAGCGCGTCGACGTCCACGCGATCGAGCGCCGCGTCGAGGTCGACGCGGTCGATCAGGCCGTTCAGGTCCACCCGGTCGAGGACGGCCTGGATGTCGAGCCGGGCCAGCAGGGCGTCCAGGTCGATGCGCTCGACGAGGGCATCCACGTCGACGTGCGCCAGCACGATGTCCGGGTCGACCGCGTCGACGACCCGGCCGGTGACCGCTCCCGCAACGCGCCCGACCAGTCCTCGGCCGTCGCCGGTACGACCGGCGGACGTGCTCGTCATCGGCAGTCCCCGGTGCGGCCAGCGCCCTCCAGACTCGGCACACGTCGACTGTAGGGCAGCAGGAGCGTCGACCGGGGGAGACGGGACCGACGGAGTGAGCGCCCCCGGCAGGATTCGAACCTGCGCTCCCGCCTCCGGAGGGCGGTGCTCTATCCCCTGAGCTACGGGGGCCCGGGTGGGACGACCTTACAAGCGGAGTCGGCGGTGGGAGAAACCGGCGGGCGGAAGTGGGTCGAGGGTGCTCGCGGCCCGTCGATACCCTTGCGTGGTGACCCCCGAGCAGCTCTCCGACCTGATCGTCGCGTCGCTGGCGGACCTCTCCGCCAGTGGCGCGATCACGCTGCCCGACGGCGTGCCCGAGACGGTCACGGTGGAGCGACCCCGCCAGAAGGGCCACGGGGACTACGCGACGAACGTCGCGCTCCAGCTGGCCAAGCAGGCAGGTGTGCCGCCGCGCGACTTCGCGGGGCTGGTCGCCGATCGGCTCGGCGCCGCCGACGGTGTCGCGGCCGTGGACGTCGCGGGACCTGGCTTCCTCAACATCACCGTCGACGCGGGCGCCCAGGGCGTCGTGGCCGACGACATCGTGGCGGCCGGCCCGGCGTACGGCGGCTCCGAGGAGGGCGGCAAGGAGAAGGTCAACGTCGAGTTCGTCTCGGCCAACCCGACCGGGCCCGTCACCCTGGCGAGCGCGCGGTGGGCCGCCGTCGGTGACACGCTCTCGCGGCTGCTGGAGGCCAGCGGCTACCTGGTGTCGCGCGAGTACTACTTCAACGACCACGGTGCCCAGATCGACCGGTTCAGCCGCTCGTTGCTGGCCAGTGCCCGGGGCGAGCCCACACCCGACGACGGCTACCCCGGGCAGTACATCGCCGACACCGCGGCCGCGGTGGTCGAAGACCACCCGGAGGCTCCCGGTCTGCCCGACGACGAGGCGCTCGAGGCGTTCCGGCGGTACGGCGTGGCCATCATGTTCGACGAGATCAAGCAGACGCTGGCCGACTTCCGGGTCCCCTTCGAGACCTACTTCCACGAGAACGACCTCTACGAGTCCGGCGCCACCGACCGTGCGATCGCCCGCCTGCGCGAGCTCGGCAACATCTACGAGAAGGACGGCGCCACCTGGCTCCGCACGGAGAAGTACGGCGACGACAAGGACCGCGTGATCGTGAAGTCCGACGGCCACGGCGCCTACATCTCCGGTGACGCGGCGTACTACCTGGACAAGCGCGAGCGCGGCTTCGAGCGTTGCCTCATCCTGCTCGGCGCCGACCACCACGGCTACGTGGGCCGGATGATGGCGCTGTGCGCGGCGTTCGGCGACGAGCCGGGCGTCAACCTCGAGATCATCATCGGCCAGATGGTCAACCTGCTTAGCCACGGCTCGGTCGTGCGGATGGGCAAGCGGACCGGCAACATCATCACGCTGCTCGACCTGGTCGACGCGATCGGGATCGACGCCGCGCGCTACGCGCTCGTCCGCAACCACATCGAGACCAACCTCGACATCGACCTCGACCTCTGGGCCAAGGCCACGAGCGACAACCCGGTGTTCTACGTGCAGTACGCCCACGCCCGCGTCTCGTCGATCCTGCGCAACGCCGCCGACCTCGGTCTCGCGCCCGAGTCCCATCCCGAGCTGCTCGCCCACGAGAAGGAGGGCGAGCTGCTGCGGGCGCTCGCCGAGTTCCCGCGGGTCGTCGCGGCCGCCACCACGCTGCGCGAGCCGCACCGGGTCGCTCGGTACCTGGAGGACACCGCCGCGTCCTACCACCGGTTCTACGACAACTGCCGGGTGCTGCCGATGGGTGACGAGGAGCCCGGCGACCTGCACCGGGCGCGGCTGCGGCTCGTGGAGGCGACGCGCGTGGTGCTGGCCAACGGTCTCGGTCTGCTCGGCGTCACCGCCCCGGACCGGATGTGAGTCCCACCCACGAGGCCGGTTGGGCGCACGTCGAGGGTGCGCTGCGCGGGCCGAGCTGGTTGCGCCCGCCGGAGGACACCAACGCCCTGGTCCCGTCGCTGTGGTCGTCGACCGCGCACAAGGTCGACGGCGACCTGGTCGTCGGCGGCGTCTCGATCCCGGACCTGGTCGCGAACGTGAACACCCCGGCGTACGTCCTGGACGAGATGGACCTGCGCACCCGTGCCCGGGCCTTCCGTGACGCCTTCGCCGGGTACGACGTCTTCTACGCCGGCAAGGCCTTCCTCTGCACGACGGTCGCGCGCTGGATCGCGGAGGAGGGTCTCTCGCTCGACGTCTGCTCCGACGGCGAGCTGACGGTCGCGCTGCGCGCAGGCGTCGAGCCCATCCGGATCGGCTACCACGGCAACACCAAGACCGAGGTCGAGCTGATGCGGGCCGTGGCCGAGGGGGTCGGTCGGATCGTGGTCGACTCGTTCGACGAGATCGAACGGCTCGAGCGGGTGACCGCCGCTCTCGACCGCACTGCTCGCGTCATGGTGCGCGTGACCGCCGGCGTCGAGGCCCACACCCATGAGTACATCGCCACGGCCCACGAGGACCAGAAGTTCGGCTTCTCGATCACCAGTGGCGACGCCCTGGAGGCAGTACGCCGGGTCGTCGCCGCGCCACACCTCGACCTGCTCGGCCTGCACTCCCACATCGGCAGCCAGATCTTCGACACCTCCGGCTTCGAGGTGGCGGCCCGCCGGGTGCTCGCCCTCCACGCGCGCATCGGGGAGGAGGTCGGGGTGACCCTGCCGGAGCTCGACCTCGGCGGCGGTTTCGGCATCGCCTACACCACCCAGGACGACCCCGCCGACCCGGCACAGCTCGCGATCGAGATGACCAAGATCGTGGAGCACGAGTGCCAGTCCCTCGGCATCACGCCGCCTCGGCTGTCCATCGAGCCGGGCCGGGCGATCGTCGGCCCCGCGATGTGCACCGTGTACACGGTCGGGACGGTCAAGCGGGTCGAGCTCGACGGGCCTCCGGGAGCGAGGCCGGTGCGCACCTACGTCAGCGTCGACGGCGGGATGAGCGACAACATCCGGACCGCGCTCTACGACGCCGACTTCTCGTGCACGCTCGCCTCCCGCGACTCGGCGGCGCCGGCGGCGCTGGCACGAGTGGTCGGCAAGCACTGCGAGGCGGGCGACATCGTGGTCAAGGACGAGTTCCTGCCGGCCGACGTCCGACCCGGCGACCTGCTCGCCGTACCCGCGACCGGCGCGTACTGCCGCTCGATGGCGTCGAACTACAACCACGCCCTGCGTCCGCCGGTGGTCGCGGTTCGGGACGGCGTGGCGACGACGATCATCCGCCGCGAGACTGTGGACGACCTGCTGGCCACGGACCTGGGAGCTCACGCGTGAAACCGCTCAACGTCGCCGTGCTGGGCTGCGGTGTGGTCGGGTCGCAGGTGGTGCGCCTGCTGACCGAGCAGTCCGGAGACCTGGCCGCGCGGATCGGCGCACCCGTGCACCTGGTCGGAGTCGCCGTGCGTCGGATCGACGCGCCGCGCGACGTGGACGTCCCCTCCGGTCTGCTCACGACCGACTCGGCGTCGCTGGTCGCCCGCGAGGACGTCGACGTCGTCGTCGAGGTGATCGGCGGCATCGAGCCGGCCCGGTCGCTGATCCTCGCCGCTCTGGAGGGCGGCGCCGGCGTGGTCACCGCGAACAAGGCGTTGCTCGCCGAGGACGGCCCGACCCTCTTCGAGGCGGCCGAGAAGGCGGGACGCGACCTCTACTACGAGGCCGCCGTGGCCGGCGCCATCCCGATCCTGCGTCCGCTGCGCGAGTCGCTCGCCGGTGACCGGGTGACCCGCGTGCTCGGCATCGTCAACGGCACCACGAACTACATCCTCGACAAGATGGACAGCACGGGTGCGGGCTTCGAGGAGGCGCTCGAGGAGGCACAGGACCTCGGGTACGCCGAGGCCGATCCGACCGCGGACGTCGAGGGGTTCGACGCGGCAGCCAAGGCGGCGATCCTGGCGAGCCTGGCCTTCCACTCGCGGGTGACGGCGTCGGACGTCCACCGCGAGGGCATCACCGACGTCACCGCTGCCGACATCGCGTCGGCCGCCGAGATGGGCAGCGTCGTCAAGCTGCTGGCCATCGCCGAGCTGGTGGACGCCGAGGGCGCGGAGGGCGTCTCGGTGCGCGTGCATCCGGCGATGATCCCCAGGACCCATCCCCTGGCCAGCGTGCGCGAGGCCTTCAACGCCGTGTTCGTGGAGTCGCACGCGGCCGGGCAGCTGATGTTCTACGGCCCGGGCGCGGGTGGGGCGCCGACGGCGAGCGCGGTGCTCGGTGACCTGGTGACCGTGGGCCGCAACCGGCTGAGCCAGACCCGCGGCGTCGGCGAGTCGGCGTACGCCGACCGGCTGGTGCTGCCGATGGGCGAGACGCGCACGCGCTACCACATCGCCGTCGACGTCGACGACCGCGCCGGCGTCCTCGCCGAGATCGCCTCCGCCTTCGCCGAGGACGACGTGTCGATCCAGACGCTGCGTCAGGAGGGCCGTGGCGCCGACGCGCAGCTGGTCATCGTCACCCACGACGCGACCGACGCCCAGCTCTCGGGCACGGTGGAGCGGCTGCGCGGTCTGGCGTGCGTGCGCGAGGTGTCGTCGGTGATGCGGGTCGAGGGGGTGGCGGAGTGATGTCCGGCCCGACCAGTGAGCCCGTCGCGCGTCAGTGGCGCGGGGTGATCGAGGAGTACCGGCCGTACCTCGACCTGGTCCCGGAGGACCTCGAGCCCGTCACCCTGCGCGAGGGGGGCACCCCGCTGGTCCACTCCGACTGGCTCTCGGAGCTCGCGGAGGGAGCCGTCTGGCTCAAGGTCGAGGGCGACAACCCGACGGGGTCCTTCAAGGACCGCGGCATGACGGTCGCGATGTCCGTGGCGTGCCACGAGGGTGCGCAGGCGGTCGTCTGCGCCTCCACGGGGAACACCTCGGCGTCCATGTCGGCGTACGCCGCCCGGGCCGGGCTGACCCCGATCGTGCTGATGCCCGAGGGCAAGATCGCGGCGGGGAAGATGGCGCAGGCGATCGTGCACGGTGCTCTGATCGTGATGGTGCGCGGCAACTTCGACCACTGCCTCGACCTGGCCCGCACGCTGTCGTGGAGCTACCCGGTCGCCCTGGTCAACTCGGTGAACCCGGTGCGCATCCAGGGTCAGAAGACCGCGGCCTTCGAGATCGTCGACTTCCTCGGCGACGCGCCCGACGTGCACCTCCTGCCGGTCGGCAACGCCGGCAACATCACGGCGTACTGGCTGGGCTACGAGCAGTACGCCGCCCTGGGTCGTACGACGCGGAAGCCCCGCATGCGTGGCTTCCAGGCGGAAGGGGCGGCGCCCCTGGTGACGGGGGAGCCCTTCCCCGACCCCGAGACCAAGGCGACCGCCATCCGGGTCGGCAACCCCGCGTCCTGGAAGGCCGCCGAGGCCGCCGCGAGCGAGTCCGGCGGCCGGTTCCGGGCTCTCAGCGACGCGCAGATCCTGGCCGCTCAGGCCGAGCTGGCTCGCCGCGAGGGCGTCTTCGTCGAGCCCGCGTCGGCCGCCGGTGTGGCGGGGCTGCTGGCCGATCTCGCCGCCGGGGAGTCGTACGCCGGGCTCACCGTCGTCATCACGGTCACCGGGCACGGCCTGAAGGACACCGCCACCGCCCTGGAGTCGGTGGGAGACATGGTTCACGCCGTGATCGACCCCGACGTGGACCAGGCGGCGGCCGCGGCAGGACTCCGGTGACCTTCGTCCCCGGACCGGTCACGGTGACCGTGCCCGCGACGTCCGCCAACCTCGGCCCCGGCTACGACTGTCTCGGGCTGGCCCTCGAGCTCCGCGACGAGCTCACGGCGGAGGTCGTCGGCGGCGACAGGCTCGAGATCCAGGTGGTGGGTGAGGCCGCCGACGAGGTGCCCCGCGACCCGAGCCACCTGGTGGTCCGGGCCATGGACGCGGCGTTCGGTGCGATCGGCGTCCGCACGCCGGGTGTCCGGCTGTCGTGCACCAACCGCATCCCCCACGCCCGCGGGCTCGGGTCGTCGTCGGCCGCGATCGTGGGTGGCATCGCGCTCGCCCGGGCACTGGTCGAGGACGGCTCGGAGCGGCTCGACCTCGGGGGCTGCCTGGCGCTGGCCACGGCGCTCGAGGGCCACGCCGACAACGTCGGGGCGGCGCTGTTCGGCGGGTTGGTCGTGTGCGGGGAGGACGACGAGGACGTCTGGGCCGACCAGGCGCCCCTCGACCCCCGCGTCCGGGTCGGCGTGTTCGTGCCCCCGACTGGGCTCTCCACCGAGCTCGCCCGCGGCCTGCTGCCTGAGACCGTGCCGCACGCCCAGGCGGCCGCCAACAGCGGCCGGGCGGCCCTGCTGGTCGCGGCCCTGGGCTCCGCTCCGGACCGCCTGCTGCGCGCGACCGAGGACTTCCTTCACCAGGCGTACCGTCGGCCGGCGATGCCCGACTCCCTCGACCTGGTCGACCGCCTGCGCGCCGACGGCCACGCCGCCGTCGTCTCCGGGGCCGGGCCCGCGGTGCTCGTCCTGACCGCCGCGGCCCCCGACCTCGCGGCGTACAACCCGGAGGGCTGGCGCCACCTGGAGCTCCAGGTGGCCCGCGAGGGCGTCCGCATCTGCTAGCCGCGTGAGCGCCCGGCAACCGGACCGCCCGCAGGGGACGCACCCCTTCGACGGGCTTGCTGGCAATGCCACGTGCGCCGTGGCCGGGTGCTATCGTGACGATGCGTCAGGGCGGCGACGCAGCCCCGTTTCAGGAGCTGCCCCACAGCCCGCGCACCCCTTCCTCTCCACCACGCAGCCGCGCGCGCGAGCGCCCCACGCCGTGGGTTGAGGAAGCAGCAACCAAGACGCCTCCGGTAGCACTCCGGACGGCGCTGATACGTGGGAAGGACCTCACGTGACGGACACCATCGAATCCACCCCGGACGCGTCCGAGCGCTCAGCCGACACCGCGCCCGCCCCCAAGAAGAAGAAGTCGGGTGGACTCAACTCCATGCTGCTGGCCGACCTGAAGGCCATGGCCGGCGGCCTCGGGATCCGCGGCGCGGGCTCGATGAAGAAGGCCCAGCTGGTCGACGCCATCAAGGCGGCCCAGAGCAGCTCGGCCGCGGGCGGCAACGGCCGGTCGAGCCGGACGGCCGAGCCCGATCGGGCCGAGCAGCCGGACCGCGCCGACGAGACCCGGGAGCAGCGCGACGCGGGTCAGCAGGATCGGGAGCAGGATCGCCAGCCCGACCGGCAGTCCGACCGGCAGCCCGACCGGCAGCCCGACCGGCAGCAGGGCCAGCAGGCCAAGGAGCGCCAGCAGGGCCAGCAGCCGAACAACCAGGGCCAGCAGGACCGGTCCGACGACGGGCAGGGCGGCAGCCGTCGGAGCCGGCGTCGCCGCGGCCGCGACCGTGGCACCAACCGGCAGCAGACCGCCGGACAGCGCGGCGAGCCGGACACCACGATCCTCGACGACGACATCCTCACCCCGGCCGCGGGCATCCTCGACGTGCTGGACAACTACGCCTTCGTCCGCACCAGCGGCTACCTGCCCGGCACGGATGACGTCTACGTCTCCTTGTCGATGGTCCGCAAGTACGGCCTGCGCCGAGGCGACGCGATCGTCGGCCAGGTGCGCCAGCCCCGTGAGGGCGAGCGTCGCGAGAAGTTCAACCCGATGGTCCGCATCGACTCGGTGAACGGCGCCGACCCCGAGGCGGCCAAGAACCGCGTCGAGTTCAGCAAGCTCACCCCGCTCTACCCGACCGAGCGGCTGCGTCTCGAGACCGAGTCGACGAACCTGATCGGCCGCGTCATCGACATCGCCGCTCCGATCGGCAAGGGCCAGCGCGGCCTGATCGTCTCCCCGGCCAAGGCCGGCAAGACGATGATCATGCAGTCGATCGCGAAGTCGATCACGACCAACAACCCCGAGTGCCACCTGATGGTCGTGCTCGTCGACGAGCGGCCGGAGGAGGTCACCGACTTCGAGCGGTCGACCAAGGGCGAGGTCATCTCCTCCACCTTCGACCGGCCCGCCTCGGACCACACGATGGTCGCCGAGCTGGCCATCGAGCGGGCGAAGCGCCTCGTCGAGCTCGGTCACGACGTGGTCGTCCTCCTTGACGGCATCACCCGTCTCGGTCGCGCGTACAACCTCGCCGCGCCGGCGTCCGGCCGGATCCTGTCCGGCGGCGTCGACTCGGCGGCGCTCTACCCGCCGAAGAAGTTCTTCGGTGCCGCGCGCAACATCGAGAACGGCGGCTCGCTCACCATCCTCGCCACCGCGCTCATCGAGAGCGGTTCGAAGATGGACGAGGTGATCTTCGAGGAGTTCAAGGGCACGGGCAACATGGAGATCCGGCTCCGCCGCGACTTCGCCGACAAGCGCCTGTTCCCCGCGATCGACGCGGTCCAGAGCGGCACGCGTCGCGAGGAGCTGCTGATGAGCAAGGAGGAGCTCCAGATTGTCTGGAAGCTCCGCCGGGTGCTCTCCGGTCTCGACGGGCAGCAGGCCCTCGAGCTCCTGCTCGAGCGGCTGAAGAAGAGCCAGACCAACGTCGAGTTCCTGATGCAGGTGCAGAAGACGACGCCGGGGGCCCTCAGCGACGACTGACGCCACGCCGTGCCGCCCTCCGCCGGCCCGCCTCGGTGAGGAATGCACGGATTACCCGCGGCGTTGCACCGGGTGGCAGAATCGCCCCTTGGTTCCGGTTCACCCCGCTGACGTCGTGCCGACGCGCGACCGGGGACCCGGCGGCCCGAAAGGAATCCCATGAAGAAGGACATCCACCCGGAGTACCGGGTGACGGAAGTGACCTGCACCTGCGGGAACACCTTCACCACGCGCAGCACCGCGCCGAACGGCGTCATCCACGCGGACGTGTGCTCCAACTGCCACCCGTTCTACACGGGCAAGCAGAAGATCCTGGACACCGGCGGCCGCGTCGCCCGCTTCGAGGCGCGCTACGCAAAGGCTCAGAAGAAGACCGACGAGAAGGCCGAGGCCAAGTAGCTCCACGTACGGCGCCGACCCGTCCACCGGGTCGGCGCCGTTCGTCTGTCCACCACCGACCGAGCAGGAGCGAGCGATGTTCGAGGCCGTCGAGGGACTGCTCGCCGAGCACGCCGACCTCGAGTCGAGGCTCGCGCTGCCCGAGACGCACGCCGATGCCCGTACGGCCAAGACCCTGAACCAGCGGTACGCCGAGCTGAGCGCGATCATCACGACCTGGCGCGACTGGCGTCGCGCCGGCGACGACGTCGCAGCGGCGCAGGAGCTGGCGGCCGAGGACCCTGCGTTCGCCGACGAGGTGGCGTCGTTGACCGCGACCCGCGACGCCGCCGAGGAGCGGCTCCGGCGCCTCCTCGCGCCGCGCGACCCCGCCGACGACAAGGACGCCATCCTCGAGATCAAGTCCGGCGAGGGCGGCGAGGAGTCGGCGCTCTTCGCCGGCGACCTGCTCCGCATGTACACGCGGTACGCCGAGAGGGTCGGCTGGTCGACCGAGGTGCTCGACGCGACCGAGTCCGACCTCGGCGGCTTCAAGTCGGTCACGGTCGCCGTCAAGGGCCGGGGCGCGGGCGATCGATCGGGGCCGGGCCATGCGCCGTTCGGGCTCCTGAAGTTCGAGGGCGGCGTCCATCGCGTGCAACGGGTGCCGGTGACCGAGTCACAGGGTCGGATCCACACCAGCGCGGCCGGCGTCCTCGTGATGCCCGAGGCCGAGGACATCGACGTGCAGATCGACGAGCACGACCTCCGCATCGACGTCTTCCGCAGCAGCGGGCCCGGAGGACAGAGCGTGAACACCACCGACTCCGCGGTCCGGATCACCCACCTGCCCACCGGCATCGTGGTCAGCTGCCAGAACGAGAAGAGCCAGCTGCAGAACAAGGAGCAGGCGCTCCGGATCCTGCGTGCCCGGCTCCTGGCCGCTGCTCAGGAAGAGGCGGACGCCGCCGCCGGCGAGGCGCGGCGGAGCCAGGTCCGCACCGTCGACCGGTCCGAGCGGATCCGCACCTACAACTTCCCGGAGAACCGCATCTCCGACCACCGCACGGGCTACAAGGCCTACAACCTCGACCAGGTCCTCGACGGCGACCTGCAGCCGGTGATCGACTCGTGCGTCGAGGCGGACCTGGAGGCCAGGCTCGCGGCCGTGGAGGGGGAGTGACCACGCCGCGTGACCTCGTCGCGGACGCCGTACGCCGACTCACCGAGGCCGGTGTCGAGTCGCCGGAGCAGGACGCCCGCGCCCTCCTCGCGCACGTCCTCGAGGTCGACCGCGCGCGCCTGCCCCTGGTCGTCGACGTCCCACCCGAGCGCGCGGAGGCGTACGCCGCGCTGGTGGCGCGCCGGGCGCACCGCGAACCGCTCCAGCACCTGACGGGCGTGGCCCACTTCCGCCACGTGGAGCTCCAGGTCGGCCCCGGCGTCTTCGTGCCGCGGCCCGAGACCGAGCTCCTCGCCGGCTGGGCCGTGGAGCAGGCGACGCGCCTGGAGGCTCCCGTCGTCGTCGATCTCGGCACCGGGTCCGGCGCGGTCGCCAAGGCGGTCGCAGACGAGGCGCCCCACGCGCGGGTCCACGCCGTCGAGCTCGACGAGCGTGCCCACGGCTGGGCGGTGCGCAACCTGTCCGGCACGGGCGTCGACCTCCGCCAGGGCGACCTCGGCGACGCCTTCGACGACCTCGCCGGCACCGTGGACGTCGTCGTCAGCAACCCGCCGTACATCCCGCACGAGGCATGGGAGTCGGTGGCCGTCGAGGTGCGTGACCACGACCCGGAGCTGGCGCTCTACGCGGCCGGTGACGGGCTCGACACGATCCGCGTCGTCGAGCGGCGAGCGGCGATGCTGCTCCGGCCCGGGGGAGCCGTCGGGGTCGAGCACGCCGACGCCCAGGCCGAGAGCGCTCCGGCGGTCTTCAGCGCCGCCGGACGGTGGGAGCAGGTCCGCGACCACGAGGACCTGACCGGGCGTCCACGGTTCCTGACCGCCCGGCTGGCACGATAAGCCACGACCAGCCCACCGACCGGACGACCAGAGGACCGATGAGCACGACGTACCTCACCTCCACGGAGGAGGAGCGCGAGGCCGCCATCGAGGCGGCCGCCGTGGCCGTGCAACGCGGTGGTCTGGTCGTGCTGCCCACCGACACCGTGTACGGCATCGGTGCGGACGCGTTCGACCACGCGGCGGTGCAGGCCCTCCTCGATGCCAAGGGCCGCGGCCGCGAGATGCCTCCGCCGGTCCTGATCAGCGCGGCGACGACGCTGGCCGCCCTCGCCACCAACGTCCAGTCGTACGTCGAGGCGCTCACCGAGGCGTTCTGGCCGGGCCCGCTCACCCTGGTCTGCGAGCAGCAGCCGTCCCTCACCTGGGACCTGGGTGAGACGCGCGGGACCGTCGCGATCCGGATGCCCGACCACGAGGTCGCGTTGGCGCTGCTCGAGCGCACCGGCCCGCTGGCCGTGAGCTCGGCCAACCTGAGCGGACTGCCGGCGGCGACCGAGGCCGCGGCGGCGCAGGGCATGCTCGGCGAGAGCGTGGAGGTCGTGCTCGACGGCGGACCGTCGCCCAAGGGCGAGGCGTCCACGATCCTCGACGTCCGGGCCTCCCAGCCCCGGCTGCTCCGGCTCGGTGCGGTCTCCGTCGCCGAGCTCAACGACGTGATCCAGCCGCTGGGGGCCACCGTGGTCGAGCCTGACGCCGACGAGAGCTGAGGGCCACGACCCGTGCGTGAGTACCTTCTCGTCTTCCTCGTGGCAGCCGGCGCGACGTACCTGCTGACGGTCATCGCCCGCGAGATCGCGCTCCGGACCGGCGCGGTGGCCCGCGTGCGCGACCGTGACGTGCATGCCGAGCCGATCCCGTACCTCGGGGGGCTGGCGATGCTCGGTGGGCTCACGGCCGCCTACCTCGTCGCCCACGAGCTCCCGTTCCTGTCCACGCACGGCGGGCCGCTGTTGTTCCACGACGCACGCATCGTGCTGATCGCCGGCGCGATGATCTGCTTCGTCGGCACGCTCGACGACCTGTTCGAGCTCGACGCCCTGACCAAGCTGGGCGGCCAGGTGCTGGTCGCCGGGTTCCTGGTGCTCAACGGGATCCAGTACATCTACTTCCCACAGAGCGGCGGCGGCCAGTTCTCGCTCGACCCCGCCCAGGCGGCCCTGCTGACCGCGTTCGTGATCGTGGCGACGATCAACGCGGTGAACTTCGTCGACGGCCTCGACGGGCTCGCCACGGGCGTGGTCGGCATCGGCGCGGTCGCGTTCTTCGTGTTCTGCTACCAGCTGCTCAGCCTCAACAACGTGTCCCTGGCATCCACGGGTGCCCTGCTCAGCGCGATGCTCGGCGGTGCCTGCGCCGGGTTCCTGCCGCACAACGTGAACCCGGCCCGGCTGTTCATGGGCGACAGTGGCTCGATGCTGATCGGGCTGGTGCTGTCGGCCAGCGCGATCACGCTGACCGGACAGTTCTCCGGCACCGAGCTGAGCAAGGGTGCGATGGGGACTCCGGCCAGCCTGGCCCCGACGTTCCTGCCGCTGGCCCTGCCGATCACACTCCTGGTCGTCCCCATCGCGGACCTGGTGCTCGCGGTGATCCGGCGTACCCGGGCCGGACGCTCCCCGTTCGCCCCGGACAAGCAGCACCTGCACCACCGGCTGCTCGAGATCGGTCACTCGCAGCGCCGAGCGGTGCTGATCATGTGGATGTGGGCAGCCCTGGTCGCGGGGAGCACCGTGGTGATCAGCCTCTACACCGGACCGCTGATGTGGACGGGGATCGCGATCGCCACCGTCCTGACCGTGACGCTGACCTTCCTCCTGCCGATGATCCGGCGTCCGGCCGCGGCGCTGCCGGCGGACGTCCCGGAACGGGCCGCCTGAGGCCCTGCGGACGTCGCCGGCGAACCCCCGGGTGGCGGCCCTCCGAACGCTTGTGCTACTTTTCACAAGCACCCCGTTGCCGATCAGAACGGCCGCCAGAGACATGACGACCGAGACCCCCGTGACCATGGCCGGGGCCGTGGTGTGCACCCTCCCCGTGGCGTACTCGGCCCGATCGCGCTGTGATAGTTTCCGAGCGTCGCCGAGGCCCCGTGGAGCGTGCGTCGGCGATCTCGACTTTCTCGACATAGACACCCTTGAGAGCGATCTGAGTGGATGCCCGACGCAGACCCGGACCCGAGCTTTCGGGGGCGCGACCTCGTGGGTCTCGGCGGGATGCTCGCGGGTGCCGTCGTGGTCGGGCTGTTCCTCGGACTGCTGCTCGACCATGTCGCCGGCACGTCGCCCGCATTCACCCTGGTCGGCATCGCCCTGGGGATCGCGGCCGGCATCACGGCCTTCGTCGTCCGGGTCCGGAGCGTCCTGCGATGAGCGTGCGTCGTGACCGCACGCCCGCCCGTCCGGCCGGTGATCGCCGTGACTGACCAGGAGACGAACTCCACGGCTCCGGAGACCCGCGCGTCGTACTGGCGGGTCGTGCGCGACCAGCGCAAGACCATCGTCGTGGCCGTCGTGCTCGCGGTCGCGGCCTACTGGGTCCTCGGCCAGCTCGGCGAGTGGACCCTGGCCGGCTGCATCGCCGCCGGCGTCGGGCTCGGGCTGCTGAACCACCTCGCCACGGAGTACTGGCTGCTGCGGGTCATCACCTCCGGTGAGCAGCCGACCCGCAACAAGCTGGCGATGTCGACGCTCGTCCGCCTGCTGGTGCTGTCGGTGATCGCCGTCGGGATCGCCGTGTGGTTCTGGCCCGACGGCATCGGTCTGCTCTTCGGGCTGGCCATCTTCCGGCTGATCGCACTCGTGATGACCACCATGCCCCTGCTGAAGGAGCTGAAGCACGAATGAGCCTCGCCGTCGTACCCCCCGTCGTCTGGTCGACCGACATCAAGATCGGCGAGCACGTCCAGCGTGAGTTCCTCGGCATGACGTTCAACATGGACACGATCTGGGCGACGTTGATCGCGGGCACCCTGGTCACCCTGCTCGGCTTCTGGGCCCGGGCTCAGCTCACCCGTGACACCGGCAACCACGTCCCCACGAAGCTCCAGCTCATCTGGGAGACCGTGCTCCGTGAGGTCAACGTCCAGGTCTCGGACAACCTCGGCTACGCCAACGCCACGATCGTGAGCATCGCGACCGCCGAGTTCTTCTTCATCCTGATCTGCAACTGGATGGAGATGATCCCGAGCGAGCTCAACGAGAACGCCCACCTGCTGCCGGCCCCGACCGCCGACACCAACCTCACCTACGCCATGTCGTTGTTCGTGATCGTCGGCGTGTGGATCTACGGCGTCCGGTCCCAGGGGGCGAAGGCCTACTTCCGCCACTTCCTGCAGCCGTTCCCGTTCCTGCTCCCGCTGAACATCATCGAGGAGATCACCAAGCCGATCTCCCTGGCCCTGCGACTCTTCGGCAACATCTTCGCGGGTGGGATCCTGCTCGCGCTGATCGGCGCGCTGACGGCCTGGACCCTGGGTCCTGCCCCCGTCGGCGGCATCCTGTCGATCTTCTTCGCGATCATCTGGAAGCTCTTCGACATGGCGATCGGCGCCATCCAGGCGTTCATCTTCGCGCTGCTGACCGTCCTCTACTTCGGGATGGCGGCCGGGTCGCACGACGAGGAGCACGAGGAGCACCACGAGGAGACGGCGTCCGGGGACGACACCACGCCCGTGCACGAGAACGAACCCCAACCAGAGCTCGTGGGCTGAGCACCCGCTCGGTTCACCCCAGAGGTACACCCAAGGCGCCCGAGAAGTGGCGCGTATCCAAGGAGAGACAGTGGCAGTAACTGACACCGCCATCAAGACCGCGGGCGCGTTCGTCGGCGGCGGCCTGGCCCTCGCCGGTGGCGCGATCGGCGCCGGCGTGGGTGACGGCCTCGCCGGTTCGTCGTACATCCAGGGCGTTGCGCGTCAGCCGGAAGCCCAGGGCCGCCTCCAGACGATCTTCTTCCTGACGGTCGCGCTGGTCGAGGGCATGTACTTCATCAACCTGGCCTTCATGGCGCTGTTCGTCTTCGTCCTCGGCAAGTGAGCCGAGACCGGACGGACGAACGGCGACCAGCCGGAAGACAGGACTGACTGATGAGCATTTCACCCAGCACCGGGGTGCTGCCGCTCGAGAGCAACTTCCTCGTGCCCAACGGCACCTTCCTGGTCTCGCTGCTCGCCTTCGCGATCCTCATCTGGATCTTCGGGAAGTACCTGATCCCGCCGATCAACCGGGCGATGACCGCCCGCCAGGAGGCGATCCGCCAGGAGTTCGCCGACCTCGAGGAGGCGCAGGCGGAGGCCCACAAGGCCGAGGCCCAGTACAAGGAGCAGCTCAACAACGCCAAGCACGAGGCGGCCCGCATCCGCGAGGACGCCCGCGAGCAGGGTGCGCAGATCGTGCAGGAGGCCCGCGAGAAGGCGCAGGCCGAGGCCGACCGCATCATCGAGCACGCGCACACCCAGATCGAGGCCGACCGCAAATCGGCGATGGCCTCGCTGCGTCGCGACGTCGGCAGCCTGGCCACGACCCTGGCCGGCCGCATCGTGGGTGAGTCCATGGATGACGACGCCCGTCAGGGCCGCGTGGTCGAGCGCTTCCTCGCCGACCTCGAGGAGGCGCGCTGATGGACCTGCGGGGAGGCTCCGCCGAGGCGCTGGGCGCACTCACCGAGCAGCTCGACGGTGCGATCGGGACCCACGAGTCCGCGGCCGCGCTGGGTGACGAGCTGTTCACGGTGAGCCAGCTGGTCCGCGGCGAGGCCGGTCTGCGCCGGTTCTCGACCGACGGCTCGCTCCCGGTGGCGGCCAAGCAGGGCATGGTCCAGCAGGTGTTCGAGGGGCGAGTCGGCGACACGGCGCTCGACCTGATGAACGCCGCCGTGGCACGGCGCTGGACGTTCTCGCGCGACCTGGCCGACGTGCTGGAGCGGCTGAGCGAGATCGCCGTCGTCCGGTCGGCGGGGGCCCGGGCCGGGCAGGTGACCGACGAGCTGTTCGAGCTTTCCGAGATCATCGACGACAACCCCGACCTGCGCTCGGCGCTGTCCGACCCTGCCCGGTCCGTCGACGACAAGGCGACGCTGATCGACCGGCTCCTCGACGGCAAGGCGCAACCCGCCACCGTGACCCTGGCCAAGCAGTCGCTGGCGGGGACCTACCGCACGATGACGAACGCCTTGGCGACGTACCGCGAGGTCGCCGCGGCGACGCAGAGCGAGGTCGTCGCCACGGTCAAGGTGGCCCGGCCCCTGAGCGCGGCCGACCAGCAGCGGCTGGCCGACGTCCTCGGCCGCCAGTACCACACCACGGTCCACCTCAACGTGATGGTCGACCCGGACGTCGTCGGCGGCGTCCGTGTCGAGATCGGCGACGATGTCATCGACGGCACCATCTCCAGCCGGTTCGAGGACGCCCAACGGCGTCTGGCCGGCTGACCCGGGCGGCCCGGACCACCGAGAAGACGTTGCAGACGAGACGAGAGAGTAGGGAACAAGGATGACGGAGCTCACGATCCGTCCGGAGGAGATCCGCGACGCGCTGGCGAAGTACGTCGAGGACTTCAAGCCCGAGGCGGCCAGCAAGGAGGAGGTCGGCACGGTCGCGCAGGCGGCTGACGGCATCGCCCGTGTGTCCGGTCTTCCCTCGGCGATGGCGAACGAGCTGCTGGAGTTCGAGGACGGGACGCTCGGCCTCGCCCTGAACCTCGACACCCGCGAGATCGGTGTCGTCGTCCTCGGCGACTTCGACAAGATCGAGGAGGGCCAGACGGTACGCCGTACCGGCGAGATCCTCTCGGTTCCGGTCGGCGACGGCTTCATGGGCCGCGTCATCGACCCGCTCGGAAACCCCATCGACGGCCTCGGTGACATCGAGTCCGACGAGCGGCGCGACCTGGAGATCCAGGCGCCCGGCGTCATGATGCGACAGCCGGTCAAGGAGCCGCTCGCCACCGGTATCAAGGCCATCGACGCGCTCACCCCGGTCGGCCGCGGCCAGCGCCAGCTCATCATCGGCGACCGCTCGACGGGCAAGACCACGATCGCGATCGACACGATCATCAACCAGAAGCAGAACTGGGAGACCGGCGACACGAACCAGCAGGTGCGCTGCATCTACGTCGCGATCGGCCAGAAAGGCTCCACCATCGCTGCGGTGCGGGGCGCCCTGGAGGAGGCGGGCGCGCTGGAGTACACCACGATCGTGGCGGCCCCCGCGTCCGACAGCGCCGGCTTCAAGTACCTCGCGCCCTACACCGGCTCGGCGATCGGCCAGCACTGGATGTACGACTCCAAGCACGTGTTGATCGTGTTCGACGACCTGACCAAGCAGGCCGAGGCCTATCGCGCGGTGTCGCTGCTGCTGCGCCGCCCGCCGGGCCGCGAGGCCTACCCGGGCGACGTGTTCTACCTGCACAGCCGCCTGCTCGAGCGCTGCGCCAAGCTGTCCGACGACATGGGAGCCGGCTCGATGACCGGACTGCCGATCATCGAGACCAAGGCGAACGACGTGTCGGCCTACATCCCGACCAACGTCATCTCGATCACCGACGGGCAGATCTTCCTGCAGTCCGACCTCTTCGCGTCCAACCAGCGCCCGGCCATCGACGTCGGCGTGTCCGTGTCGCGTGTGGGTGGCAACGCCATGACCAAGGCGATGAAGTCCGTCACCGGCTCGCTCAAGGTCGAGCTCGCGCAGTTCCGCGCGATGGAGGCGTTCGCGATGTTCGCCTCCGACCTCGACGCGGCGTCACGGCAGCAGCTCGACCGCGGGTCGCGGCTGATGGCGCTGCTCAAGCAGCCGCAGTACTCGCCGTACCCGCTGGCGCAGATGACCGTCTCCCTCTACCTCGGAACGTCGGGCAAGCTCGACCCCGTCCCGACCGACGACGTGCTCCGCTTCGAGCAGGAGTTCCTCGACTTCATGGGCCGGCAGCACTCCGACGTGCTCGACGGCATCCGTGAGTCGCGGACCTTCGGCGACGACACCGAGGAGAAGGTGAACTCCGCGTACGACGAGTTCCTCGACCAGTTCGAGACCTCCGAGGGCCAGTCGATCAAGCCCGGCACGGAGGCGAAGGCCGACCCGGTGACCGACGAGGAGCTCGAGCAGGAGCAGATCGTCAAGCAGAAGCGGGGCTGAGGAGCTTCCATGGCTGTCTCGTTGCGTGAGTACCGCGGACGGATCCGCGCGGTCGAGTCGACCAAGAAGATCACGCGTGCCATGGAGCTGATCGCCGCGTCCCGGATCATCAAGGCGCAACAGCGCGCCCAGCAGGCCGCGCCGTACGCCCGGGAGCTGACCCGGGCCGTGTCGGCCCTGGTCACCTACTCCAACACCGACCACCCGCTCACGACCGAGCCGGAGGACCCGAAGAAGGCCGCGATCCTGATCGTGACCAGTGACCGCGGTCTGGCCGGCGCCTACTCCTCGAGCGTGCTCAAGGAGGGTGAGCGGCTCGCCGAGCGGCTGCGCAGCGAGGGCAAGGAGGTCGTCACCTACCTCACCGGCCGCAAGGGCGAGGCCTACTACCGGTTCCGGGGTCGCGAGGTGGCGCAGAGCTGGACGGGCTTCTCCGACCAGCCGCGCTACGAGAACGCCAAGGCCGTCGGTGAGGTGCTGATCGGCGCGTTCACCGCCGAGGAGGACGCGCCGGAGCACGTCGACGAGGTGCACCTGGTGTACACGCAGTTCCGGTCGATGCTCGTGCAGGAGCCGCACGACGTCCGGATGCTGCCACTCGAGGTGGTCGAGAGCGAGGAGCGTCCGTCGCGCGACGAGGTCCTTCCGCTCTACGAGTTCGAGCCGTCCGCCGAGGAGGTGCTCGACTCACTGCTGCCGAAGTACGTCCAGAGCCGCATCTTCTTCGCCCTGCTCCAGGCGTCGGCCTCGGAGCTGGCCGCGCGGCAGAAGGCGATGAAGTCCGCCACGGACAACGCCGAAGAGCTCATCAAGAAGTACACCCGTATCGCCAACCAGGCCCGCCAGGCGGGCATCACCCAGGAGATCAGCGAGATCGTCGGTGGCGTGAACGCGCTCGCCGACGCCAACGCCGCCGAGTGACCACCCCCGCAACAGAGTGAGTTGAGAGACATGACTGCCACGGTTGAAGAGAAGAGCACGGGCTCCCCCGAGGGCGCCGGTGGCCGCATCGCCCGGGTCATCGGCCCGGTCGTCGACATCGAGTTCCCCGTGGACTCGATGCCCGACATGTACAACAAGCTCGAGTGCGAGTTCGAGCTCGGCGGCGAGCATCACACCCTGTCGCTGGAGGTCGCCCAGCACATCGGCGAAGGCATGGTCCGCGCGATCTCGCTGCAGCCGACCGACGGCCTCGTACGGGGCGCCCACGTGACCGACACCGGGGGCCCGATCAGCGTGCCGGTCGGTGACGTCACGCTCGGCCACGTGTTCAACATGCTCGGCGAGCCGCTCAACCTGGAGGAGGGCGAGA
Source organism: Nocardioides sp. (assembly GCA_036270075.1). GTDB lineage: Bacteria > Actinomycetota > Actinomycetes > Propionibacteriales > Nocardioidaceae > Nocardioides. The sequence goes on from DATBDF010000277.1 coordinate 24,038, forward strand.
CGCTCGACATCAAGGAGCGGTGGGGCATCCACCGCAAGGCGCCGGCGTTCGACCAGCTCGAGTCCAAGACGACGATGTTCGAGACCGGGATCAAGGTCATCGACCTGCTCACGCCGTACGTCCAGGGCGGCAAGATCGGCCTGTTCGGAGGCGCGGGCGTCGGCAAGACCGTGCTGATCCAGGAGATGATCGCGCGCGTCGCCCGCGACCACGGCGGAGTGTCGGTGTTCGCCGGCGTCGGCGAGCGCACCCGAGAGGGCAACGACCTCATCCAGGAGATGACCGAGGCCGGCGTCATCGGGCAGACCGCCCTGGTGTTCGGCCAGATGGACGAGCCGCCCGGCACCCGCCTACGGGTGGCGCTGTCCGCGCTGACGATGGCGGAGTACTTCCGCGACGTGCAGAACCAGGACGTACTGCTGTTCATCGACAACATCTTCCGGTTCACCCAGGCCGGGTCCGAGGTGTCGACCCTGCTGGGTCGCATGCCGTCCGCCGTGGGCTACCAGCCCAACCTCGCCGACGAGATGGGCACGCTCCAGGAGCGGATCACCTCGACGCGTGGTCACTCGATCACGTCGCTCCAGGCGATCTACGTGCCGGCCGACGACTACACCGATCCGG
>DATBDF010000278.1:0-23622 GCA_036270075.1 Nocardioides sp.
AGGGCTGGTTCGCGCTGTCCGGGATGAAGGTGTCGAGAAACGCTTCCGGCTCGAGCATTGCGAGGTCGACCTCGTCGTACGACGGCGGCTGCTCCATGTTGTTGCTCGGCAGGAAAGCCAAGAGGGCCCGGGTCAGCTCGAGCGCCTCGGCCTCGTCCGCCGACATGAAGTGTGCGACGCCCGACTTGCTGTTGTGAGTGCGGGCGCCGCCGAGGTCCTCCATCGTGACGTCCTCACCGGTGACCGTCTTGATGACGTCCGGCCCGGTGATGAACATGTTCGAGGTGCCGTCGACCATGACGGTGAAGTCGGTGACGGCGGGGGAGTAGACGTGTCCGCCCGCGCAGGAGCCCATGATCAGGCTGATCTGCGGGATGACACCCGACGCGTGCACGTTCCGGCGGAAGATCTCGCCGTACAGGCCGAGCGAGACCACACCCTCCTGGATGCGTGCCCCGGCTCCCTCGTTGATGCCGATGATGGGGCAGCCGGTCTTGATGGCCAGGTCCATCACCTTGCAGATCTTCTCGCCGTACACCTGGCCGAGCGAGCCGCCGAAGATCGTGAAGTCCTGGCTGAACACGCACACCTGGCGGCCGTCGACCGTGCCGTAGCCGGTGACGACGCCGTCGCCGTACGGCCGCCGCCTCTCCAGGCCGAACGCCGTGGACCGGTGCCGGGCCAGCTCGTCGAGCTCGACGAACGAGCCCTCGTCGAACAGCAGCTCGATGCGCTCGCGCGCGGTCTTGCGGCCCTTCGCGTGCTGCTTCTCGACCGCCTTCGCGGACGCGGCGTGGACGGCCTCGTCGAGCCGGCGGTCGAGGTCCTGCAGCTTCCCGGACGTGGTGTGGATGTCGATGCCGCTCTCCGTCGCCGGTACGTCGGTGCCCTGTCCTGGGTGCGTCGTCGAGTCTGCCGTCACGTGCCCGACACTAGTGCCCGTGAACGACGCCGATCCACGCACACCACTCGATCTCGAGCGCCTGCAACGGGCGGCCGGACCGACCTGGCAGGTGCGGCTGCACGCCGCAGCCGAGTCCACCAACGCTCTCGCGTCGGCAGCGGCCGAGCCCGGCCTGGTCGTGGTGGCCGACCACCAGACCGCCGGCCGCGGACGGCTCGGGCGCTCCTGGGTGACGCCGCGGGGGGCCGCGCTCACGTTCTCGGCGGTCCTCGACCCCACTCTCGACGACGAGTGGTGGCCGCTCGTCCCGCTGGTCGCCGGGTACGCCGTGGCGCAGACCGTGCAGGGGTCGCTGAAGTGGCCGAACGACGTGTTGCTCGGCGGCCACAAGGTCTGCGGGATCCTCGTCGAGCGGGTCCACGTGCGAGCACACGGGTCGGAGAAGCCGCTCGCGGTCGTCGGCATCGGGCTCAACGTCGACCAGACCGCCGAGGAGCTGCCGGTGCCGACCGCGACCTCGCTCGCGCTGGCGGGCGGCCCGCGGGACCGCACCAGGCTCCTCGGCGAGGTGCTGACCCGGCTGGCCGAGGCGATCGACGTGGCCGCGCGGTCACCCGCCGCGTTCGTCGACATCTTCCGTCCCCTGTGCGACACGCTCGGGCGCATCGTCCGCGTCGACCTCCCGGGCGGGGCAGAGCTCACCGGCCTCGCGGTCGAGATCGACGACCACGGTCGGCTGGTCGTCGAGGATGACGACGGCCGGACCCCGGTCGCGGCGGGCGACGTGGTGCACGTGCGAGCCGCTGGGTGAGAGACTCCCGCCGTGGCCATCTCACCGAAGCTGCTGACCGACGGCGAGTCGATCGTCGTCGACACCAGGACCCACCCGAAGGCGCTGGTCCTCCCGGCTGTGGTCCTGATCATCACGCTGGCGGTCGCGATCTTCCTGGTCCGCCTGGTCGACAACGGCGTCGCTCACTGGGTCGTCTGGATCCTCGCGCTCCTGGTGGTCATCGTGTGGGTCGTCAGGCCGTTCCTGGACTGGCTCACCGCTACCTACACCATCACCAACCGACGGCTGATCACCCGCGAGGGCCTCATCGCCCGCCGCGGTCACGACATCCCGTTGATGCGGATCAGCGACGTGGCGTTCAACCAGGGCATCCTCGACCGGATCCTCGGCTGCGGCACCCTGGTGATCAGCGACGCCAGCACGCACGGATCGGTCAAGCTCCACGACATCCCAGGGGTCGAGGACGTCCAGCGCACGCTGCTCGACCTGCTCGGCGATCTGCACCACGGCGGCGCTGAAGACGCACGGGACGATGCGGGGACCTGACGAGCAACCTCCTGCTCAGCAACTCGAGCAGGCCATCCTCGGCGAGGACGTCGTCTACAGCGCCCTCGACGTGGCGGCCGAGACCGGGGCGACGATCGAGCAGGCACAGCGGTTGTGGCGGGCGCTCGGGTTCCCCGACCGCGGCAGCGAGCGCGCGTTCACCAAGGCCGACGCCGAGGCGGTCTCGACGCTCCTGAGCCTGGTCGACGAGGGCTTCCTGGACTTCGACATGGCCGTCGACCTGACGCGGGCCGTGGGCCAGACCATGGCCCGCCTGGCCGACTGGGAGGTCGCCACCCTGGTGCACCGGGTGCAGGAGCTGGAGGCGGGCGACGACGCGACCGGCTCGCGTGCCACGTCCGCCCTCCGGCTCGTGGACGCGTTGAACGGACCGTTCGAGGGACTGCTCGTCTACGTCTGGCGCCGGCACCTCGCGGCGGCCGCGACGCGCGTCGAGGCGCTGGGCGCCGACGACGCCGACCTCCACACCACCCTGGTGACCGTCGGCTTCGCCGACATCGTCCAGTTCACGGCGCTCACCAACCGGCTCGACCACGACCGGATCGGTGACCTGGTGGAGATCTTCGAGTCGCGCTGCGCCGACGTCGTCGCCGGGCAGCGCGGCCGGGTGATCAAGAGCCTCGGTGACGCGGTCCTCTTCGTGAACGAGGACCCGATCCGGGCCTACGACACCGCCGAGGGCATCATCACCGTGATCGGGCGCGACCAGCGGATGCCCGACGTACGCGTCGGCCTGTCCACCGGGTCGGTGGTCACACGGCTCGGCGACGTCTTCGGGCCGCCGGTGAACCTCGCCGCCCGGCTGACCGCGGTGGCGCGGCGCAACCGCATCATCGTGGACGGGGCCACCGCGGAGCGTCTGCCGGAGGACCAGTTCGAGAGCCGCGCCCTCCCGGCCCGCCCGGTGCGAGGCTTCGGCCTGGTCGAGCCAGTGGCCGTTCGACGTCATTGAGGCATGGCCCGGAAGGCCTAGTCGACGTGGTGCCGATGGGGAATTTTACCCCTGCACACCGGCGAGTTGCCCCATTCCCCGGCGGGGGAGGGTGTCGGGTACCTATTTTCATTGCGTGCTCAAGGTCCAGGACGTCGTCGTGGACCCGGCTACCCGCCGGGTCTGGCGAGATGATCGCGAGATCGTCTTCTCGCGCAAGGAGTTCGACCTGCTGCATTACCTCATGCAGCGGGCCGGTTCCGTGGTGTCCCGTGACGAGCTGATGCTGACGGTCTGGAACACGACGTTCTGGACGTCGTCGAAGACCATCGACGTCCACCTCGGCTGGGTCCGCCGCAAGCTCGGCGACGACCCGAGCCAGCCCACACTGATCACCACCGTTCGCGGTCACGGGCTCCGGTTCGAGCCGGACGCTCCGGGTTCGTCGGACGCGCTGCACACCTCGCCCCAGGCCGAGGCCCGCACCGCCTGAGCCCTCCGTCGCGGCCGCCCCTACGCTTCTGCGGGTGAGCCCCGGCACGTCGCGAACGTCGCATGACGCACGACCCCTCCCGGGGCCGGTCGTCGCCGTCGTCGGCGGCGGCCAGCTGGCCAGGATGCTGGCCGAGCCGGCGGCGGCGCTCGGCATCCCTCTGCGGCTCCTGGCCGAGGCGCCCGGCGTCTCCGCCGCGCAGGTGATCCCCGACCACACGGTCGGCGACTACAAGGACCTGGCCACCTTGGAGCGCCTGGTGACCGGGTGCCAGGTCGTCACGTTCGACCACGAGCACGTGCCGACGGACCACCTGCACGCACTGGAGCGATCCGGCGTGGCCGTGCGGCCCGGGCCCGCAGCGCTCGTGCACGCCCAGGACAAGATCGCGATGCGTGAGGCCCTGGCCGGCCTCGGGGCACCCGTCCCTCGCTTCCGGGTCGTGACGAACGCCGAGGAGGTCGCCGAGTTCGGGCTGCCGTGCGTCCTCAAGACCAGCCGAGGCGGGTACGACGGCAAGGGCGTCTGGTTCGTCAGCACCGTCGCGCAGTGCGCGCCGGTGTTCGAGGCTGCGGCATTGACCGGCGTCCCGATCCTCGCGGAGGAGCACGTCGAGTTCCGCCGGGAGCTGTCCGCGCTCGCGGTCCGCAGCCCGAGCGGTCAGGCCGCGGCGTACCCGGTGGTCGAGTCGGTGCAGCGCGACGGCATCTGCCACGAGGTCGTCGCGCCGGCGCCGGGCCTGTCGGACCGGCTCGCGACCCAGGCGCAGGAGCTCGCACTCCGGGTTGCGCGCGAGCTGGACGTGACCGGCGTCCTCGCCGTGGAGCTGTTCGAGACGGTCGACGACCGGATCCTCGTCAACGAGCTCGCCATGCGGCCGCACAACACGGGCCACTGGACCCAGGACGGCGCCGTCACGTCGCAGTTCGAGAACCATCTCCGCGCAGTTCTCGACCTGCCCCTCGGTTCGCCGGTCGCCCGCGCGCCGTGGACGGTGATGGTGAACATCCTGGGCGGGCCCTCCGAGCACGTGGGGCGGCTGTACGACGGCTACCCCCACGCGCTCGCCCGAGATCCGCGGCTGCGGGTCCACCTGTACGGCAAGGAGCTCCGGCCGGGCCGCAAGGTCGGGCACGTCAACGCCTACGGCGACGACCTGCAAGAGTGTCTGGATCGGGCCCGCCACGCCGCCGCGTGGTTCGCCGGCGAGCTGGGAGACGAGAGCGAGTGAGCGAGCATGGCTGAGGACCCCCGCGTCGGCATCGTGATGGGCTCCGACTCCGACTGGCCGGTGATGGAGGCCGCGGCGGACGCGGTCAAGGAGTTCGACGTGGCCTACGAGGCCGACGTCGTCTCGGCGCACCGGATGCCCGACGAGATGCTCGCCTACGGCCGGGGGGCCGCCGAGCGCGGGCTCGCGGTGATCATCGCCGGTGCCGGGGGAGCGGCTCATCTGCCCGGCATGCTCGCCTCGGTCACGCCGCTGCCGGTGATCGGCGTCCCGGTCCCGCTGCAGCACCTCGACGGCATGGACTCACTCCTGTCGATCGTGCAGATGCCGTCCGGCGTCCCGGTCGCCACGGTCGCCGTCGGCAACGCCCGGAACGCCGGGCTGCTCGCCGTCCGCATCCTCGGCGCGTCCGACGCGGACCTCCGCCAGCGAATGCTCGACTTCCAGGCCGACCTGCGCCAGACCGCCCAGGAAAAGGGCAAGAAGGTGCGTTCCTCCTCCGGTCGCATGCTGGGGTTCTAGGCGAGTCGCGGGACGTTGGCCCCGGTCGTTGTGGTGGTTGAGGACGGCGCCCTGGCGCCTCTCTCGAAACCCACCGCCCTCAACGCCCCGCACAGCACGTCGCCGTGGTTTCGAGACGTCGCAGAGCGACCTCCTCAACCATCGGACCCACGCTCAGGCCGAGAGGGTTGCGGTCTCGGCTGGTGGTGGAGGACGGCGCCCTGGCGCCTGTCTGGAAACCCACCGCCTTCAACGCCCGGCGCAGCACCTCGCCGTGGCTCAGGCGGACCGTGGGTGGTCGCGGCGCCGCCACTCGATAGCGGGGCAGGTGTCCATCACCATCGGGAAGCCCGCCCCCGTCGTACGGCGGAAGGCGTCCTCGTCGACGACCCCGAGCTGGAACCACACGGCCTTGGCGTGCACCGCCACCGCCGCGTCGGCGAACTCTCCTGCGGCGTCGGATCGCCGGAACACGTCCACCACATCGACCGGGAAGGGGACGTCGGCGAGCGTGGCGTAGCCGCGTTCGCCGAGCACCTCGTCGTTCCCCGGCACGGCGTCGGCGAAGCGAGGATGGATCGGCACGATCCGCTTGCCCCTGCGCTGGAGCAGCTCGGCGATGGAGTACGCCGTGCGCCCACGGTCGCCCGACAGGCCGATCACCGCCCAGGTCTCGAGGTCGTCCAGCATGAGGTCGACCCACTCGTCGCGCTGCCACTCGTCCACGCCGCCAGCGTAGGTCGGCGACTGGCGTGCGCGCTCGACAGCGCTCCACCCGCGCTTGAGTGGAGGAAACCACACCGCCTCTGTGGCTGTTCCGGGCGTGTTGTGGAGGGATCTTGGACAAATGTCAGCGAAAAGACTGGCCGGGTGGGGAGGGTGCGCTAAGGTGAACCAGGGGTAAACGAACGGTGAATGCAAGGAGGTGTTCATGCAAACGGAAGAGCGTCCCACCCTCGTCCAACGGTGGATCATCGTCACAGACGCCCAGGGCAAGGAGCACCTCGAGGCCCGCTGGATCGTCGAGAGCGAGAGCCGCGCCCCGGTGACCCACGCGGCCTGACCTGCGAGGACGTCGTCTCGCCGCCGGCCGCGACTCGCTGGCATCGACTGGTCGCCGGCCTTCTTCGCGCAGGCCTGGGCTACAGCTGCGACTGCACCCCGGCAAGGAGCTGGCGGGCCATCACGATCCGCTGCACCTGGTTGGTCCCCTCGTAGATCTGGGTGATCTTGGCGTCGCGCATCATCCGCTCCACCGGGTAGTCGCGCGTGTAGCCGTAGCCGCCGAGCACCTGGACCGCGTTCGTCGTGACCTCCATCGCGGTGTCGGACGCAAAGCACTTGGCGGCGGCCCCGAAGAACGCGAGGTCGGCGTCTCCTCGCTCGGAGCGACCGGCCGCGGCGTAGGTGAGCTGGCGCGCGGCCTCCACCTTCATGCCCATGTCGGCCAGCAGGAACTGCAGGCCCTGGAAGTCGCCGATCGGCTGGCCGAACTGCCGGCGCTCCTGGGCGTAGCCCAGGGCGAAGTCGAGTGCCCCCTGCGCGACTCCCACGGCTTGCGCCGCGATGGTGATGCGCGTGTGGTCGAGTGTCTCCATCGCGGTCTCGAAGCCGGTTCCCTCGGCGCCGATCATCCGGTCCGCGGGGACCCGGACGTGGTCGAGGTAGACCTCTCGGGTCGGGCTGCCCTTGATCCCGAGCTTCTTCTCCTTGGCGCCGAAGGTGACCCCCTCGTCGGACTTCTCGACCACGAACGCCGAGATGCCCCGGCTGCCCTGGGCGGGGTCGGTGACGGCCATGACCGTGTAGTACTCGCTGACGCCGGCGTTGGTGATCCAGCGCTTCACGCCGTCCAGCACCCAGTCGTCGCCGTCGCGGACGGCGCGGGTCCTCATCGCAGCGGCGTCGGAGCCGGCCTCCGGCTCGGACAGGCAGTACGAGAAGCCGCCGTCGCCGGCGGCGAGCCTGCTCAGGTAGTGCTTCTTGAGCTCCTCGGAGCCGCGGAGGATCAGCGGCATCGAGCCCAGCTTGTTGACCGCGGGGATCAGGCTGCTGGCCATGCACACCCGCGCGATCTCCTCGATGACAATCACCGTGGCCAGCGAGTCGGCGCCCGCACCGCCGTACTCCTCGGGGACGTGCGGGGCGTGGAAGTCCGCCTGTTGCAGCGCCTTCGCCGCCTCCTCCGGGTAGCGGCTCTCCTCGTCCACCTCCGCGGCGTACGGCGCGACCTTGGCCTCGCAGAGATCGCGGACGGCTTCTCGGATCGCGCGGTGCTCGTCCGAGAGCGCGAAGAGCGGGAAGTCGTTGCTCATGGGACGGATTCTACGGTTCCGCCCTCGGCGCCCGAGGGGGCCGGGAGGCCGTCAGGCGGCGATGCCGGCGGCGTCGCTCTGCCCGGACTCGTACATCCAGCGGGCAACGAGCGGGTGGGTCCACGTCTCGTCGATGAGGACGTTCCGGGGTCGGGTCGGGGTGGTGGGTGTCGTGGTGCTCATGGTTCCTGTCCTTGTCTGCCGAGTGTTCGTGGGCTCCTCCGAGCGTGCTTCCACTCTCGCCCCGGCACGGCCCGTCCGTCTGTCAGCCCCCTGACGGTCCGGCCGACTCGTCGAGGCGGCCACAATGAGCGGGTGACCGACACCGTCTCCCCGTCCTCCACCGGCACGTCGACGACGTACGACGTGGCACGCGTGCGCGCCCACTTCCCGCAGCTCCGCGAGGGCCAGGGCCTCGGGGCCGCGCACTTCGACGGCCCCGGCGGCACGCAGACGCCCGATGTCGTCGCCCGCGCCGTCCACGACACGCTCGTCGGGCCCCTCGCGAACGACGACTCCGTGACGGCGGCCGAGCGCAACGCCGCGCGGGCGGTCGTCGACGGGCGGTCGGCCATGGCGGACCTCCTGAACGCCGACCCACGAGGGATCGTCTTCGGTCGCTCGATGACCCAGCTGACGATGGACATGGCCCGCACCCTGGCCCGGGACTGGGGTCCCGGCGACGAGGTGGTGGTCACGCGCCTCGACCACGACTCCAACGTCCGGTCCTGGATCCACGCGGCCGAGCGAGCCGGGGCGACGGTCCGCTGGGCCGACTTCGACCCGGAGACGGGCGAGCTCGACGTCAGCGAGGTCGCGGCAGTGCTGTCCGACCGCACGCGCGTCGTCGCGGTCACGGCCGCCTCGAACCTGATCGGGACCGTCCCGGACGTGCCGGCGATCGCCGAGGTGGTCCATGCCGCGGGAGCCCTTCTCTACGTGGACGGCGTCCACTACAGCGCCCACGCACTCGTGGACGTCGAGGCGCTCGGCGCCGACTTCTATGCCTGCTCGCCGTACAAGTTCCTGGGTCCGCACTGCGGCGTGCTGGCCGGTCGGCCCGACGTGCTGGAGCCCCTCCGGCCCGAGAAGCTGGCACCCGCCAGCGACGAGATCCCGGCCAGGTTCGAGCTGGGGACACCGGCGTACGAGCTGATGGCCGGCGTCGCGGCGGCCGTGGACTTCCTCGCCGAGCTGGTGCCGGCACCCGGCTCCCGCCGTGACCGGTTGGCGAGCTCGCTCGCGGGACTTGCCGGGCACGAGGATCGGCTGCGCGAGCGGCTGGAGGTCGCCGTCGCGGCCCTTCCCGGTGTCACGTTGTACTCGCGGGCGGCGCGGCGTACGCCGACCCTGCTGGCGACCTTCGACGGCCGCGACCTCCAGGACCTGCGGCGCCACCTGGCATCCCGCAACGTGAACGCGCCGGTCGGGACGTTCTACGCCTACGAGGCGTCGCGCCGCCTGGGGCTCGAGGCCACGGGAGCGCTGCGGATGGGACTCGCGCCGTACACCGACGACAACGACGTGGAGCGTCTGGTCGAAGGCCTGACGGAGTACCTCGCCGGTGCGTGACCCTGAGCCCGACTGCTGGCTCCACGAGGCCGTGGAGGTCCGGCGGTCCGACGTCGCCGGTCGCGGGTTGTTCGCGACCGCGGACCTCCCCGCAGGAGTGACCGTGTCGCAGCTCGGTGGCCGGCTGGTCGACGGCGCGACGGTGCGAGGGCCGAGCGCCGGGCGCGAGGAGAACGCCGACAGGATGCTCGAGAGGGTCATGGTCGCCGAGGGCCGGTACCTGATCGTCGCTCCGGGAGACAACCGCTTCGGCAACCACGGCTGCGACCCGAACCTCGGCTGGGTGGACGAGTACGCGCTCGCCACGATGACCGACGTCTCGGCGGGTGACGAGCTGCTGGTCGACTACGCGATGAGCATCGTCGAGCCGGACTGGTTCCTGCGCTGCCATTGTCCGAGCTACCGCTGCCGGCAGATGGTCGAAGGCACCGACTGGCGGATCCCCCAGCTGCAGCAGCGGTACGACGGCTGGTGGACGCCGTACGTCCAGGGCCTGGTCGACGCAAGCGGTGGGCGAGGGAGCTGACGGGTCACTCGACGGCGAGCGAGACCTCCGTGGACTTCACGAGCGCGGTGACCTTGCTCCCCTCGGCGAGGGCCAGGTCCTCGACGGCGTCACGAGTGATCGACGAGGTGATGGTGCCGCCCTGGTCGAGCTGGATGCGGACGACCGCCATCGCCTCGCCCTTGGTCACCGACAGCACGGTGCCCGGCAGCTGGTTCCGAGTGGAGATCTTCATGGCGACATCGAAACGCCCGAGCGCTGCAGGGGCAAGGCCGCCGCGCGCTCGACAACGTCCCGACGGCATGAGGAGGGCGTCGCCGGAGACGAAGAAGGCCGGGTCGCGGAGCAACCCCCCGGTGCACCGCGACCCGGCCTTGCGCCGCGAAACGGCGCTCTCCCCTGTGGGCCGGGGGCCCTGTCCCCCCGAAGCAGCGTTCCCGGCCTCTGACACTGAGGAGCAGGTGAGGCTCCGGCTGATACATCTCGTTGCAGGAGATCTTGCGTGCCCCGGCACCGGCACGGGTCGCGGTCAGACCAGGAACGGCGGAGTCACGAACGGCGGCACGGACTCGGTGCCACGCCCGGTCTGCGGCAGCAGCCACAGGCGCACCTCACCGCCCATCGGGGCGGGGAACTCGAAGCGGCCGTCGCGGTCGGCGTAGGCACTCTGCCGCGTGTGCGCGAGGGCGTCGCCTGGCGGGCCGAGGAAGACGCGCATCGGGAGGGCCGGCACGACCCAGCCGTCGAGCCGTCGCTCGCCCCCGTCGGCCGGGCCGATGCGCACGAGGACGCGGTACCTCGCGCCGGCGAACTCCAGGGCGACGGTGTCGGTCGTGTCCGGCTCACCCTCACCTCGGGTCCCGACGCGCGTGTCGACGCGCTCGACCAGTGTGAGCAGCTCGTACTCGGTCTCGAGGTCCTCGACGGCGAGACGCGCCATGACTCCGTCAGCGAGGTCGTGTGGCGCGGGGTCGAGGTCCTCGTACAGGAGGGCCACGGCGCGCAGCAGCTCGTCGTCGGTCGCGGTCATGTCAGGCTCCCCAGCTCGCCCCTCAGCTTGTCCAGACACCGGCGGCGCGTCGGTCCGATGCTCCCGATCGGCATGTCCAGGGTGTCGGCCACCGACGAGTAGTCGGGACGCGGCTCCCAGGCGACGATGCGCAGGAGCTTCTGGCAGCGCTCCGGCAGCCGGCCGAGTGCCTGCCAGAGCAGGGTCTTCTCGTCGTTGCTCACGACCTCGGACTCGGGCGAGGAATGCGCGGGCAACCGGGCGTCGAGCGCCTCGTCCTCGACCGGTCGGGTCCGGGCCGCCGACTTGCTCACCCGCCAGGCCTCCCGGCGGGCGGCGGTGCACAACCACCGGGTGATGGCCTGCGCGTCGCGGACGGAGTCCGCGGACCGGACCAGCGTGAGCCAGGTGTTCTGGATGACGTCCTCGGCGGCCTCGCGGTCGAGCCCGGTCGCGCGGACGACGTGCCAGAGCACGGGGCTCATGGTCCGGACCAGGTCGTCGAGGGCAGGCTCCTCGCCGGCGCGCCAGCGGCGGAACGAGTCCGTGGCAGCGTCGTACAACGCCGAGGAGGTGGGTCCCCCCGGCGCACCGTGCGTGGCCATCACACCCCCACAGGAGACGCCCCGAGTGGCGTAGATACGTCGTGGACCTGGGGGTCGAACGTACCGCGCCCGCGGGCTCGCCGTCAGGGGGAAGGGGTTCGCGGACGGTTCAGCGCAGCGCGAACAGCAGGAGGCAGCCGGCACCTGCGGCGAGGCAGTACCACCCGAAGGGTCGCAGGGAGTTCGTGTGCACCCACCGGGTGAGCCAGCGCACGGAGACGTAGCCGCCGACCCCGGCGAGCACCGACCCCAGGATGACCTGCCCGCGGATGCCCGCGCCGAGCGGTCCGAAGAGGTCGGGGAGCTTCAGCACACCTGCGGCGAGGATCACGGGCGTGGCCAGCAGGAAGGAGAACCGGACGGCGTCCTCGCGACGGAGCCCGGCCCGCATCCCGGCGGCGGTGGCGGCGCCGGAGCGGGAGATGCCGGGCGCCAGGGCCAGGACCTGCACGCTGCCGATGGCGAACGCGCGACGGAAGGACATCCGGGACAGGCGGGCGTCGGCCGCGACCCCGTCGACGACGCGGTCGCCCGTGAGCTCCACGGGCTCCGTCTCGGCGCGTGGTCGTCGCGCGGCGTACCACTCGATCCAGAGCAGCATCAGCCCGTTGACCATCAGGAAGCAGGCGGCGGGCACGGGGCGGCCCAGGGTGGTTCGCAGCCAGTGCTCGAAGAGCAGGCCGACGAGCCCGACCGTGAACGTGCCCACGATCAGCTGCCAGATCAGGCGCTCGTCGGGGTTGGTCACGCCGCGATGCCGCAAGCTGGTGAAGAACCCGACGACGAGCCGGCGCCAGTCGCGCCAGTAGAAGATGAGCAGCGCGATCGCGGTGGCCACGTGCGTCCCGACGATGAACGCCAGGTACGGCGACTCGGTCGCCGACACGTCGAGGTCCTGGGCCCAGCTGCCGCCGATCACGGCGGGGATCAGCACGCTGTGACCGAGGCTGGAGACGGGGAACAGCTCCGAGACCCCCTGCAGCAGACCCATGACGGCGGCTTCGAGCCAGCTCAGCTGATGCACGCGGAAGCCTTCCTGGAACGGGCAGGACCTCTCACATGGTGGGGCCCGTGACCTGACCGGAACCTGACTGCGGGTTCGAAGCCCCAATCCGTTGATCACGGCAACTACTGGGCGGCTACCCTGACCGGGTGACCCATCTCGACGTCCAGACCTCGGACGGTACGGCCGAGGCGTATCTCACCGGGTCGGGACCGGGTGTGCTCTTCTACATCGACGCGATCGGGCTGCGGCCACAGACCGAGCAGATGGCGGATCGCATCGCCGGATGGGGCTACACGGTGCTGGTCCCGAACGTGCTCTACCGGTCCGGCACCGCCGCCGAGACCTCACCGGCGGGCGACCTGCTCGCCCCCGGTGCCCGTGAGGCGTTCTTCGAGGACGTGCCCCCGCGGATCGCCGAGCTGACCCCCCAACGCGTCGCCGACGACGCCCGCGCCTACCTCGCCGTGCTGCGAGAGCACGCGGACGGGACCGCCGTCGCGACCGTGGGGTACTGCATGGGGGCACGGCTCGCGGTCCGCACGGCGAGCCTCGACCCCGAGGTCGTCGCCTGCGCAGGCTTCCACGGGGGTGGCCTCGCCACCGACGCCGCCGACAGCCCGCACGTCGGACTGCCGCACGCGCGCGCGGAGTTCGTCTTCGGTCATGCCGACGGCGACCGCTCGATGCAGCCGGATGCGGTCGAGCGGCTGGGCCGTGCACTCGCCGAAGCCGGCCTGACCGCGACGAACGATGTCTACCCCGACGCGCCGCACGGCTACACGATGAACGACACCTCGATGTACCAGGAAGCGGGAGCGGAGCGTTCGTTCAGCGAGCTGAAGGCGCTGCTCGGGCGGACGCTCCCGCACTGAATCAGCCGCCCGCCTCGTCCTCGCCCGGCCAGCATCGCTGCCACCGGAGGGATGGCGGCGGCGACCACGCTCATGCCCACGGCCACCGGGATCGACCAGAAGCGCACGACGTTCCACGCGAGCACGATCAGGGCGACGCAGGTGCCCATCAGCCAGAAGTAGGTCGCGCGCGGTGAGGGCCGTTTCACGACTCCTCCTCTTCCTCTCCACACCGTTTGACGAGCCTGCGCGACGGGTACATATGCGCCGCGGCCCGGTCCGATCCGGCTCCCCTGGCACGATCGGACCCGGGCCGACCACCGTGGGTGCAGCCCCGCACCTCCGACGATGACAGGTGGTGCTATGAGCATCTCGGAGCAGGATCTCGGCACGGCACCCGTCGTCACCCAGACCGACGTGCCCACCGAGGTCGGGCGGGCCGCGTGGGCGGAAGACACCAGGCGGGTCCTCACCCGCGGCCTCCTCGTCCGTGCCTCCCTGGCCGCGCCTGGCGAGGCGCAGGCTCTCCGCTTCCGCGCCCTGCACCTGAACCTGCCCCTGGTCGTGGCCGTCGCGCAACGGCTGGAGCTCACCGATGCCGAGCGGCTCCGCACCGAGCACGCCGCCCTGGACGGGCTCCACGAGGCGGTCCACCTCTTCGACCCGTACGGCGACGCGGAGTTCTCGTTCTTCGCGACGGCCTTCGTCGAGTGGCGCGTCCGCACGGCCCTGCGCCGGGCTCGCCACCCCATCAGGCGGGGGCGGCTGGCGGTCGTGCCGCGGATCAGCCGGCGATCAGCTCGACCAAAGCGTCGTTGAACGCCGGGAGGTCGTCCGGCTTGCGGCTCGTCACCAGGTTGCCGTCCACGACGACCTCCTCGTCCACCCAGTCGGCTCCGGCATTGCGCAGGTCCGTCCGCAGGCTCGGCCACGACGTCAGCCGCCGCCCGCGGACGACACCGGCCTCGGCCAGCGTCCAGGGCGCGTGACAGATCGCGGCCACCGGACGGTCGGAGGCGACGAAGTCGCGGACGAACGCGACGGCGTCCTCGTCCGTCCGGAGCGCGTCGGGGTTCGCCACGCCACCCGGCAGCACGAGTCCGTCGTACGACGCCGGGTCGGCGTCCGCGACCACCGTGTCGACGGCGAAGGTGTCGCCCCTGTCGAGATGGTGGAACGCCTGCACCTTCCCGGACTCGACCGACAGCAGCTTCGGCGTCCCGCCGGCCTGCTCGACGGCAGCCCAGGGCTCGGTCAGCTCCACCTGCTCGACGCCCTCGGGCGCCACCAGGAAGGCGATGGTCTTTCCGGTCAGCTCGGCCATGTCGGTCCGGCTCCTCTCAGGTGGTCAGTCCTCGTGTTCCTCGTCGTCCCAGACGGGGTCCCGTCGGTTCGGCTGCTCCTCGGGGTCCTCGTCGATGCGATCGGCCGCGTCGCCCTCGTCGATGTGCTCGCCCTCGGGGACGCCTTCGACCTCGACCCGTCGCTCGTGGTCGCCCATGTGACTCATGGACGTGTGGTACCCGCCGAGCCGACGCTCATGCTCGTGGGCGGGCGACACGAGCTCGTCGAGCCGGTCCCGCAGCTGCGCGAGGTCGTCGCACACCACGGCCGCTCCCGCGTCCTCGAGCTCGGCACGGTAGGTCGAGCACGACGGTGTCGACCGCCCTCGGCCAGGTGCTCATGGATGCGACGTACCCGGCGAGCAGCCCGCCATGCCGATGCGGCTCGCGCATGCCTCGACGCCCAGGCGGGTACGTCCGGCGCACTTTCGGGCTTCGAGGAGGAGACATGGCCAGCGGGGTAGAGACAGGTCAGATCACCACCGACATTCCGGCACGACTCGATCGTCTGCCGTGGGCCCGCTGGCACTGGGTGATCGTCATCGGGCTCGGCACCGTGTGGATCCTCGACGGTCTCGAGGTGACCATCGTCGGCTCGATGACCGACGCCCTGAAGTCCACGAGCACCGGGATCGGACTGAGCAGCTGGGGTGTCGGGTTCGCCGGCGCGATCTACGTCGCGGGCGCCTGTGTGGGCGCCTTGTTCTTCGGCCAGCTCACCGACCGCTTCGGTCGGAAGAAGCTGTTCATGATCACCCTCGGCGTGTACCTGATCGGCACCGTGCTGACGGCGTTCTCGATGAACCCGACCTGGTACTACGCCTGCCGCTTCATCACCGGCGCCGGCATCGGCGGTGAGTACGCCGCGATCAACTCGGCGATCGACGAGCTGATCCCGGCGCGGTACCGGGGGCGCGTCGACATCGCCATCAACGGCTCGTTCTGGGTGGGTGCGGCGGCCGGCTCGTTGCTGACCATCCCGCTGCTCGACCCGACGCTGGTCAACCCGGAGTACGGCTGGCGGTTCGCCTTCGCGCTCGGCGCGGTGCTGGCGCTCGGGGTCCTGCTGGTACGACGCAACGTGCCGGAGAGCCCCCGCTGGCTGTTCATCCACGGTCGCGAGGACGAGGGCGAGGACGTCGTCCGCGACATCGAGCGCACGGTGCAGGACGAGTCGGGCCGGGACCTGCCCGGTGTCAAGGAGAAGATCACGGTGCGACAGCGCCGGACGATCCCCCTGACGCTGATCGCGAGGACCGTGTTCACGATGTACCCGCGCCGGACCGTCCTGTGCCTCTCGCTCTTCGCGGGTCAGGCCTTCCTCTACAACGCGTTCTTCTTCACCTACGGCGACACGCTGGGCACGTTCTTCGGGGTCACGCAGGCGGGGTACTACCTCGCCATCTTCGCCGCCAGCAACTTCCTGGGCGCCCTGCTCCTGAGCCCCTTGTTCGACCGTCTGGGACGGGTGCCGATGATCACCGGCACCTACGTGCTCTCGGGTGTCCTGCTGGGGGTCACCGGGATGATCCTCGGGAACCTCAATGCCACGACGCTGACGTTGATGGGCGCGATCGTCTTCTTCTTCGCCTCGGCCGGTGCCAGCGCGGCGTACCTCACGGCGAGCGAGGTCTTCCCGATGGAGACACGTGCGCTGTGCATCGCGTTCTTCTACGCGATCGGGACGGCGATCGGCGGGATCACCGGTCCGCTGCTCTTCGGCAAGCTGCTGGAGAACGCGTCGGCCGACAAGGACATCACCGCGATCGCCCTGGGCTACTTCATCGGGGCCGTGCTGATGATCCTGGGTGGGATCGCGGAAGCGTTCCTCGGTGTCCGGGCCGAGGGTCAGTCGTTGGAGGAGATCGCCAAGCCGCTGACCGCAGAGGACGCCGACACCGGGGGCCAGCAGACGGCCTCCGCCCACGCCTGAGTCCGAGGGGACATCGAGAAGGAGGAGCAAGCAGATGCCGATGCCACCGCCGAAGGCGAGCACGGAGAGCCCGCGAGACCGGCAGGTCTTCCACGAGATGGGTCAGATCGTCCGTGCCCTCGAGGAGCAGGGCCCCCAGCGCCTGGACGACCTCGCCCGCCTGGTCGGCGCGGCGTACTGGGAAGCGGGGAGGTTCGACCGGGCGATCTCCTTCGCGGCCGCCGACGGGCTGGTCGTGGAGAGCGACGACGACCGCTGGCAGGCGGTCTGACCTGCGCGAATGACATAGGGGTGAGGACCATCCCCCCTTAGGGGTGTTCACCGGTCTCCACGGGAGGTGGTAGACCGGAGTGAGTGGTTGAGCCTCAAGCCACGGCGACCTACGGATCACCCCGAACCCGAAAGGTGCGTGTCACTCGTGGCCACCGTTGCTTCAGAGTCCCCACCTCGACATCCCGCAGAACGCGTCGATGCGATCGACATCGCGCAGCTCTCGCGACGTGAGGCGACCGAGCTCCTGCTCGCTCGCGCCGCGACCTCCGAGGGAGACGAGCGTCGCTCCCTCGAGGACCAGATCGTCGAGGTCAATCTCCAGATAGCCGTGGACGTCGCACGTCGCTACCGCTCGCGTGGCATCCCGATCGAGGACCTCGAGCAGGTGGCCTGCCTCGGCCTGGTCAAGGCCGCCCGCGGGTACGACCCCGAGCGGGCCACCGACTTCCTGAGCTATGCCGTGCCGACGATCCGCGGTGAGGTGCGTCGGTACTTCCGCGACCACGGATGGACCGTCCGGCCTCCGCGCACCGTGCAGCAGGCCCAGGCGCGGATCACCGCTGTCGAGTCCGACCTCTGCCAGGAGCTCGGGCGCTCCCCGCGGCCCAGTGAGCTCGCCGAGCGGCTCGAGCTCGACCTCGACCTCGTGGTCGAGGCCCTGGCCGCCAACGGCTGCTTCTCCCCGACCTCGCTCGACGCCACACCGGTCGGGGCCGAGGGCGGCATCGGCGAACGGCTGGGTGAGGACGACGAGTCGTTCGACAGCGCCGAGGCACGGGTCGCGCTCAAGCCGCTGCTCGCGCACCTGGACCGCCGCGAGCGGATCATGCTGGAGATGCGCTTCTTCAAGGGCGCGACCCAGTCGGAGATCGGCGAGGTGCTGGGCATCACGCAGATGCAGGTCTCGCGGCTGCTCTCCGCGCTGCTGGCTCGGCTGCGCGACGAGCTCGGGAGCCCTACCTGAGTCGAAGGATCCGGACGGGCGCGGAGTTCGCCCTGTGGTGGCTGGCGCTGACGGTCGGCTACCTGCTCCTGGTTTCCCCGCCGACGGGGCTCGAGGTCCCCGTCGGACTCGTCATCGGCGCCACCGCGGCGGCCGTCGCGGTCGCCGCTCGTCGCGCGTTCGACCCACCCACGGCCGTGCCGGCGTTCGTACGGCGGGCGTGGTTGCTGCCGCTCGACATCGCGAGCGATGGGGTCAGCCTGACCCGGCTGCTGGTGACCGGGCAGGCGTTCGACAGCGGCTGCGGCACAGTGGACGCGGTCGCTCTCGAGGATGACGAGGCGGTGCGTGCCTGGGCTGTGCTGCTGACCTCCGCGGCGCCAGGGTCCTTGGCGGTCGATGTCGAGGATCGTGACGGTCGGCTCGTCCTGCGACGTCACCTCGTGACCCGCCACCACCGAGCGACGTCCGGGATGGAGGGCCGGTGACACCCACCCTCGACCCCCTGCTCGGCTGGCTGGTCGTCGTGCTGCTCGTCGGGGCCGCCGGACCCTGCCTGGTCGCGGTCTGCCGGGGTGCGCCGGTGGAGCGACTGGTCGCCCTGCAGTGCCTGTCGATCGTGATGACCGTGGGCCTGGTCCTGCTGTCCGTGGGCTTCGACCGCCCGTCGTATCTCGACGTACCGCTGGTGCTGGCCCTGGTCTCCCTGGCGGGGACCCTGGTCTTCGCCCGCTTCTTCGGCCGCGCCCTGTGAACGTGCTGTGACTCTCGGCGACCTCGCGTCGGCTGCCCTCCTCGCCGCCGGGACGCTGGCCCTGGTGCTCGCGGGCATCGGGTCCGCGCTGCCGCGCAGTCCGTTCGTCCGGCTGCACTACCTGAACCTGGCCTCGATGGTCGGGGCGCCGCTGGTGCTCGCCGGGGTCGTCGTCCGCGATCCGAGCGACTGGTTCAGGCTGGCGGTGATCGGTGTGCTGCTCGTCGCCAGCTCGCCCGCCGCGAGCGCAGCCACCGCCCGTGCGGTCACCAGGTCCAGGGCCGGAGGCCAGGAGCCCGCGTCGTGATCGCCGACGTCCTGGTCGCGGTGTTCCTGCTGGCCACCGCGGCCACAGGAACGGCGGTCGCTCTCACCCGCGAACCGACGCGGCAGGCGCTGGTGCTCTCGGCGTACGGTCTCGTCCTCGGCGGACTCATGGTCGTCCTGCAGGCGCCCGACGTGGCACTCGCGCAGGTTGCCGTCGGCACCGCGATCGTGCCTCTGCTGGTGGTGCTGACCGTGGCCAAGGTGAACCGCGAGCTCGGTGATCGCGACGACGGCCCGGAGGACGGATCGTGAGCCGCCGCCGCGCGAGTCGCCTGCTCGGTGTCTGCGGTGTGGTCGGGGCGGGGGCGCTCCTGCTCCTCGCGCTCGGCGACCTGCCGCGGCTCGGCGACGTGCCACACCCGTACGCCGCGCGGGCGGTCCCGGCCGCGCTCTCCCGCAACACCGCCAACGTCATCTCGTCGGTCAACTTCGACCTGAGGGCGTTCGACACGGTGGGTGAGGAGTTCGTGCTGTTCTCCGCCGCGGTCGCTGCGCTGCTGCTGATGCGACGCTTCCACGACGAGGAAGGACGCGACCGCGAGCTCGGCTACGGACCTCGGGACGTGTGGAGTGCGGTGAACCTGGTCGGCTTCGCGCTGCTCGCGCCGACGGTGATGGTCGCCCTGTATGTCATCGCGCACGGTGCCGTGAGCCCCGGCGGTGGCTTCCAGGGAGGAGCCGTGCTGGCGACCGGTCTCCACCTGGCGTACCTGGCCGGCGACTACGTCGTGCTGCAGCGCCTGCGCCCGGTCGCGGTCTTCGACGTCGTCGAGGCCGTCGGCGCCGCCGGGTTCGTGCTGCTGGGGATGTCGGCGCTGTTCGTGGGTGACCCGTTCCTGACCAACTGGCTGCCGACGGGCACCCTGGGCGAGCTCGCGTCGGCCGGCATGGTCGAGCTCTTCAACGTCGCGGTCGGCATGGAGGTCGCGTCGGCGCTGGTGCTGCTGGTCGCGAAGTTCCTGGACCAGGCACTGGTCGTCGGAAGGGACGGCGGCGATGGGTGACCTGCTCGACGACGTCCTGCGAGTCCTTCCTTACGCCGTGGCGGCCTGGATCTTCCTCGTCGGCTGCTTCGGCATCGCCATCAGCCGCAGCTTCATCCACGTCGTGGGCTGTCTCTCGCTCGTCCAGTCGTCGACGTACCTCCTCCTGCTCATGATCGGGTGGAGGCACGACGCGACGGCGCCGGTGTTCGCCGACGTGTCGACCCACGCCAGGGTCGTCGATCCCGTGGTCCAGGCGCTCACGCTCACCGACATCGTGGTGGGAGGTGCGGTCACCGCCCTCCTGCTCGCGCTCACGATCCAGCTCGCCAAACGCCAGGGGTCGATCGACCCGGAGCGCATCCGCTCGCTCGAGGAGGACCTCGAGGAATGAGCACCCCTGTGAGCGCCCCGTGAGCACGCTGGCCACGCTGCTGGTCGTCGGCCCGCTGCTGGCCGGTGCCGTGATCGCGGGAGTGTCGGTGACGGGCATCGGCCGTCGGCTGGCCGACCCGGTCGCACTGGCGGTGGCCGTGGCGGTCACCGTCGGCTCCGTCGTGCTCCTGGTCGACACGGGCGACCGCACACGGGTGGTGTGGCAGGGCGGGTGGGAGCCGGTGCACGGCCAGCCGCTGGGTGTCGCCCTCGTGGCGGACCGCCCAGGCCTGCTGGTGGTGTGCCTGGTCGGCCTGCTCACGGTGGCCGGTCTGACCTATTCGTGGCACTTCCTGGCCGACACCGGTGCGTCCTACGTCGTGCTGGTCACCGTGTTCCTCGGCGCCTGCGCCGGCTTCGTGCTGGCCGGGGACGTCTTCGATGCGTTCGTGTGGTTCGAGCTGATGGGCGTCACGGCGTACGCACTGACCGGCATGCGGATCGAGGAGCACCGCAGCGTCCACGGCGCGCTGTCGTTCGGGATCGTCAACACCGTCGGTGCCTCGCTGTCCCTGAGCGGTGTGGCACTCCTCTACGCCCGCACCGGCGAGCTGAACCTCGCCGCAATGGGCGACGCGTTGCGCGCCGAGCCGCACGACCACCTGGTGCTGGTCTCCTGCGCTCTCCTGCTCACGGGCGTGCTGGTCAAGATGGCCTTGGTCCCGTTCCACTTCTGGACCGCGGACGCCGAGGCCGTCGCCCCGACGCCGGTGTGCGTGCTGCTGTCCGGCGCGATGATCACGGTCGGAGCCTTCGCGGTGGCTCGGTGGTGGTGGGTCGTCTTCGACGGGGCGGTGCCCGAGTGCGCGTTCCGTCACGCACTGTTGGGGTTCGGTGTGGTCACCGCGGTCGTGGGCGCCGTGATGTGTGCCGCCCAGCGCCACCTCAAGCGCCTGTTGGCGTACTCCACGGTGGCACACTCCGGCGTCATCGCCTGCGGCATCGGGCTGCTCAGCGGACCCGGCCTGACCGCCGCCGGCCTGTACGCCGTGGGTCATGCGTGCACGAAGGGGGCCTTGTTCCTCGTCACGGGCATCCTGCTCAACCGCTTCGAGACGCTCGACGAGCACGAGCTGCATCGTCGCGGCCGGGACATGCCGGTGGCGGGGGCGGTCTTCCTGATCGGGGGGCTGTCGCTGGCCGGTCTGCCACCCCTCGGGACCTGGGCGGGCAAGGCGGCCTTCGGGACGGCCTTCGTCGATGCGCACGTGGCATGGCTCGAGCTCGTCGTCGGCCTGGTGTCGGTGCTGACCGGCGGCGCGGTCCTGCGGGCCGGGATGCGGATCTTCCTCGGGGTCGGCGACAGACCCGATCCGGGACCGGACACGCATGAGGAACCGGAGGGCGACCGTCAGCCACGACGCGACGCGTGGCGGGTCCTCGTGCCCCCGATCGTCCTGCTGGTGGTGCCCGTCGCCATCGCGTTGTCGCCCGAAGTGGCACGCGGATCGGCAAGCGCCGGGGCCTGGATGACCGACCGGACGACGTACGTCGATGCCGTGCTGCACGGCTCGTCGGGCGTCCACGCGGCGGTACCGGCGGAGGGCATCTGGCATCTGTCCGCCGTCCTGCTGGGGCTGCTCGCCGCCGTGCTGGCGGTCGGGTTCGCGCTGGCGGGCCTGTGGCCGAGCCGTCGGCCGGCTCCGCTCGCGGCAACGGTCGCCCGACTGCGTCCGGCGGTGCGGGCCTTGCACGTCCTCCACCGCGCTCACGTCGGCGACTACGTCAGCTGGGTGCTGGTCGGTTTCACCGTGCTGGGCGCGGCGCTGCTGCTCGGGTGAGCCGTCTCACGCGCGGGTGAGCCGCGCCCACATGGGTACACAACAGGACATGGCCCAGGAGGAGTCCACCTCGACCGTGCTCGTCGCCGGCACGGCCAATCTGCTGATCGCCGTGGCCAAGCTGCTCGCCGGCCTGGTGTCCGGCTCGTCGGCGATGCTCTCCGAGGCCGCCCACTCCATCGGCGACACCATGAACCAGGTCTTCCTGCTCGCCTCGCTCCGGAAGAGCCGCAAACCCCCTGACCCGGAGCACCCGTTCGGCTACGGCATGGAGCGGTACTTCTGGTCACTGCTCGCGGCGGTCGGGATCTTCGTGCTCGGCGCCGGCTTCTCGGCGTACCAGGGGATCGAGGCGCTGGTCTCACCCAGCGAGGGCGGCTCGCCGACCTGGGCGTTCGTCGTGCTCGGCATCTCGTTCGTGTTCGAGGGGACGTCGTTCGTCAAGGCGGTCGTCCAGCTGCGCGGTGACTCCGCGGCCGCTGACTCGCCCATGTCCTCCCACCTGCTGCACGACGCGGATCCGGCGCTGCGTGCCGTGGTCTGGGAGGACGGGGCTGCACTCGTCGGTCTGCTCATCGCGGCCGGAGGGCTCGGCCTGGACACTCTCCTCGGCGGGCAGGTCTGGGACGGCGTCGCGTCGCTGGCGATCGCCGTGCTGCTCGTGGGGGTGGCGTACGGACTCGGCCGGCAGAACCAGCAGTACCTGATCGGCAAGGCCGCTTCACCCGAGCTCCAGGGGAGCATCGCCGAGGTGCTCACCGAGGCCGACGGCGTCGACAGCGTGCTGGAGCTGATGACGATGCGGCTCTCTCCGGACGAGGTCCTCGTGGCGGCGCGGGTCGACCTGGCCGACGACCTCACGCCGGAGGAGATCGAGCGCGCGGCCGACGAGATCGACGACCTGGTCAAGGAGCGCTTCCCGGAGGTCCGCCACCTCTTCCTCGACCCGACGCCCGATCGCTCGGAGGATCCGCCGTCGGGCCGGACCGAGGAGGCCGCTGGGACCGTGCGTCGCTAGCGTGGCGCCATGAGGTCGGACGAGGTCGCCGAGGAGTCTGTCGCGGAGTCTGTCGTCGTGATCGCCCAGCGCACGGCGGAGCGCAGCGCTGCAGCGATGTGGGCCGACGACCGGGCCAGCCAGTGGCTGGGGATGACGTTGGACGCCGTCGGTCCCGGCACGGCCACGGTGTCGATGACGCTCGCTGAGGACATGGTCAACGGACATGCGATCGGACACGGCGGCTTCACCTTCACCCTGGCCGACAGCGCGTTCGCGTTCGCCTGCAACTCCTACAACCGGGCGACGGTCGCCGCGGGCGCCGAGATCCGCTTCCGGCGGCCGACGTACCTCGGCGATCGACTGGTCGCGACGGCCACGGAGCGCGAGCGCACCGGCCGCGACGGGGTGTACGACGTCCTGGTCACCGTGGGCGACGAGGTGGTGGCGGTCTTCGTCGGGCGGTGCAAGGAGATCGGCGGCACGCTGTACTAGCGGTACAGCCGGGCCGTCCGGCGCACCAGCGAGCTGACGTGCGCGCGGAGCTCGGGCGGCGCCACCACCTCGACG
>DATBDF010000279.1:0-3195 GCA_036270075.1 Nocardioides sp.
CGACCAGCACGACGACCACCGAGACCTTCCCGGCGTCGGCGAGCACGCCGCCGTACACCACGGCGGTCTCACCGGGGAGCACGAAGCCGAAGAAGAGGGCCGCCTCACCGAAGACGAGCGCCGCGATCATGAGCAGGGCGATCCAGGGCGGTACGGCGAGCAGCGTGTCGACGACCTTCTGGAGCATCAGCCCACCAGCTGAGCCCTCACCCGGGCCCGCTGTCCCACCTCGATCGGGTTCTCGTGGTCACGCAGGTGGATCTCCACGTCGCGATCGCGCAGGTTCAGGACCAGGGACGACGGACCGGCGCTCACGACCTCGCCGTTGATCAGGTAGGTGCCGTCGTCCTGCTTGTCGAGGAGGGATCCCGCCTCGCCGTTCCTGACGTCCTCGACGGCGATGCCGACCAGCTTCGGGCGCCGCAGGCGACCGCCGAACCGCCAGGCGATGAGCAGCATCACCACCACGAGGGCGTCGGCGACCACCACGAGGATCAGGCCGCCCCAGCTCCGGACCTGCCCGTCGACGTGGTAGAGACCGGGGTTGCCCTCCTGGACACGGACCGCGAGCTCGTGGGTGCGCCGGGCCTGCTCGGCGACGGCACCGTCCACCCGCACCGTCCGCACCGTCTGCTTGTCGTCGACGCTCGCGGGCAGCTTGAAGGCCACGTCGACGACGTCACCGGGCTGGCCCACTCCGACGACGGTCGCGGTGACCTGCTGCCCGTTGGTCGCCACCTGGTGCAACCGCAACTGGTACAGCACGTACGGCACGTTGATGATCAGCAGGACGGCCACGACGAGGAGGGTCCGGCTCCACCGGATCCCGTCGCGCTCCTTCCTCATGCGCGCCAGTATGACGGCCCACGCATGATCGAAGCCTGATCGACGTCGCACCCGCCAAGGACGCTGCACGACGCCGGGCTCGAAGCCTTCAGATGGCGACATCATGGGTGTCTGGTAGGAAGTCCGGCCAGGAGGGCAACGCATGGCCGCACCCCGGGAGCCGTTCGTCCGGCTCCTGTCTCTCGCGGACCGACCGACGTCCGTGCTGCGCCGGATGCGTGGTGAGCCCGGTCTCGTCGGGCTGGTCGGGGCCTGGGCCGGCGGGGGCGCGATCCTCGCGTGTCGCCCGGGCGAGGTGCACGACGGCGACCCCTTCGACCTGCCCGACCGTGGGGAGCACGTCGGGGACGGCGCCGGGTTCGGCGGCGGGTGGATCGGCCTGTGGGGCTACCAGCTGAACCGGCTCCTCGAGGACGTGCCGCCACCACCGCCCCGACCCCGCCCGCAGGCCGACTCGTGGATCGCGCGCTACGACTGGGTGCTCCGGTACGACGCAGCCGCCGGGCACTGGGCGTTCGAGACGTTGCTGTCCGGCCGCGCCGCAGAGGCGGCGTACGCCGAGGCCGAGGAGCTGGTCGTGAGGGCGGACGATCGGCGGCCGTTCGCCTTCGAGCCGTTCACGATGGCGGCCGGGGCGGACCACTTCCGCGATGCGGTCGCCGCCGCGCGCGAGCACATCTGGGCCGGCGACGTCTTCCAGGCCAACATCTGCTCGCGGTTCGACTCCCGGCTCGACGGCGACCCGCTCGACGTGTTCTGCACGGGGGTGGACGTGCTGGCGCCGGCGCACGCGGCGTACCTCGACACCGGCGACCGGCAGGTCGTGAGCCTCTCACCCGAGCTCTTCCTCCGCCGCGAGGGACGCGAGGCGACCACCCGGCCCATCAAGGGCACGGCGCCGGCGACCCAGGATCCCGCCGTGCTCGAGCGATCGGCCAAGGACCGCGCCGAGAACGTGATGATCGTCGACCTCATGCGCAACGACCTCGGGCGGGTCTCCGAGATCGGCTCGGTGCGGGTGACGTCGCTCGCGGAGCCGGAGCCGGGCGCCGGCGTGCGGCACCTCGTCTCGGAGGTCCGCGGCACGTTGACCGCCGACGCCTCGGATGCCGACTTGTTGCGCGCGACGTTCCCGCCGGGGTCGGTGACCGGGGCGCCCAAGGTCCGCGCGATGGAGGTCATCCACGAGCTGGAGGCCACCGGCCGTGAGGTCTACACCGGAGCGATCGGCTACCGCAGCCCGGTGGCCGGACTCGAGACCAGCGTCGTGATCCGGACCTTCGAGTTCGCGGGCCGGGACTGCTGGATCGGGGTCGGCTGCGGGATCGTCGCCGACTCCGAGCCCGACCGCGAGCTGGCGGAGGTCTTCACCAAGGTCGACCCGCTGCTCGCGGCGGTGGGAGCCACGCGGGCGACCACCGCTCCCCCGCCGGCCACCCGTGCCGCCGCCGCGGCGCGGACGATCCCCGACGCGACCGGGTCACGCCCCGATCCGCAGCTCGGGGTCTTCGACACGCTGTTGGTCCGTGACGGCGAGCCGGTGGCGCTGGCCGAGCACGTGGACCGCCTCGCGGACTCCGTCCTCGCGCTGTACGACGTGCCGGTGGACCGCGGCGCGCTGGGCGCGCGCGTCCGGGCGGACACGGTGGCGATGAAGACGGCGCGCGTGCGCACGTCGTACGACCCGGTCGCCCGCGAGTGGGAGATCGAGGCGGAGGCGATCGACGAGCCGGCCCTCCAACCGCGGACGCTCGCCCTCCGGCGGCTCCCGTCGGGTCTCGGCGAGCACAAGTGGATCGACCGTCGCGTGGTCGCCGAGACCGGACCGGCAGGCGACCTCCTGCTGGTGGACGACGCCGGTCTGCTCCTCGAGTGCGGCCGTGCGAACGTGTTCGTGGTCCTCGACGACCTGGTGGTCACCCCGCCCCTGGACGGTCGGATCCTGCCCGGGACGGTGCGCGCCCGCGTCCTCGAGCTGCTGCGCGCGCAGAGGATCCCGGTGCTCGAGCGGCCCGTCTCGGTCGACGAGCTCGGGAAGGCCGTCGAGGTGTTCACCACCAGCTCGATCCGCGGCGTCCAGCCCGTGGTCGGTGATGACGGTGCTCGGACGTGGGGTGTCGGGTCACTGACCACGTGGCTCAGCGACCGCCTCGACCGTGCGTCCCCACCCACAGAGCCGCTCGCGTCCTACCACGGCGCACGCGTGCTCGTCGTGGACAACTACGACTCGTTCACCTACAACCTCGCCCAGCGGCTCGGCACCCTGGGCGCCGGGGTCGAGGTCGTCCGCAACGACCAGACCACGGTGGAGGAGCTGGTCGCCGGGGCGAGCAGCGGCGCCTTCACCCA